>PMCN01000101.1 GCA_003154135.1 Acidimicrobiaceae bacterium
TGGTCAGGACACGGCCGCCACGACCGGCTGATCACACAGTCCCCCGATCCAGAGGGCCTCACCGGGACATCCGCTCCCCCGGTGAGGCCCTCTGCCGCGCGGGCGACACCCGGTAACGTCGCAGCCGTGACTGGATCGACGATCGACGCGACCACCGATGCCGGCACCGGCCTGTCGTCGGCACAGGTGGCCGATCGTGTGGCCCGCGGGCTCACCAACTCGGTGCCCCACG
Source organism: Acidimicrobiaceae bacterium (assembly GCA_003154135.1). Classification (GTDB taxonomy): domain Bacteria; phylum Actinomycetota; class Acidimicrobiia; order Acidimicrobiales; family Ilumatobacteraceae; genus UBA668. The sequence continues at coordinate 233 of PMCN01000101.1, forward strand.
CCCCCACGCGCACCATCGGCCAGATCATCCGCGGCAACGTGTTCGCTCCCATCAACCTCGTGGTCGGCATCCTGGCNNGCCGGCGTCATCGTCGCCAACAGCGTCATCGGCGTGTACCAGGAGCTGCGCGCGAAGCGTGTGCTCGACCAGCTCAGCGTCATCAACGCGCCGAGGGCACACGCGGTGCGCGACGGGCAGGTGCGTGAGCTGCAGGTGCACGAACTGGTGCAGGACGACGTGGTCGAGCTCCGCGCCGGCGCGCAGGTGGTGGCCGATGGCGTGGTGCTCGTGCACGACAACCTCGAGATCGACGAATCGCTGCTCACCGGTGAAGCCGACCCCGTCGTGAAGTCGCAGGGCGACGAGGTGCTCAGCGGCAGTGCCGTCGTGGCCGGCACCGGACGGATGATGGTCACCAAGGTCGGCGCCGAGAACTACGCAGCCCGCCTCGCCGAAGAGGCGCGTCGCTTCACGCTCGTCGACTCTCCGCTGCGCAACGACGTCAACCGGATCGTGAAGTGGGTGGGCTACGCCATCATCCCGGTGGGGCTCCTCCTCGCCAGCAGCCAGTTCTTGCGCCGCAACGACGTCGGCTGGCGCGACGCCATCATCAGCACGGTCGCCGGCCTCATCGGCATGGTGCCCGAAGGGCTGGTCCTGCTCACCAGCGTCGCGTTCTTCGTCGGCGTGGTGCGGCTGGCGAAACGGCGTTGCCTCGTGCAGGAGATGCCCGCCATCGAGGTGCTGGCGCGCGTCGACGTGCTGTGCGCCGACAAGACCGGCACCATCACCGAGGGATCGCTCGAGGTGGCCGAGGTGATCGCCCTCGACGGAATCGACGCGGCCGGCCTCGACGAGGCGTTGGCGGCGATCGCCCACCTCGACCCCGACCCCAACGCGACATCGCGTGCGCTGCAGGACCACTACCCCTCACCGCCCGACTGGACGCTCACCGGTCGGGTGCCGTTCTCGTCGGGACGCAAGTGGAGCGCGATGTCGTTCCAGGACCACGGCAACTGGGTGCTCGGCGCTCCCGAGAACGTGCTCACCACGCGCTACGAGGGCGCGCTCCGACGCACAGTCGAGGAGCACGCTGCCCTCGGCCAGCGGGTTCTCGTGCTCGCCAGCACCCCCTCGACGTTCTCCACGGCCAACGATGCCGCGCTCCCCTCGGTCGAGCCGGTGGCGCTCGTGCTGCTCGACGACGTGGTTCGCGCCGACGCGCCGGCGACGCTGCGCTACTTCGCCGATCAGGGTGTCACCGTCAAGGTCATCAGCGGCGACAACAACGTCACCGTCGGCGCCGTCGCCCGCCGTGCCGGCCTCGACGGTTGGGAGGCCAACGTCAACGCCACCACGTTGCCGGCCGACGGCACCGACGAGTTCGCCGACGCCATCGAGGGTTCCACCGTGTTCGGCCGGGTCACGCCCCACCAGAAGCGGGCGATGGTGCAGGCGCTGCAGTCGCGGGGCCACATCGTGGCGATGACCGGCGACGNNATCGTGCTCTCCATCCTCACCGGGGTCTTCGCGCTCAACTACCCGCTGCGGCCCATCCACCTCACCATCCTCAGCTGGTTCACCATCGGCCTGCCGGCGTTCTTCCTCGCGCTCGAACCCAACGACCGGCTCGTGCAACCCGACTTCCTGCGCCGCGTGCTGGGGCGGTCGGTGCCCGCCGGGCTGGTCATCGCCGGCTCCACCATGGGTGTGTTCGCCATCGCTCAGCTCGACCCGCAGATCGACGCCGACCATGCCCGAACCGTCGCCGTCCTCGTCGCCGGCGCCGTCGCGCTGATGAACCTCTACCGGGTGGCCCAACCGATGAACCGCTGGCGGCTCATCCTCATCGTGGTGATGTCGTCGCTCTTCGGTCTGGCATTCGTCTTCCCGTCGACCCAGGGGTGGTTCGAGCTCCCGCGGCCTGCGTTGTGGGCGTACGTTCTCGCGGCCGCGTTCATCGTGGGCAGCTGGCCGCTGCTGGTGCTCGGCAGCCGGCTGGCCGAACGCTGGCACCGCACACGCCTGTCGTAGTCCGACGGGCGGAACTGCTCCGACCGACCGATACTCTCCGTTTCACCGGCTCTCCCCCTTCAACGGCTCTCCCCCTTCAACGGCTTCCCCCGAACCACAGATCCCTCGCTTCGGGAGGACCCATGTCGTCGTTCAGGTCTCGTTTCCGGCTGCCCCGCGGCCGCCAGTCGTCGCTGCGCATGCAGTCGCAGGAGCGGGTGTGGCACATCTTCCACCCACACCCCGACCACCCCATCGTGATCGCCGAGTTCGGCGACGCCGCCATGCTGGCCATCGACGTCGTCGACACGCCGGCCGAACGCGAGGTGCTGGTGCTGCTCGACGAGCAACGCCACGTCACGGCGATGCTGCTCGACCCGCCCGGCGAACTGGGCCTGCTCGTCGGCATGTTCACGGGGCCGGGGCTGGAGGTGCCGTTCTGCCAGACCATCGACATCCTCATCGACCCGTTCGGCCTGGCGCCCGGCGCGCCCACCGACGACGACCGACGCGGCTACGACTCGCTGCGCGCGATCCACATGCTGCAAGGGCTGCTCCTGCTCGACGTGCTGCGCACCGACGGCGACTCCGTGCGCAGCCTGGCCATCGGATGCGATCCCGACCCGGTGTGGTTCGACGAGTTCCACCCCGCGGCGTGAGGTCGTCGCTCACCCGCGGGGCCCGCAGCCCGCCTACGATCGGCGGCCATGCCCACCATCTCCGTCGTCACCGGTGCCAACAGCGGCATCGGCCGTGCAACCGCCATCCACCTGGCCGCCCAGGGCCACGAGGTGTACGGCACCGTCCGCAGCCTCGACAAGGCCACCAAGCTCAACGCCATGGCCGCCGACGCCGGGGTGGAGGTGCACCTGGTCGAGCTCGACGTCGCCTCCGACGATTCGGTGCGCGACGGCTTCGCCCGCATCCTCGCCGCCACCAAGGGCGTGGTCGACGTACTGGTGAACAACGCGGGCATCGGCGGCAACGCCGTGGCCGAGGAGTGCCCGGCGCAGGTGCACCTCGACGTGATGAACGTCAACCTCTGCGGCGCGGTGCGCTGCCTGCAACAGGTGCTGCCGGGCATGCGCACCCGCCGCCGCGGGGCCATCGTCAACGTCACCTCGGTCGTCGGCCGCATCGCCGCGCTCGCACAGAGCCCGTACGTCAGCTCGAAGTGGGCGCTCGAAGGGTTCAGCGAGGAACTGGCGCAGGAGGTCGCTCCCTTCGGCATCCGCGTGGCCATCGTCGAGCCGGGCGTCACGAAGAGCGCCATCTTCGCCAAGAACCTCGACATGCCCAACCAGACCGGCGCGTACGACGCCGCCTATCGCCGCATGTTCCAGATGTACGCGGCGGGCCTCGCCCACGCCACCGACCCGTTCGAGGTGGGCAAGGTGGTGCACCACGCGGTCACCACCGACCAGCCCAGGCTCCGCTACGCGGTGAGCTGGGGTGCCAGCGAGCTCATCGACGGACGCGCGGCGATGACCGACGAAGCCTGGGTCGCGCTGGGCGACCAGCCGCTCGACGAAGCCGGCGACGAGGCCTACTACGACGGCTTCCAGCGGGCCTTCGGCCTCGACCTCCGCGACACAGGCCGCTGATCAACCGCCGTCGATGGGGATGGCCGGGCGGTGCAGCACGGCCGACGAGGGCGAGACGGTGACGCCGTCGTCGTGCACGGTGGCGGTGCCGTCGACGATGAGACTGAACGCACCGGGCTCGGGTGAGGGGAACACCAACGTCACCTGCGGACGAACCGTGGCGTTGGCGCGGGTGCCCCGCCCCGCCTGCATGTGCAACGCGCCGGCGCGCCAGTCGGTGGGCACCGCCAGCGAGTGCGCGCGCAGGTCGTCGCTCACGGTGACGAGGTAGCCCCACGGGAAGCCGCCGAGCGCATCGGGCAGGTCGGCGAGAGTGACAGGAATGCTCATGCCCCCATCACAGCAGCTGGCAAGGTGCAAGGGCAGCACCTGTGGGAAACTTCGCGCTGAAGGTGCGCCTGAAGCGACGAGCGTCAGGGGCCTACGGCCATGTCGGCCTCGACGATGGCGAGGTCTTCTGCGCCGGCGATCGGCACGGCCTTCGCCGTGGCCCACTCGACGGCCGCCTCGGCGTCGCGACCGTTCGCCTTCAGTGCGCGAGCGTGCATCTCGTGCGCATAGGCCAGGTCGAAGTCGACGAGGCCGAGCGCCGTGGTCTGCTGCAGGCACTGCTCGGCGTAGTGGAGCGCCCGCTCGGGCTGCCCTCCGAGCAACAGCACCTTGGCCAGCATGTAGAGGCCGCGCGCCTCGTTGACCGGCTGCCGTCGCGCCGCGCGCTGCCAGTGGTAGAGCGACGCGTAGGCCCGGCGCAGCAGCTCCTCGTCGCGCGCGGGTGAGGCGTCGGCGCCCACCAGCTCCCAGATGGAGTTGTTGCATTCGATGCCCTGCGCACGGTGCCACTCGCCGGCCGCATCGTCGATCACCCCGTCGTCGTCGCCGGTGGGGGCAGGCAGCTCCTCACCGGTCTCCAGCAAGGTCTTCAAGCCGTCGAGGATCCACACCCAGCCGTCCTTCACGTGCGCCCACGTGAGCGGGCTGAGCGCGAGATCGCCGTGCACCACGTCGACGCGGGTGAGCACCGGGCCGGCGGGCACCAGCGTCCACTCCACACGCGACGCGGGCTCCTGCTCCATCGCCGCGTCGTACAGCACGTGCCAGGTCTGCACCAGCCGGAAGGGTGGCTCGCACACCTCGATCGTGCCGTCGACCGCCGGCGCGCCGTTGGCCAGGGTGGTGGAGTACGGCCTGCCCTGCACGGGCGGTGAGGTGAACGACGTGCCGTGGAAGTAGCGGCGCGTGAACGCCGGGTCGATGAGCGCGTTCCACACATGCTCGATGGGGGCCTTGATGAAGATGCGGTACTGGTGACGGGTGACGGCCATGGTGGGTCCTTTGTTCAGGCTGTGTCGTGTTCGGGCGGGTCGTGTTCGAGCTGTGTCTGCAGATCGACGAGTGCGCGTGTGAAGGGCTGCGCGTACTTGGCGATCCAGCGGTCGGCCACCTGCTGGATGGGCACCGGGTTGAGGTGGTGCAACTTCGCGCGCCCCTCGCGACGAGTGGTGACGAGGCCGGCCGCCTCGAGGACGGCGAGGTGCTTCATCACGCCGAATCGGGTCATGTCCGGGAAGCGATCGCACAACGCCTGCACCGACTGACCGTCGCGCTCGACGAGCGCGTCGAGCAACGCCCGACGGGTGGGGTCGGCGAGTGCCTTGAAGACTGCATCCACGGCCGCATCATATGTGACCATTTGGTCACCTGTCAAGCCCGACCGGAATAGTCGGGTATTCGCTACAGTTGCACCGCACACCACCAGCACTGCCGATCGAAGGAGATCACCATGGCTGTCCGCCTCGGCGACATCGCACCCGACTTCACCGCCCCCACCACGCAGGGCGAGATCCACTTCCACGAGTGGCTCGGCGAC
>PMCN01000292.1 GCA_003154135.1 Acidimicrobiaceae bacterium
ACACCCCGAGCCCGACCGACACCCCGTCGCCGAGCCCCACCGACACCGGCTCGCCGTCACCGTCGCCGAGCCCCACCGACACCGGCTCGCCGTCACCGTCTCCATCGCCGACGGAGTCCGGCACCGTGGTGCTCTCCGGCTCGATGGCACGGCTCGGCGACCTGATCCAGGGGCGCAACGGACTCGTCGGGTTCAGCGTGACCAACACCGGCACCACCACCTCGGGACCGCTGTCCGCCACTGTGGCACTGCCCAAGGGCGTCAGCTTCTTGAATGTGCAGGGGGCCGCGGTCGGCCTGCCGGATGGCCTGAAAGCGCTGCACCCCAGGCTCTACGCGGCCGGGGCACCCCTGAGCAGCTGGGCGTGCGCGGCAGCCGACGGCGGGGCCACCTGCGCGCACGCCGGCCTCGCGCCCGGAGAGCAGACCACGGTCTACCTGCAGGTCGCGGCCGCTGACCACTCCCAGGGCAACACTCCGGTCTCGGTCACAGTGTCCGCCGACGGACTCGCCCCGATCACCCTGCACGGCGAGCGGGGCGTGCAGCGAGACGGCCTTTCGGCCCGCTTCGCTGGCCAGGGCAGCCTGTCGATGACCCAGGTCGGCAACACGCTGATGACCTGCCCGGTCGTGCTCAAGGGCTGCGCCGACGCGCAGAAGCGGATCGGCACCAAGCTCGACAACAACGACTGGAACATGACCTGGTACGACGCTGACGCCGATCCCACGACGGTCTCGTCGTCCGCGGTCAATCTGACCGTTCCGGAGGGTGCGACGGTTCGCTGGGCCGGGCTCTACTGGTCCGGTAGCTGGGACGGCACGACCGACCCGTCGGTCGTGAAGCTTCGCGGACCCGGTGCTGCCTCGTACACCCCGGTGACCGCCGCCCACCTCGTCGACATGAAGGCCAACCCGAAGGTCTACCAGGCGTTCGCCGATGTGACCGCCCAGGTCCGGGGCGCCGGCGGCGGAGTGTGGTGGGCCGCTGACCCGACCGCGACGCTCGGCGGGAACCGGTACGCAGGCTGGGCGATGGTTGTCGTCTTCGACGACCCGGCCCACCCCGACGCCACCGTCACCGTCTTCGACGGCCTGACGAGCGTGCAGCCAGGCCACCTGCAGGTCACCACGATCGCCGGGGTCCCCGGCGCGGCGACGACCCTCGGGGCCGTGCTCTGGGAGAGCGACGCCGACCTCGTGGGCGACTCGATGGATCTCAACGGAACGTCGTTGACTCCCGACGGGGGCGCTCAGGATCCGAACAACGTCGCGGACTCCTCAGCCGCTGGCGCGATCGGTCCGCAGCTCACTTTCGGGACGACCGTCGGCACCTACCACGTGGTCTTCCCCTCGACCGGGCTGCCGGTCGTGACGGCCCACAGCAGCAACGAGACGTACTACCTCGGTGTCCTGACCGTCAGCGCCGGCTGAGCTCGGCGTAGAGGCAGCCACGTGAATCTGCTCATCTCGACGATGAACGACGTGCCCGGCTGGCGGGTCGAGCGGGTCCTCGGGGAGGTGACCGGGCTGACCGTTCGCTCCCGCAACGTCGGCGCGCAGATCGGGGCCAGCTTCAAGTCGATGGTCGGCGGCGAGCTGCGCGGCCTCACCCAGCAGCTGCAGGAGAGCCGCGACCAAGCGTTGGCCCGGTTGGTCGAGGGAGCCCAGGCCCGCGGCGCCAACGCTGTGCTGGCGATGCGCTTCGACTCGAACGAGGTCGGCAACGGTTACCAGGAGGTCGTCGCGTACGGCACCGCCGTCGTGATCGTCCCAGCCAACCCGTAGCCGGGGCGCACTAGCGGAGCAGGCGCCGCAGGATCCGCCACATCACCCAGAGCCCGAGCACTCCCCCAACCACCGGTAGCAGCCGCTTCAGCACGGGCGCCCCCGCCGTGTCGAACAGGTCGATGGCGTCCGCCGTGGGCCGCGGAGGGGGGACCACNNGGCGCTGACAGCTGCGACGCCAGGCAGTCGGCGAACTGACCGATGATCTTCGCCCCGACGTCGACCATCACGCCTCGGCCGAACTGGGCCGGCTTGCCGGTGATGTCGAGCTCGGTGATCACCTCGACCAAGGTCGAGTCGCCGCGGTCGTGCAACACCGTGGTGACGACAGCATGTGCCGTCCCCGTGCCTCGCGACTCCTTGCCGGTGGCGTCGATCACCGCCCGGCCGGCCGCCTTGTCCTGCTCGACGAACCGGGCCTTGCCTGCGTACGTGATGGTGATGGGTCCGAGCTTGACCTTGACCCGGCCGAGGAAGTGGTCGCCCTCGAATCCGTCGAAGGTCGCGCCCGGCATGCAGGGCGCGATCCGCTCGACATCCATCAGCACGTCCCACGCGTGGTCCCGTGAGACCGGCACCGTGAACTCGTGCTCCAACAGCATCTAGAGCCCCGCCGCCGTCAACACTGCGCGCCTGGTCAGGACGGTGGCCAGGTGCAGCCGGTAGTCGGCTGCCGCGCTGAGGTCCGACGTGGGGGTGGTGCCCTCGCCGGCGTGCGCGGCGGCCGCCGCAACGGCCCCGGCCGACGCGTCAGCCCCAGCCAGCGCAGCCTCGGTGGCTGAGGCCCGCACGGGCGTTGCCCCCATATTCGTGAGCCCCACCCTCGCTTCGCTGATGGTGCCGTTCGATCGCTTGACGAGGGCCGCAACGCCGACGATGGCCCACGACTGGGCAGTGCGGTTGAACTTCACGTAGCTGTGCCCCCAGCCTGCACCCAGCTTGGGGATGCGAACCTCGACGAGCACCTCGTCGGGCCCGACGGCGGTCTGCAGGTAGTCCTGGAAGAAGTCGGCACCGGCCACCGTGCGACGACCCCCGGGACCGGCCACTACGAAGTCGCACCCGTAGGCGAGGGCAACCGCGAGCAGATCGCCAGCCGGATCGGCGTGCGCGAGGGCACCGCCGAAGGTGCCACGGTGCCGGACCGCCGGGTCGGCCACCGTGCTCGTGGCCTCAGCCAGCAGCCCGGCATGCTCACGAACGAGCGCACTGTGCTGAACGTCGTGGTGCGTCGTGGCCGCTCCGATGACGAGGGCGTCCCCGTCGTCGCGGATCCCCCGCATCTCGTCGACCTTGCTCACGTCGACCACCAGCGACGGGTATGCCATGCGCAGCCGGAGCANNCGGCAGGAACGACTGCCCGCCGCCGAGGATCTTGGCGTCCTCGTCACCGCCGGCCAAGGCCGTGAGGACCTCGGCGACCGACCCGGCCCGGACGTAGTCAAAGCTCGCGGGGATCACGCCGCTCCTCCTTCGCTGCTGGAACCGGTGGTGGCCGCCTGGATCGCTCGCCACACCGTTTGCGGGGAGCAAGGCATCCGGACGTTGTCCACGCCCATCGGCCGGAGCGCGTCGACGACTGCGTTGACCACCGCCGGGGTGGACGCGATCGCACCCGCCTCGCCGACCCCCTTCACGCCCAGCTCGTTCGTCGTGGCTGGTGTCGTCGTGCGGTCGGTCGTGAAGGAGGGCAGGTCGGCAGCCGACGGCACGAGGTAGTCGACCAGGGTGCCCGTGACGAGGTTGCCGTCGACGTCGTAGACGGCCTCCTCGAAGAGCGCCTGAGCGATGCCTTGGGCGAGTCCGCCGTGCACCTGGCCCTCGACGATCATCGGGTTTACGACGTTGCCGATGTCATCGACGGCCACGTAGTGGCGCAGCTTGACGGCACCGGTCTCGGTGTCGACCTCGACGGCGGCGAGGTGCGTGCCGTGCGGGTACGAGAACTGGTTCGGGTCGAGCGTCGAGTCGGCCGCCAGCGTCGGTTCGACGCCGTCCGGCAGGTTGTGTGCGCTGAACGCCTCGAACGCAACGGCCTGGATCGGCTTCTCGGTGCCGGGCGTTCCCCGTACCGAAAAGACGCCGTTCGCGAACTCGACGTCGCCGGGATCGCACTCGAGCTGGTGGGCGGCGATCAGCCGAGCCTTCTCGACCACCCGCTCTGCCGCATGCAGCACCGCGATGCCACCGACGACGAGCGAGCGCGAGCCGTACGTGTCCATTCCGTGCGGCGCCATCCTGGTGTCGCCGTGGATCACCTCGATGTCCTCGAACGGGACACCGAGGGCGTCCGCTGCGATCTGGCTCCAGGCGGTGACGTGGCCCTGGCCGTGCGGCGAGGTGCCGGTCACGACCTCGACCTTGCCGGTCGGAAGCACCCGGACGGACGCCGTCTCCCACCCCCCGGCGACGTAGTTGAGCGCCGACAGGATGCGCGACGGGGCGAGCCCGCACATCTCGGTGAACGTCGAGACTCCGATGCCGAGCTGGACGGGGTCGCCCGACGCGCGCCGCGAGGCCTGCTCGGCGCGGAGCCCGGCATAGTCGAACAGCTCGGTCGCCCGGGCTGTCGCCGCCTCGTAGTTGCCGCTGTCGTACTCGAGGCCCGCGATCGTGGTGAACGGGAACTCCTCGTGCTTGATCCAGTTCTGCTCCCGGAGCACCAGGGGGTCAAGGCCTAGCTCGCTGGCCAGGTCGTCCATGATCCGCTCGATCGCGAACGTGGCCTCGGGCCGGCCGGCACCGCGGTACGCGTCGGTCGGGGTCTTCGTGGTGAAGACGCCGGTGCAGCCGAAGTGCAGCGACTCGAACTTGTAGATCGAGTTGTACATGAAGGCGCCCAGCAACGGGATGCCAGGCGTGATGATCTGCAGGTACGCACCCATGTCGGCAAGCAGGTCGACCTTGAGGCCGAGCAGGTGGCCGTCGCGGGTGGCCGCGATCTCGACGTCCTGGATCTGGTCGCGGCCGTGGATCGTGGCCTGGAAACCCTCGCTGCGCGACTCGGTCCACTTGACCGGGCGGCCGAGCTTGCCCGCGATCACCGCAGCGATGGCCTCCTCGCGGTAGTAGTCGAGCTTGGAGCCGAAACCGCCGCCGACGTCCGGGGCAATCACCCGGATCTTGTGCTCGGGGATCCCGGTGGTCAGCGCGAGCAGCAGCCGGACGATGTGCGGGACCTGCGTGGCCGACCACAACGTGATCTCGCCGGTCGCCGCCATGGGTGCGCAGACCACGGCCCGGGGTTCCATCGCCACCGGGATAAGCCGCTGCTGGATGTAGCGGCGCTTGAAGATGATGCCGTTCGGGTCGGCCTCCGCCTTGGCCTTCGACGCGGCGTACTCACCGCCAGTGAATTCCCAGTAGTAGCACTTGTTCGTGCCCTTGTCGGAGTGGACGAGGGGCGACCCCTCGGCTAGCGCCGCCTCCATGTCGACGACCGCCGGCAACGGCGAGTACTCGACGTCGATCGCCTCCAGCGCGTCGGCCGCGCGGTACCGGCTGTCGGCGACGACGACTGCAACCACGTCGCCGGCGTACCGCACCTCTTCCGCGCAGACGGCCGGGTGCGTCGGCGCCACCATGTCGGGCGTCACCGGCCACACGCAGGGGATGCCGATGCCCTCGAAGTCGGCACCGGTGTACGCGGCAACGACCCCTGGCATCGTGAGCGCCCTCGATACGTCGATGCTGTCGACGGTCGCGTGGGCCATCGGGCTGCGGAGGAGGGCGAAGTGCAGCATGCCCGGCAGGACGATGTTGTCGGTCCAGTTCGTCTCGCCCGTGACCAGCCGCGCGTCCTCCTTGCGACGGATCGGCTGACCGACCTGCTTGGCGGCGGCAGCGGTGTCGACGGTGTCGGTCATTTGCCGGCCTCCTGCATCTCTGCCGCAGCCGCTTGCACGGCCTTCACGATGTTGTGGTA
>PMCN01000147.1:0-7592 GCA_003154135.1 Acidimicrobiaceae bacterium
GGGTCGTCGAGCTGCTCGTCGAGGTAGGCGCTGAGCTCGCCGTCGACCATCGTGAAGCGGCGACGGTGCGCGAGCCCGAAGGGGTCGGCGTGGGTGGCCCGGTAGAACGGCGCGGCGATCGGTGCGCGCCAGTCGACCACCACCGGGTCGTGGTGCTCGTCCTCGATGTGGCGGCGCCCGATGTACCACCGATCGCCCTTCGACCCGAGGGGACCAGCCACTGCAGCGGCCTCGGTGATGCGGCCGAAGAAGTCGCCGGCGCCGGGCGTGCGCAGGTCGTCGAGCGCCTCGGCGACGGTGACCTCGATGTACTCCTTGGTGATCTCGTCGGCCGACGCGTCGGGGTCGAGCCGGCTGAAGCGGTCGATCATGTGGTCGCGCGATGCCCGCGCGAACGCGAGGTGGTCGCGTTCGCGGGAGAGCTCGGGGAACAGGTCGCCCGGCTCGGTGCCAGTGGGTTGGGCGCTCATGGGGACAGCCACGCTAGCGCCGGTTGACAGGCCACCGAACGGGACCACAATCACACGATGGACGATCCCCAGACCCCGCTCCGTGAGCTGCGCCTCGCCCTGTCGATGAACGGCGGCGTGAGCCTCGCGGTGTGGATCGGCGGCAGCTGCGCCGAGGTGGACGAACTGCGTCGCGGCGTCGGGTTCTGGGGTGAGCTGTTGACGGCCGCCGGCTACCTCCCCACCGCGCAGCTCGACGTGATGGCCGGAGCGAGCGCCGGCGGGCTCAACGCCGTGATGATGGCGCAGGCCATCCGTGCCAACAGGCCGTTCAGGGAGTTCTTCCCGCTGTGGCTCGATGACGGCGACATCGACAAGCTGGTAAAGGCGCCGAGCGAGGCCTTGGCACGCGACGAACGCGCCGTGTTCAAGGGTTGGTACTTCCTCGAGTCGCTGCACCGGGCGCTGGAGACGGCACAGCTGGCGGCCACCGAGCCACCGCCCGACCACGACCTCGCGGTGTTCGCCAGCGCGACGATGGTGCGCGCCAACCGAGTGGCGTTCCGCGACGTGCCGGGCGACCCGATCCGCGACTCCCGCAGCGATGCGTACTTCCACGTCGCCAAGCGCGGCCCGGCGTCACTGGGGCTCGACGGATTCGACGTCGACGATCCGGCCGTGCTCGACAACTTGGAGGCGCTGGCGCTGATCGGCCGGGCGACCTCCAGCCTGCCGGGGTTGTTCGAACCGGTCTCGTTCGGGAGCAGCTTCGGCAGCCGCCTCGTCGGCGCGCTGAGGCCCGACCGTCCCGAGGTGCAGATCATGGACGGGGGCGTCATCGACAACGTGCCGGTCGCGCGGGCGATCCGGGCCATCTACCAGAGCCCGGCCACCGGTCACGTGCGACGCGTGCTGCTCTACCTGCACCCCGATCCCGGCGGCGAGGGCGCCGCACAGCCCGACCCGCGCAACGCCCTGGGCGTGGTGCAATCGTTCTTCGGCAAGCGCGCGGAGACCATCCGCGACGACATCGAGCTGCTGCGCGCGCACAACGACGCGGTCGCACGGCGCAACGACGAAGCGACGGTGCTGCTCGAGCAGCTCCTCGCCGGTGACGGCACCTCCGACGCCCCCGCCGAGCTCGCGTCGGGCATCGTCGCCGCGCTGCTCCTGCGGGCAGCAGTCGACCCGGCGGCCGAGCTGCACTGGCATGCGCCGGCCGTGCCTCGCGTGGCGCCGCTGATCGACGCTCCGGCCGACGTCGCCAAGGACGAGCTCGCTGCCGAACTGGGCGCCGCAGTCGCGGCCGATCGCGACGTGCTCCGCGCCGCGCGGGTGCACCAGCGCGTCGCTGCCCTGCAGCGAGTGCTGCGCATGGCGCAGGACGAGGTGGCCACGCTCGACGTGCGCGCGACGCTCGCTCGGCTCAACCACCTGGAGCTGCTCTGCCAGCTGGTCACCAGCCACCAGCTGGGCAACATGCTGTTGCCCTCGGCCACGGCGCCGGCCTCACCGGTGGCGCGTCTGCAGCTGTCGGCCCAGCTGCTCAGCGACCTCCGTGTGCCCCCCGGGCTGAGCGCGCCGGTGTGGCGGGGCCTCGCCAACTGGGAGCTGCCGCCGTCGACCGTCGGTGGTGTGCCGCTCGTCGACGAGATGGCGCGCATGCTCGACGCCGCGGTCGCGACGCTCGAACCACCGGCAGGCGGTGGCCTGGGGTGCGCGACACTGCGCTGGCTGGCAGTCGGCGACCGCGGCACGCGTGTGTCGTTGCTGGCCGACGCGCTGCTGCCACTGGCTGCTGAGCCGGTGGCGAGCGACCAGCACATCGACTTCGTGCGCATCGCGGGCAACGTCACCACACCCGCGTCGGTGCGGTTCATGGTCCCCGACGTGGCCACGGCAACGGACCGGTACGGCGACCGCATCGCGGGCAAGCAGTTGCATCACCTCGGTGCGTTCTTCGACCGAGACTGGCGCGAGAACGACCTGCGGTGGGGTCGTCTCGACAGCGTGCCCGGCCTCATCGATGCAGTGCTCGACGACACCGCGATGGCCACGCTCGCGAGCAGTGGCATGGTGCCCGCCGATGTCGTCGCAACGGGTGACGGGGCAGTGCGCGACTGGCTCGTCGCCACACGTCAGGCGCAGCTCGTGACCGAGTTCACCAACGGCAGCGACACCGCGTTCGAGGCATGGCGCACCCACGATCGTCGCCTCGCCTCGTTGCTCGGTGGGCGGCCGCTCACCAGCACGGCCGTGCGCGGCACCATCACGGCCACACGAGTGCTCGCGTACGACGAGCCGCGCCCGGCGAGAGTGGCAACGGTGGTGCTGCGGCCCGTGCTGCTCGCCGTCGCCGGCCTCGTGCTCGCCGGTCGCTGGGCCACCGCCGCGCTGGCCTGGACGCTGTGCGTGCTGGCGGCCACGCGCGGAGGCACCGGCATCGAGCGTTGGCTCGTGTGGGGTGTCGGCACCGCCGCTGCGGCCGCAACCGCGTGGCTGGTGGAGCGCATGTTCGCCCCGGTGCGCACGCCCACGAGGGTGCTGCCGCCGTACGTGCTGGCGGTGGCCGGCGTGGGTGCCGGGCTGGCACTGGTGACCCACATGTCGTGGGTGGTGGGCGACGTGCCGCTGGTGCACGTCAGCCGAGTGTGGGTGGTGCCCGCCGCGGCGGCCGCCACCACCGCGACCACGCTGTTCTTCTGGATGCGCTGGTACGCCTGCGTGGTGCTCGTCGCGGCCGTGTTCAACTGGTACGGATGGTTCGCCTACGCGGCCGCGCGGCACCGCGACAACCCGGTGCCGCACTGGCCGCAGGGCTGGCCGTTCCATTCGATGTGGGTGGCTTGGACCATCGCCGTGCTGGGCCTGCCCGTGCTGATCGGCCGCCTGCCCGACTCGTGGCTCCGACCCGGAGGTTCGACGGCGTGAGGACACGCCACCCGCGTTACGCTCGCGCCATGGAGCACGACGCCCAGAACCCGAACACGACACACGACACGGCACACGACACGGCACACGACACGGCAGCCGGCGTCAGGGTCGAGGAAGAGCTGCTGGTGGAGGAGATCTCCATCGACGGCATGTGCGGTGTCTACTGACCTGCTCGACGAAGTGCTGGGCCGCTCACTGGAGCTGCACCCGCAGGTGGCACTGCGCCCCGAGCCGTTCGGTGCACTGGCGTACCACTACGGCAACCGCCGCCTCGTCTTCCTGAAGCACCCCGACATGGTGGCCGTGGCGCGCAGCCTCGGCGACCACGCCACGCTCGCGGCCACGCTGGAGGCCTGCCACATCGAGCCCCGCCGGTGGCCGTCGTTCGCAACCGCGTTCGCGTCGCTGCAGCAGTCGGGGGTGGTCCGTGGGCGTTGAGTCACTCGTCGCACAGCTGAAGACCGGGCTCGACGCTCCCATCTGCCTCACGTGGGAGCTCACCTACGCGTGCAACCTNNCCGATGGTGCGCCGCGACTTCTTCGAGCTCGTCGAGTATTCGGTGGACAACGGCATCGGCGTGAAGTTCTCCACCAATGGCGCGTTCATCGACGACGAGAAGGCCCGCCGACTCGCGGCGATGGACTACCTCGACATCCAGATCAGCCTCGACGGCGTCGACGCCGCCACCAACGACGCCGTGCGCGGTGCGGGCAGCTACGACATGGCCCGCCGGGCGATGGACAACCTCGCCGCCGCCAACTTCGGCCCGTTCAAGATCAGCGTCGTCGTCACCCGCCAGAACGTGCCGCAGCTCGATGCGTTCAAGTCGCTCGCCGACTCGTACGGCGCGCAGCTGCGCGTCACTCGTCTGCGCCCGAGCGGCCGCGGTGTAGACAGCTGGGACCACCTGCACCCCACCAACGCGCAGCAGCGCGAGATCTACCAGTGGCTCATGGCCAACGGCGAGAACGTGCTCACCGGCGACTCGTTCTTCCACCTCAACGCGCTGGGCGACCCGCTGCCGGGGCTCAACATGTGCGGCGCCGGCCGCGTGGTGTGCCTCATCGACCCCGTCGGCGACGTGTACGCGTGCCCCTTCGTCATCCACGACGAGTTCCTCGCGGGCAACGTGCGCGATCCCGGCGGCTTCGGCCAGGTGTGGAAGCACAGCGAGCTGTTCACCTCGTTGCGCGAGCCACAGTCGGCAGGCGCGTGCGTGAGCTGCGGCAGCTACGACTCGTGCCAGGGCGGTTGCATGGCCGCCAAGTTCTTCACCGGCCTCCCGCTCGACGGCCCCGACCCCGAGTGCGTGGGCGGCGACGGCGAGGTGGCACTGGCCGAGCTGGCCGCCGTGCCGGTGGTGCTCAAGCCACGACCGGCCGCCGACCACACCAAGCCCGTCCGTAGGCCCGTTCTCACGTAGCGTACAGCCGTGATGTGGTTGCTGGTGGTACCGGCGTACTTCCTGGGCACCTTCCCCAGCGCCGTGATGGTGGCGCGCAGCAAGGGCGTCGACATCACCAAGGTCGGCTCCGGCAACCCCGGCGCCAGCAACGTGTCGCGCACGCTGGGCCGCGCGTGGGGCATCGCCGTGTTCGCACTCGACGCGCTGAAGGGCATCATCCCGGCAGCCGTGGGCGCGCACCTGGTGCACAACCGCGGGCTCGCCTATGCGATGGTTGCCGCGTCGGTGCTGGGTCACATGTTCCCCGCCACTCGGCGCTTCAAGGGTGGCAAGGGCGTCGCCACCATGGCGGGCGCGATGTTCGTGCTGCAGCCACTGGTCTCCGCCGGGCTCAGCATCGTCTGGCTGGCGGTGCTGAAGATCAGTCACAAGGCGTCGGTGGCCTCCATCGTGCTCATCGTCGGTCTGCCGGTGCTCGCCGTGGTGAAAGGTGTGCCCACGTGGGAGATCGTCACGATGATCGCCATCAACGCCTTGCTCCTGCTGCGCCATGCCGACAACATCAAACGACTGCTCAGCGGCACCGAGCTGTCGACCTCCCGCCCGGAGTGACCGGCGAGTAGCGTCGGACGCATGAGTGAGTTCAACGACTTCAACAACAACGTCGTGGCCGAGTTCCGCGCCAACGGCGGTGTCGTGGGTGGCCCCTTCGCCGGCGCGCCGATGGTGCTCATCACCCACACCGGCGCGAAGACCGGGCAACGACGCACCACCCCGCTCGTGTGCACCAGCGACGGCGACGACGTGATCATCATCGCGTCGATGGGCGGTGCGCCCACGCACCCCGCCTGGTACCACAACATGATCGCCAACCCGGTGGTCACGGTCGAGCGCGGCACCGAGTCGTTCGAGGCCGACGTGGTGGAGACCAGCGGCGCCGAGCGCGATCGCCTCTTCGCCGCTCAGGCGGCTCTCATGCACCAGTTCGACGACTACCAGGCGAAGACCACGCGCACCATCCCCGTGCTCCGACTGGTGCGCCGCTGACCATGCGGTTGCTCGAGCCCCTGGCGCTGGGCACGGTCACCGCCCGCAACCGGGTGATGTTCGGGCCGCACGTCACCAACCTCGGCGACGATCTCCGGCAGTTCTCGCCGCGACATGTCGCCTACTACGAACGCCGCGCACGGGGCGGCTGCGGCATCGTGGTCACCGAGGGCGCCAGCGTGCACGACAGCGACTGGCCCTACGAGCGCGCGCCGCTCGCGTCGCGGTGCGGCGAGGGATGGAGTGCCATCGCCCAGGCCTGCCACGCGCACGGCGCGCTCGTCGTGGCCTCGCTCGACCATGCCGGTGGGCAGGGCAGCAGTGCGTACAGCCAGCGCGAGCTGTGGGCGCCGAGCCGGGTGCCCGAGGTGAACTCGCGTGAGGTGCCGAAGTGGATGGAGGCCGACGACATCGAGGCCGTCTTCGCTGGCTTCGGTGCGGCAGCCGCGCTCGCGGTGACGGCAGGCTGCGACGGTGTCGAGATCAACGCCGGCCAGCACAGCCTGGTGCGCCAGTTCCTGAGCGGACTCACCAACCATCGCGGCGACGAATGGGGCGGCGACCGGCTGCTCTTCGCCCGTCGGGTGGTGCAGGCCGTGCGCGCCGCCGCCGGCGACGCGGTGGTGGGCCTGCGCCTCTCGTGCGACGAGCTCGCGCCGTGGGCCGGCATCACGCAGGAGATGGCGCCCGGCATCGCCACTGCGCTGGTCGCAGAAGGCATCGACTACGTGGTGGTGGTGCGCGGCTCGATCTTCTCCGTGGAGAAGACCCGCGCCGACTACCACGAGCCGACGGGCTACAACGTGTCGGTGTGCAGCGCCGTGCGCGCCGCGATGTCCGGCACACCGGTCTTCCTGCAGGGCTCGCTCGACGCGACGACTGCGGAGTGGGCCATCACCGAGCACCACTGCGACGCGGCCGAGATCACCCGCGGCCAGATCGCCGATCCCGATCTCACGCAGAAGCTGGCCACCCGGCAGCTCGACCGCATCCGCCCATGCATCCTGTGCAACCAGACGTGCCAGGTGCGTGACAGCCGCAACCCGGTGGTCACGTGCATCGGCGAACCCAGCAGCGGCCACGAGACCGACGACCCGAACTGGACCGCCGCCACGCCGCGCCCTCGCGACGTCGTCGTCGTGGGCGGCGGTGTGGCCGGGTTGGAGACGGCACGCGTGGCGGCGCTCCGCGGCCATCGGGTGCGCCTCGTCGAGCGGGAGGGTTCCCTCGGTGGCGTCGTCGCACTCCTCCCTCAGCTGGCCCCGCTCGCCGACTGGCTGGCCCGCGAATGCGAGGACGCCGACGTGCTGGTGCAGTTGGGTGTCGACGACCCGGCCGCGCGCGTCGACGAGGTGGTGGTGCAGTGCACCGGCTCGCAGCCGGGCGTGCGCACCTACACGGTCGATGCCGACGCGGTGCTGTTCGACGCGCTCGACGTGCACCGTGGCGCCGCCCTGCCCGACGGGCCGATCGCCCTCTTCGACCCCATCGGCGGCCCCATCGCGGTGCGCATCGCCGAGCTGATCGGCGATCGCGCGTTCCTCATCACCCAGGACCAGATCGCCGGCAACGAGCTGTCGCGCAGCGGCGACCTCGCGCCCGCCAACGTGCGGCTCGCCCAGCTGGGCGTGCGCATCGAGCGGCGCAGCCTGCTGCGCGCCGCGCACGCCGGTTCGGTCGAGTTGGAGGACCGCTTCAGCGGCGAGCGACGCACCGTGGCGTGCAGCGCCCTCGTCGACTGCGGGTTCCGCCTGCC
>PMCN01000147.1:7603-8305 GCA_003154135.1 Acidimicrobiaceae bacterium
ACCCCGCTAGGGTCGTCGACTGCATGACTGCCGACTCGCGTCCCCGTCGCCCGGTGGCGCCCGCTGCCGTGCTGTGGGACATGGACGGCACCATCGTCGACACCGAGCCGTACTGGATCGCCACCGAGTACGAGCTGGCGGCCGAGTTCGGTGGCGAGTGGAGCGATGCGAAGGCGCACTCGATCGTCGGGCTCGACCTGCGTGACTCCGCAGCGGTTCTGCGCGACAGCGGCGGCGTCGACCTGCCCATCGACGACATCGTCAACCGCCTGCTCGACGGCGTGATCGCACGCGTGCGTCGGAAGGTGCCGTGGCGGCCGGGCGCGCGCGAGCTGCTGGCGCAGCTGAACGATGCCGGCGTGCCCTGCGCACTGGTGACGATGAGCTGGCGGCGCTTCGCCGANNAAGCCCCATCCCGAGCCCTACCTGGCCGCGGCGGCGGCGCTCGGTGTGCACGCCGCGGACTGCGTGGCCATCGAGGACTCACCCACGGGTGTGCGCAGCGCCGTGGCCGCCGGGTGTCGCACGTACGCAGTACCCAACGTGGTCGACGTTCCCGCAGCAGCCGGCTTCACGGTGCTCGAGTCGCTGGTCGAGCTCGACCTCACCCGGCTGGGCTTCACAGCGCCGGTATCGGGTGGCACACGCACCGCCGGGCCTCGTCGCCGTCGTTGGCTGCCGGTGGCCGGCGCTGCCGTGGTG
>PMCN01000148.1 GCA_003154135.1 Acidimicrobiaceae bacterium
CAAGCTGACCCACCGCGACATGGGTCCCGTTGAGCGCTACCTCGGTCCCGAGGTGCCCAGTGAGGAGCTCATCTGGCAAGACCCGGTGCCCGCCGCCCAGCATGCGCCGATCAGCGACGACGACATCACCGCTCTCAAGTCGAAGCTGCTCGGGTCGGGCCTCACCATCGCCGAGCTCGTGCGCACGGCATGGGCATCGGCGTCGACGTTCCGCAACAGCGACAAGCGTGGTGGTGCCAACGGCGCACGCATCCGTCTCGCTCCGCAGAACGACTGGGAGGTCAACAACCCCGCCGAGCTGCGCCGGGTGCTGGCCACCCTGGAAGGCGTGCAGGCCGACTGCAACAGCGCCGGCACACCGGTCTCGATGGCCGACGTCATCGTTCTCGGCGGTTGCGCCGCTGTGGAGGCCGCTGCCAAGAAGGCCGGCCACGACGTGGCGGTTCCCTTCACCCCCGGGCGCACCGACGCCTCGCAGGACCAGACCGACGTCGACTCGTTCGCGCCCCTCGAGCCCACCGCCGACGCATTCCGCAACCACCTCGGCAAGGGCCACGTGCTGACGGCCGAGGAACTGATGATCGACCGTGCGCAGCTCCTCAGGCTCAGTGCCCCGGAGATGACCGTGCTCGTCGGCGGCATGCGCGTTCTGAACGCGAACGCCGACGGCTCCGCGCACGGAGTGCTCACCAACCGGCCCGAGACGCTCACCAACGACTTCTTCGTCAACCTGCTCGACATCGGCACCGAGTGGCAGCCGACCGCTGCGTCCGCCGACGTCTTCGAGGGTCGCGACCGGGCGAACGGTGGCATCAGGTGGACCGCCACCCGCTGCGATCTCGTCTTCGGATCGAACTCGCAGCTGCGGGCGATCGTGGAGGTCTACGGGTCCGACGACGGGCAGGAGAAGTTCGTCACCGACTTCGTGGCCGCCTGGAACAAGGTGATGAACGCCGACCGCTTCGACCGTGCCGCTGCTCGAGGCTGAGTCGTCAGCCGTGCGCGTCGGGAGACTGCGCCATCAACTACGTAGGTCATGAGAGTAGAGGAGAAGCAGCGATGCGCGACGTGCGAGGGGCCGTGTTCGAGTACCGGTCGGTGCTCGCCGTGTGTGCGCACCCCGACGATGAGTCGTTCGGTCTCGGTGCCGTCCTGACCGCGCTGGCGGCCGACGGTGTCGAGACCCGCCTGCTGTGCTTCACGCACGGTGAGGCCTCCACGCTCGGCGTTGCCGGCGGCGATCTGGCAGCGGTGCGCGCCGCCGAACTTGCGGCCGCCGGCGCGGTGCTCGGTGTGCGGTCGGTGCGGCTGCTCTCCCACTCCGACGGCCAACTCGCCCAGGCGCAGCTGGACGATCTGAGCCACGAGGTCGACGAGTCGATCGTCGCCGGCGCCGTCGATTGCCTGCTCGTCTTCGACGAGGGCGGCATCACCGGCCATGCCGACCACGAACAAGCCACCGCGGCCGCGCTGGCCAGCGCTCGGCGTCGCGATCTCCCGGTGCTCGCGTGGGCGCTCGCCGACTCGGTGACCTCCGTGCTGCACGACGAGTTCGACGCCCCGTTCGTGGGCAGGCCCACATCGGCGATCGACTTCGTCGTCGACGTCGATCGCGAACGGCAGCACCGCGCCATCGCCTGCCACGCCAGTCAGTCGAGCGACAACCCGGTCCTGCGCCGCAGGCTGGCCCTCCAGGGCGATGTCGAGACGCTGCGCTGGCTCCGAGCGGGCTGACCGCAACAACGCCGGCGAGCGGTCAGTCGGCGAAGTAGTGCCCGAGCTCGAGGTCGGCCAGCAGCCCCGGCCGCGCCGGTCGCCATCCCAGCAGCTGCTGCGTGCGAGCACTCGACGTCGGGTTGTCGGCCGACGCAAGTGCGCCGAGGAAGCCGAAGTGGTCGGCGGCCTCGTCGCTCGTGATGCCGACGACGGGTACTCCGAGTTGGCGGCCGATGACACCGGCGATGTCGGCGAAGGCCACGCCTTCGTCGGCGGTGCCGTGGAGCCGCGAGCCTGCGGGGGCGGCCTCCACCGCCAACCGGAACAGCCTCGACGCATCGAGCCGATCGACGGCCGGCCACCGGTTGGCCCCGTCGCCGACGAAGGCCGACACACTCGTCTCGCGGGCGATGGCGATGAGACGCCGCACGAAACCGTGCACGTCGCCGTGACCGTGCACCGAGGGAGGCAAGCGGACGATCGAAGATCGCACTCCGCGCTCGGCCAGCGCGATGGTGGCAATCTCCGACGCGACACGTGGAGCCGCGATCCACGCCGGATCGGGCGCGTCGTCCTCGGTGGCGACGCGGTCGGCCGGCAGCCCGAGTCGTCCGATGGCGAGCATCAGCGTGCCCGAGGTGACGACGAAGGGCTTGCCCGACCCCGCCAGAGTTGCGCCGATCGCCTCCACGGCCCGCAGGTCGGCGGTCGAGGCAGCCGCCATGTCGGAGAAGTCGTGCATGTACGCCAGGTGGATGACGCCGTCGGCACTCGCCGCCCCCGCGCGCAGGCTGTCGAGGTCGTCGAGGGCGCCGCGATGCACGTCGGCGCCGGCACCGGCGAGCGCGGCCGCCGACGCATCGGTACGAGCGAGACCGACCACCTCGTGCCCTGCGGCGAGCAGCTCGGCGGTGACGGCCGTTCCGACGTGGCCGGTCGCACCGGTGACGAACACACGCATGAAGATCTCCCGTTCCGACGTTGCCGCGGTACGCAGACTACGACAGCACGCGCCCGCGGAATCCCTTGACGCCGACACGCAACAGCAGGGCGCCGCAGCCGGCGAGTACCAGCAGCACCACCCACACGGCCATGTGCGGCACGTGTGTGGTCAGCGCGGCGCGCATGCCTTCGCTGAGATAGACCAGCGGGTTGACGAGCACGGCGACCTGCAGCCAGCGCAGCTCGCTGAGCGACTGCCAGGGGTAGTACACCGCGCCGAGGAAGGTCATCGGCAGCACGAGCAGGCCGAAGATCAACGGCACTTGGCGCGGTTCCACCTTGGTGCCCACGAACAGACCGAGCGATGCGCTCATGAACGCACCGAGGAGCATGACCGGGATGAGCAGCAGGAAGTTCACGTGCAGGTGGATGCGGTTCGCCGGGATGAACAGACCCATGGGGAACACCAGCGCGCCGGCGATCAGTGCCTGCACCGCGCCGGCCACCACCTTCTCGACTGCGATGGCGCCGACGGGTAGGGGCGCGAGCACACGATCCTCGATCTCGCGGGTGTAGCCGAAGTCCTGCACCAGCGGCAGTGCGACGGCCTGGATGCCCTGGAAGATCATCGTGCTCGCGATGACGCCGCCGACGAGGAGCGTGGAGAACGCGGACGAACCGTTCGCTCCACCGACGCCCTGCCCGATCTTCGGGAACACGTAGGTGAACACGAACATGAGCAGCATCGGCTGCATCACGGTGCGGGCGAGGAACATCCCGAACTCCTTGCGGAGCACGGTGAGATCGCGGAACAGCAACGCCGAGAAGGCGGCGCGTGCACTCGCCGGCGGGTGCTCGGTGGAGTCGTGGGTGGTGGGTGGTGCGGTGGTGGCGCTCATCAGTCGCGAAGGTCCTTCCCGGTGAGCTGGATGAAGACGGTTTCGAGCGACGGCTCGGCGACGGCGACGTCGGTGACGTCGAGACCCGCATCGGTGGCCGCGGCCATGAGCCGCGGCACGATGCCGCGTCCGCCGCGTACGTGCGCCTGCACGGTGCCGCGTGCGTCGACAGCAGCCTTCACCACTCCCTCGGCGCCGCGCAGGGCGTCGGCCAGGTGCTGCGGATCGCCCACGGCACTCACCGTCACGACGGTGTCGGCGTCGACCGACCGCTTCAGGCCGGCGGGGGTGTCGAGCGCCAGGATGCGGCCGTGGTCCATGATGGCCACGCGGCTGCACAGCTCGTCGGCCTCCTCCATGTAGTGCGTGGTGAGCAGCACGGTCTGACCATCGCGGTTCAGGTCGCCGACGATCTCCCACAGGCTCAGCCGCGTCTGCGGGTCGAGCCCGGCAGTCGGCTCGTCGAGGAACAGCACCGACGGCCGGTGCATGATCGAGCGGGCCACCATCAGCCGCTGGGCGAGACCGCCCGACAGCGTGGGCACCGCCGCATCGCGCTTCTCGGTGAGGCGGAACACCTCGAGCAGGCGGTCGGCCTCGATCGAGGCCTGCTTCGCGGGCATGCCGAAGTAGCGGCCGTGGAACTGGAGGTTCTCGAACACCGACAACGAACGATCGAGGGTGTTGGTCTGGGTGACCACCCCGATGCGCTGCTTGGCCTTCGCCGGGTGGGCGACGACGTCGACGCCGGCCACCGTGGCCGATCCCGACGACGGGATGACGCGGGTGGTGAGCATGCCGATGGTGGTGCTCTTGCCGGCACCGTTGGGACCGAGCAGCCCGAAGATCTCGCCGCGGTGCACGTCGAGATCGAGCGACTCGACGGCTGCGCCGCGCGGCGCTCCGGCCGGCGCGCCTGCAGCGGGCGGTCCGCCAGGACGCGCACCAGGCGGCCCGAACGAGGGCGGACCGGAATACATCTTGCGCAGGCCGCGAGTACGGATGACGATGTCGGTGCCGGCACCCGTGTCGGTGCCGGTGTCGTCGATCGCGTCACCCGGCTCCCCTGCAATGGGTCGAGCTGTCATAGTGCTATCACGATATATCGTGATAGCACCCATCGTCAAATCGCGCCACCGGATGTACTGTGCGGCCGATGAGCGACGACGCA
Organism: Acidimicrobiaceae bacterium; assembly: GCA_003154135.1. GTDB lineage: Bacteria > Actinomycetota > Acidimicrobiia > Acidimicrobiales > Ilumatobacteraceae > UBA668. Next base: position 4,729 of record PMCN01000148.1, read on the forward strand.
CCCGCCACCAGTCGCGTACGAGGCTGCGTCGCTCTCGTGACCGGCGCCAACCGGGGCGTCGGCCAGGCGTTCGTCGAGGAGCTGCTCGCCCGGGGTGCGGCCAAGGTGTACGCCGGTGTGCGCAACCCCGACGAGGCTGCCCCGCCCGGCGCCGAGCGCGTGCAGCTCGACATCACCGACCCTGCCCAGGTGGCTGCCGCCGCCGCCGCCCAGTGCGCCGACGTCACGCTCCTCGTCAACAACGCCGGCAGCTTCGCCAACCGACGTCTCGTGCTCACCGACGACCTCGACGCGGCCCGCCAGGAGATGGAAGTGAACTACTTCGGCACGCTCGGCATGACNNTTCATGGGCGGGTACTCCACGTCAAAGGCCGCCGCCCACTTCCTCAGCGTCATCACCCGGGCCGAGCTCGCCCCGCAGGGCACGCACGTCACCTCGCTGGTGCTCGGTTCCGTCGACACCCGCATGGCCGCTCATGTGGAGGGCAACAAGGAGAACCCCCGCGACATCGCCGCCGCCGGTCTCGACGGCGTCGAGGCCGGACTCCTCACCGTGGCCACCGACAAGATGGCCGACGACTCCATCGCTGCACACCGCGCCGACCCCGAACGCTTCGAACGGCAGCTCGCCAAGCTGCTGCACGTCACCACGCTGCGAGCGCCGGGATGAGCAGCTGGGCCGATCTCCGCCAGGTGGTGCTCGCCAGCACCGACCCCGAGCGGGTCGCGGGCGAGTTGCGCACGCACCTGGGCCTCGGGGCCGGCTTCGGCGACCCCGAGCTCGCCGAGCACGGCATCGCCGACGACACCATGGCGGTGGGCGCGAGCACCTACCTCGAAGTGGTGAGCCCACTCACCGACGACCACCCCCTCGCCCACTGGCTGGCGCGTCAGGGTGGCAGTGCGGGCTACCTGCTGTCGATCCAGGTCTCCGACATCGAGGCCTGCTTGGCCCGGTGCGCGGCCGACGGAATTCGCACCACCCACACCCAGCTCGTGCAGGGCCACCGCATCGCTCAGCTGCACCCGGGCGACATGGCCATCAACGCCGAGATCGACGGCATCGCCGAGCGCGGCACGTGGTTCTGGGACGCACTGCCCGTCGACCGTCGCGCCGACGCGCTCGTCGACGACATCGTGGCGGTCGACGTCGCGGTCGACGATCCCACCGCTGTCAGCGGGCGCTGGGCTCGCGTGCTCGGGCTGCCGCTCGACGACGCGTCCACGGTGCACCTCGGCGCGCGTGTCGTGCGGTTCGTGCCGCGAGTCGATCGCAAGGGCATCTGCCGGGTCGAGCTCCGAGCCGTCGACCGTGCGACCGGTCCTGGCGCCACGTTCGTGAGCGCGGGCATCGAGTTCGCGCTGGTATGACCACCGAGCAGACCTCACCGCGACCGACGCCAGAGGCCTGGCTCACCATCGCCCACAACCTGCCCGAGCACGCGCGCAACGCCATCCACACCGACGCCGGTGCCCGGGCAGCCGGGTTCCCACGGGCGCTCGTCGCCGGCGTCACCACGTACGCGTACCTCACCCACCCTGTCGCGGCCGCGTGGGGACTCGACTGGCTGGCTCACGGCGGGGGCGAAGTGCGGTTCCGCCGGCCGGTGTTCGACGGCGACACGCTGCGGTGCGTGCCCGACACCGAGCCGGGCGGCGACGCCACACGTGTGCTCGCGATGACCGACGAGCCCGAGCAACCGCGAGCGACGCTGCGCGCGGTGCGCGTCGGCGGCGATGCACCACCGATGCGCGACGGAGAGCCTCTGGTCGACACCCACGTGCGGCTCGGCGGCGAGTGGGGTGCCGACTACGGCGTGCGCGCCGGCGACCCGTTCGACCTCTACACCGAGCACGGCGTGGTGCACCCTGCGGTGTGGCCCGCGCTCGCCAACCACACGGTGCATGCACAGCTGGCCCGCGGCAGCTGGATCCACACGCGCAGCATCGTGCGCCATCACGCCGTCGCGGCGCAGGGTGGCGTGGCGCTCGTGCGCGCCGTGGTGGTGCAACGGTTCCAGTCGCACGGCGAGCGGGCAGTGCTCGACGTGCGCATCGAGGTGGACGGCACGTTGGTGGCCACGCTCGAGCACGAAGCCATCGTCGCCCTGCCGTAGCGCCGCCGCGAGCACGGCGCCGCGCAGGGCGGGTGCCACACTGGCGACCATGGGAACCGCACCGAAGGAAGCCACCGACCACACCCGCGCCGCCAACGCGCCCGTCACGCTCGGCTTCGATCCCGACGACTTCGAGCGGGCGTCACGCGGCATCGTGGCGCAGCACGCGACCGGTGCCATCGAGACGCCGTTCGGCGTGGTGTGGGATGTCAACCGGTACGCGTTCATCGAGCGCGGCAGCACCAACCCCGACACCGTGAACCCGAGCCTCTGGCGACAGGCGCAGCTCAACGGCATCCACGGTCTGTTCCAGGTGGCACCCGGCATCTGGCAGGCGCGTGGGTACGACATCTCCAACATCACGTTCATCGCCGGTGAGACCGGTTGGATCATCATCGACCCGCTCACCGCCGAACCGTGCGCGAAGGCGTGCCTCGATCTCGCCAACGAGCACCTCGGTGCGCGACCGGTGGTGGCCGTCATCTACACGCACTCGCACACCGACCACTTCGGTGGCGTGCTCGGCGTGACCACTCAGGACGATGTCGACGCCGGCCGCTGCCGCGTGATCGCACCCCAGCACTTCATGCGGGAGACGCTCGGCGAGAACGTCATCGCCGGCTACGCCATGATCCGTCGTGCCATGTACCAGTTCGGGCCGTTGCTGCCCGCCGGCCCCCGTCAGCACGTCGACTGCGGCCTCGGCAAGGCCATCCCGTTCTGGGTGCCCGGCCTCATCGCACCCACCGAGGAGATCTGCGAGACGGGCACCGAACTGGTGGTCGACGGTGTGCGCGTCGTCTTCCAGATCACGCCGGAAGCAGAAGCACCAGCGGAGATGAACTTCTTCTTCCCCGAGCACGGCTGGCTGTGCACGGCCGAGAACTGCACGCACAACATGCACAACCTCGTGCCCATCCGCGGTGCGCTCATCCGCGACTCGTTGAAGTGGTCGAAGTACATCGGCGAGATCATCGAGCTGTGGGGTCCGCAGGTGCAGCTCACGTTCGCCTCGCACCACTGGCCGCGGTGGGGCAACGCCAACGTGATGGCCTACCTCGAGCTGCAGCGCGACCTCTACCGCTGGCTGCACGACCAGACCATGCGCCATGCCAACCACGGCCTCAACGCCACCGAGATCGCCGAGGTGCTGCAGATGCCGTCCGAGTTCCTCGCCGAGTCGCACACCGTGGGCTACTACGGCCACCTCGTGCACAACGTGAAGGCGGTCTACCAGCGCTACCTCAGCTGGTACGACGGCAACCCGGCCAACCTGTGGAAGCTGCCGCCGGTCGACGCCGGCACTCGCTACGTGCAGTTGGCGGGTGGGGCCGATGCGCTGATGGCTGCAGCACGCACCGCCTTCGCCGCCGGCGACTACCGCTGGGTGGCCGAGATGTTGAACCACCTCGTGTTCGCCGATCCCACCAACACTGCGGCGCGCGAACTGCAGGCCGACACGTTCGAGCAGCTCGGCTACCAGTCGGAGTCGGCCACGTTCCGCAACGCGTACCTCAGCGGCGCACAGGAGCTGCGCAACGGCACGCTCCCCTCGCGACCGGCCACGCGCAACAGCTACCTCAGCGCGATGTCGGTGGATCAGATCTTCGACAGCATGGCCGTGCGACTCAAGGCCGAGGAGGTCGCGGGCGTGTCGGTCTGCATCAACTTCGACGTCACCGACGTCGGCGAGCAGTGGGTGCTCGGCCTGTCGCATCGGGCCTTGCACGCGGTGCCCGGCCGCCACGACGATGCCGCGCCGGTGACCTTCACGCTCACCAAGCCCGTGTTGCTGGCGGTGGCCGAGGGTGTGCGCTCGTTCGCCGATGCGGTGGGCGCGGGCGACGCGGAGGCAGACGGCGACGTGGCCGCAGCAGGAGCGATCTTCGACCACCTCGACGTGTTCATGACCAACTTCGCCCTCGTCGAGCCCTGAACTTTGTTGCGATGGTCAGGAATGAGTGGGACCTCCTCGGCGTTGCAAGCGTCACCTCCCGAGAAAGCTCCCCCCACATGGCCACCCCCGTCCGTTTCTGGCTCGACCCTGCATGCCCCTGGTGCTGGACCACATCACAGTGGATCCGGCGCATCGCCGTCGAGAAGGACCTGCACATCACCTGGGAGCCGATCAGCCTTCTGGTGAAGAACGACGTGCAACCCGACAGCGCCTACTACGGCCACGTGGCCTGGACCCGCGACCTGCTGCGCGTGCTCGAAGCCGTGCGCGCCGCCGGGCTCGACGACCGCATGGGCGATCTGTACACCGAGTACGGCCGCCGCATCCACCACCTCCGCGAGACGATGTGGGACCCCGCCGAGGCACTCGACGCGGTGGGCATCGACATGTCGTACGCCGATGCGGCGCACGACGAGAAGTGGGACGGTCCGCTGCTCGAACGAATGGGCGAGGGCCTCGCACTGGTGGGCAACGACGTGGGCACGCCGATCATCGGCATCCTGCGCGCCGACGGCAGCGAGGTGGCCACCTTCGGACCGGTCATCACCAAGGTGCCCGCCCACGACGACGCACTGGCCCTGTGGGACGCGTTCGTCACGCTCACCACGCTCGACGAGTTCTGGGAGCTGAAGCGCACTCGCACCGTCGGCCCTCAGCCGGGCGACACTCCCTGAGCAGCGGCCTTCGGGCCAACCAGCGGCCGCATCGGCGAGCCCTGCACCCACGCGGCGATGCGGGTGAGCGCAGGCACCACCAGCCATCGACCGGCCAGGGCGATCAGCCCGCCGAGTGCAAGACCGGCGAGCACATCGCCCAGGTAGTGGGCGCCCACGTACACGCGGGTGAACGCCATCAGCACGGCGAGCACGATGGCCACGGTGCCCCAGCGCCGATTGGCGAACCACAGCCCCACCGCCACCGCCCCGGCGACGGTCGCGTGGTCGCTGGGGAACGAGAAGTCGGTGGTCTTGTCGACGAGCACCAGCACGCCAGGGATGGTGGTGTACGGGCGGGCACGGTCGACCGCGCCGCCCACGAGCTGGGCGAGCCCGAGGCCGGCCAGGGCGGCGCCACCCGCCCACACCGACCACGCCTCGGTCCGCAGATCGCCGGTGCGCCATGCGTCGACGTAGGCCACGACGATGAGGAGCCCGAGCAGCACGATGCCGTAGTTCGCGTAGAAGCGGAAGAACCCGTGCGCCCACGAGGTGTGCTGCGCGAGACGGTTGAACCACTGGAAGATGCTGTTGTCCATGCAGGGTGCAGACTAGGGCCGCGCACCGGTATCACGGTCGCGTGGTGAACTCGAGCCCGTCGAAGGTGCCCGACCGGCGCCACGTGTCGATGTACTGGAAGTAGGCGACCGGACCTTCCGGGTAGCCGCTGCTGTTCAGCCGCTCACGTCGGCCGATGGGCCGGCCTTCGTTGTTGTAGTACCCGGGCGTGCAGTCGGGACTGCCGAGGAACGCCCGCGTGCTGCCCTCGAGCAGCTGCACCCACTCGGCCTCGGCCGCTTCGGTCACCTCCACCTCGTCGGCACCCACCTCCAGCGCGTGCGCCACGATGCACGCGACCGTGCTGCCTGCCTCGCTGAAGTTGTGGGTGATGTTGGAGATGAGGTTGGCGCCCTGGCTCGGCGACACGATGAACAGGTTCGGGAACCCGTGCGAGTGCAGGCCGTGCTTGGTGCGCATGCCCTCCGCCCAGTGCTCGCTGAGCGTCTCGCCGTGGCGTCCCACGGTCTCGAAGCCACTGCGCCGTGAGTAGCTCGTGCCCACCTCGAAGCCCGAGGCGAAGATGAGGCAGTCGAGGTCGTAGTGCACGCCGCCCACCCACACGCCCGTTTCGTCGATGCGCTCGACACCTTTGCCCTCGGTGTCGACGAGGTGCGCGTTGGGCCGGTTGAACGCCTGCAGGTACTCGTCGTGGAAGCACGGGCGCTTGCACAGCTGNNCGGATCTCGGTCATCTTCTCGTCGTCGCTCTCCTCGTAGGCGCGCAGCATCGCCTCCGGGGTGAAGGGCTCGCCGTCCTTCAACTGCTGCACCATGCGGTCGCGGATGCGCTTTGAGATGTCGGTCCAGCCGTCCATCACCAGGTCGTCGTCGGCGAAGCCGCCGGTCTGCAGCGTGACGAAGTTCGTCAGCCATCGTTGCTGCCATCCGTCGCCGAGTTCGGCGAACCANNTCGGGGTCGATGGCGTGGTTGTTGCGCACGTCGATGCTCGACGGCGTGCGCTGGAACACGAACAGCTCCTTCGCATCGCGAGCGAGGTTGGGGATGCACTGCACGGCCGTCGCGCCGGTGCCGATGATGCCGACGCGCTTGTCGCTCAAGCGGTCCATCGGTGTCGATGGGTCGCCGCCTGTGTAGGCGTAGTCCCAACGGCTGGTGTGGAAGCAGTGACCGGCGAACGTCTCGATGCCGGGGATGCCGGGCAGCTTGGGTCGGTGCAACGGGCCGGTGCCCATCCCGACGAAGCGGGCGCTGATGCGGTCGCCGCGATCGGTGCGGATAAGCCAGCGACACGCGTCGTCGTCCCACTGCAACGACTGGACCGCCGTGCCGAACAACGCCCGGTCGTACAGGCCGAACGTGGTGGCGATGCGCTGCGCATGGGCGAAGATCTCCGGCGCGAACACGTACTTCTGCGTGGGCATGTGCCCGGTCTCCTCGAGGAGCGGCAGGTACACCATCGCCGCCGTGTCGCACATGGCCCCGGGGTAGCGGTTCCAGTACCAGGCACCGCCGACGTCACCGCCGCCCTCGATGATGCGCACATCGTCGATGCCGGCCTGCTTGAGGCGTGCGCCGGTGACGAGCCCGGCGAAGCCCCCGCCGATCAGGGCCACGGTGACCTCGTCGAACAGCGGGTCGCGCTCGACCCGTTCGACGTAGGGATCGTCCAGGAAGCTGGCGAACCGGCCGGTCGGCTCGAGGTACTGGTCGTTGCCGTCGGCCCGCAGGCGCTTGTCGCGCTCGGCCCGATACCTCGCCCGGAGCGCCTCGTGGTCGATCGGGTCGACCGGGTCGGTCACGGTTGCGGGCGTGGGCTCATCGATCGTGGTCATGGTGTCCTCTCGGTTCACGCCGGGACGTGGTCGGGGTTCGCCCCAGAGGCGTGTGTTCGAAGCTCGAGCTGCTCGGCTGTGCTGCGTGGCATCCGCTTCTTGACGTAGGCGATGACGGCGAGCTGCTCGTCGAGGAGCGAGCCGGGCTCGTCGTCGCCGGCGAGCCAACGGCTCCACGCCGCCAGCCGGCCGGCCACCAGCGCGCCGGCGACGACGGTGGCATGCAGATCGTCGGGTGGCGCGCCCCAGTCGTGGGCCATGGCCACGGCCAGCATCTCGCGGAGCTGGCGCTCGATGTCGGTGGCCATGGCCACCAGGACAGGGTCCCGCTCGGTCCAGCGCTGGAAGGCGCGCAGGTTGTGGAGGTGGCTCGCCGTGATCGGCATGGACGGCTCGAGGACCTCGTTGACCTCGAGCGTCACGAACTCCTGCCACACGACGATCGCCTTCAGCTGTCGATCCGGGTGCTCGAGGAACGTCCGCAGCTCGTGGGCCGCGTCGGACATGGGTGCCAGGGCGAGCTGCGCCTTCGAATCGAAGTAGCGCAGCAGCGTCTGGGGCGTGACCTCCACGACGGCACAGATGTGATCGAGCGTCGTCGCCGAGTAGCTCTGCTCGGCGAACAACCGCTGGGACACCTCGACCAGCGCGGCCCGCGTGCGCGCCTTCTTGCGCTCCCGCAACGACACCTGCTCGACGACGGCTTCGGCCATGCCCGCTCCTGTGCCGTGGACCGGCTCCGGCCGAGTGTCCCATCAAGAACTGACGAATGTCAACGGTTAACACAATCTCGGCACCGGCCGGGCCGGGTGGTGGACCCGCAGCGAGCCATCAGCCAGTAGGTGTCCGACGCTCAGCTGACCACCCGTTGGTCGGCCATCTCGCGCAGCTTGTTCTTGAGGATCTTGTCGAGGGTGCCGGTGGGGAACGCGTCCACCACGTAGACGGCTCGGGGCACCTTGAAGTCGGCCAGCGACCCCCGGCACGTCTCGATCACCGTGGCCTCGAGCGCAGCCTCGTCGGGTGCGCCCGGAGCTACGACCACGAACGCCACCACGACCTCGGTGAGGAACTCGTGGGTCTGGCCGACCACCGCCACCTGGGCGATGCCGGCGACGGTGCCGATGATCTCCTCGACCTCGCGCGCCGACACGTTCTCGCCGCCGACCTTCAGCAGGTCCTTGTCGCGCTCGCGGTAGAAGAGGTTGCCTCCGGTGCCGAGCATCACCATGTCACCGGTCTTGAACCAGTCACCGTCGAAGGCCTTCTCGTTGGCCTC
>PMCN01000028.1 GCA_003154135.1 Acidimicrobiaceae bacterium
GACCGAGATGGAGCAGTTCCTCACCACCACCAACAACAAGGTCGACGCCGTGCTGGCGGAGAACGACGGTATGGCCGGTGGCGTGATTGCAGCGCTCGATGCACAGGGTCTCGCAGGCAAGGTGCCGGTGTCCGGCCAGGACGGCGATCTGCCGGCCCTGAACCGCATCGCCCTCGGCACGCAGACAGTCGACGTCTGGAAGGACGCTCGCCTGCTCGGCAAGGCTGCAGGCGAAGCCGCCCTGCAGCTCTGCAAGAACGCCGACGTCTCCAAGGTGACGGGCGCCGCGGCGTTCAAAACGCCTGGCGGCAACAGCCTGTCGTCGATCTTCCTCAAGCCGAACCCGATCACCCAGGACAACGTGAAGGTCGTCCTGGATGCGAAGTGGATCGACAAGGCGACGCTCTGCAAGGGCGTCGATGCCACGAAGGTCAAGGACTGCGCGTAGCCAGTCGCAGTGAGTTGATGTAACGATGGATGCCCCCCGCCCGCGCTCTGCGAGCGGGGGGCATTCACTATCCCGGCACAGCACAACCACACGAGTCACATCTCGTTCGAGTGAGGGCAACGATGACTGACGCAACACCAGCTGTCGACGATGGACGGGCCGAGCGACCGACTCGCTCGTGGCGCGAGTTCGTCACCAAGAGCGGCATCGACACACGTTTGTTGGGCATGCTGATCGCGCTCGCGGTCATCTGGATCGGCTTCGACGCGATGTCGCACGGGAAGTTCATCACGTCCCGCAACCTCTGGAACCTGTCGGTGCAGAGCGTGTCCATCGGCGTGATGGCGACCGGCATGGTGCTCATCATCGTCACCCGCAACATCGACCTCTCGGTCGGATCGTTGCTCGGCTTCCTGGGCTACACGATGGCGCTCATCCAGACCCAGGGCAAGATCTCGGTGCTGGGGCTGAACCTGTCGATCAGCAGCCTGCAGCAGCACCGGTGGTACACCTGGCTGCTGGCGCTCGCCGTCGGCCTCGCACTCGGTGCCCTTGTGGGGCTGTTCCAAGGAGCGATGGTCGCCTACGTCGGTGTGCCTGCGTTCATCGTCACCCTCGGCGGCTTCCTCGCCTGGCGCGGCCTCATCTTCCGCACCGGTGGCACCAAGGGTCAGACCCTCGCCCCGCTCGACAGCACGTTCCGCTACCTCGGCGGCGCCCCCGAGCGCTCGCTCGGGCCGTGGAAGACGTGGCTCGTCGTGCTGGTCGTGTGCATCGGCATCGTGTCGACCATCGTGCTCGCCCGCAAGCGGCGCAGCCGGCACGGTCTCGCCGTGCGCTCGATGGCGATGGACGTCGGGTTCGCGGTCGGCGGATGTGTCGCCACCATCCTCGGCGTGTACCTCATCGCGGTCAAGTACAAGTCGCCCACCACGGGCAAGTCGGTCGGACTCGCCTACCCGGTGCTCATCCTCATCGGCGTCACGATGGTGATGACCTACCTGGCCAACCGCCGCCGCTTCGGCCGCTACGTGTACGCCTTCGGTGGCAACCCGGAAGCTGCCGAGCTCGGCGGCATCAACACCCGTCGCACCGTCACCTACACCTACATGGTGATGGGCATGCTGTGCGCGGTCAGCGCGGCCATCCAGACCGCTCGACTCAACTCGGCCACCACCAACCTCGGCATCCAGAACGAGCTCGACGTCATCGCCGCAGCCGTCATCGGCGGCACGTCGTTCTCGGGCGGCATCGGCACCATCCCCGGAGCGGTGCTCGGCGCCGTCGTCATGCAGTCGCTGCGCTCGGGCATGTCACTGCTCAACATCGACTCCCCGTCACAGGACATCGTGGTCGGGGTGGTGCTCGTCACCGCTGTCGCCATCGACGCATTGCTGCGTGTGCGCAACCGCCGTGGCATGTTGGGCGCTCTCCTCGGTGGTGTGCTCGTGGCCGCGTGGGTCATCCAGACCGGTCGGCCCTGAGGCCAGAAGGACGCATCGACATGACCGATACCGCCACCACCTCCACCACCCAGACCGGTGCCCCTCGCACGCCGCTGTGCGAGATGCGCGACATCAAGGTCGCCTTCGGCGGCCTGCACGCGGTCTCCGGCGTCAGCATCGACCTCTACCCGGGTGAAGTGGTCGCCCTCGTCGGCGGCAACGGCGCGGGGAAGTCAACACTGGTGCACACCCTCTCGGGAGCGCACCCGGCCGACTCCGGCGACATCTTCATCAATGGTGAGAAGGTCACCATCCACAACCCGCGCGACGCCCGTAACTACGGCGTCGAGGTGATCTACCAGAAGCTCGCGCTTGCCGACAACATCGACGCTGCGGCCAACGTGTTCCTCGGGCGCGAGCTCACCACGCGCACCGGTTCGCTCGACGACGAGGCGATGGACTCGGCCACGCAGAAGGTGATGCAGCGCCTCAACCCGCGCTTCAGGAACCTGAAGACGCCCGTGAAGTCGTTGTCGGGTGGCCAGCGCCAGTCGGTGGCCATCGCCCGCGCCGTGCACTTCAATGCCCGCATCCTCATCATGGACGAACCCACGGCGGCGCTGGGCCCGGCAGAGACGGCACAGGTGCGCGACCTCATCACGCAGCTGAAGGCCGAGGGCATCGGCATCTTCCTCATCAGCCACGNNACGACATCCACGACGTGTTCGACCTCGCCGATCGCATCAGTGTGATGTTGCAGGGCGAGCTCGTCGGCACCGTGAACAAGGCCGACGTGAGCAAGGACGAGGTGCTGGCCATGATCATCGCCGGCAAGCAGCCCGGCGAGGTGTCGAAGGAAGACATCGCCGAACTGCACGCACCGGCCGAGAACCCGGGCGGGTCGCCCGCGCCGTAGGGGGTCAGCGCACGCCGAGCAGCAGTTCGGTGACGAGCTGATCGAGGCGCTCGTGGCCATAGCCCTGCGCTGCCAGAGCGGCCTCGTCGAGCGTGGCCTTCTGCACCGCGGCGAGGGGCCCGGTGGGCTCGGCGAGCAGGTCGGCCTTGGCCACCTTCAGCGCGGCCTGGATCTCGGTGTCGGTGCGCATGCGCTCGGCCTTGTCCTTCAGGATCAGGTAGGTGCGCATGCAGCCGAGAGCGAAGTCCCACACGCCGGCGGCGTCCTCGGTGCGGTAGGCGTGTGCGTCGAAGTGGCGCATGCCTGCCCAGCCGGAGTCTTCCAGCAGGCGCACGAGGTAGAACGCGTCGCGAATGCCCTCGGAGCCGAAGCGGAAGTCCTGGTCGAACTTGCCGATGCGCTGCGCGTTGAGGTCGATGTGGAAGAGCTTGTCGTGCCACAGCGCCTGCGCCACGCCGTGCGTGAACGACAGGCCCGACATCGTCTCGTGGGCGAACTCGGGGTTGAGGCCGACCATCTCGGGGAACTCGAGCGCACCGATGAAGGCCAACGCGTGACCGACCGTGGGCAACAGGATGTCGCCGCGGGGCTCGTTGGGCTTGGGCTCGAGTGCGATGCGCATGCCGTAGCCCTGCTCGCGGATGTACTCGCAGCACAGGTCGACTGCTTCCTTGTAGCGGTCGAGCGCGTGGCGCACGTCCTTGGCGGCGTCGGCCTCCACACCTTCACGACCGCCCCACATCACGAAGATCTCGGCACCGAACTCGGCTCCGAGGTCGATCGCGGCGAGCGCCTTGCGCACGGCGAAGCGGCGCACGTCGGGATCGTTGGCCGTGAACGCACCCTCCTTGAACACCGGCAGCGAGAACAGGTTGCACGTGGCCATCGGCACCTTCATGCCGGTCGCGTCGAGTGCCGCGCGGAAGCGGGTGACGATGGCGTCGCGCTCGGCCGGCGTGGCAGTGTGCGGCACCAGGTCGTTGTCGTGGAAGTTCACGCCGTAGGCGCCCAGCTCGGCGAGGTGGTGCACCGAGTCGACCGGGTCGAGCACCGGGCGCACCTCGTGGCCGAACGGGTCGCGGCCCTGGTTGCCGACGGTCCACAGGCCGAAGGTGAACTTGTGCTCGGGGCGGGGGGTGAGCTGGTCGGACATGATGCCTCCGTGTCATTTCGCGTGTGCAGATGGTCGGGCGGGCGGGCCGCAGCGACGCTGACGCGTTCGACACGGGTGCCGTCGGGCGCCGCGAACTGCAGCGTCACCCTCTCGGGTCAGAGTACCACCGCGATGGGTCGACGTGCCCGGGCGCGCCTAGCCTTGCGAACGTGACGACGGTGCATCGACTCAGTCGCCAGGATGCGCGGCGCATCGCCGTGCGGGCGCAGCTGCTCGACGATCCGCGGCCGACCGACGTCATGGAAGTGGTGCGCCATCTGACGATGCTGCAGGTCGATCCCACCAACGCCGTCGCCCCCAGCGCCGACCTCGTGCTGTGGAGCCGGCTCGGCTCGTCGTATGCGCCGGCGCAGCTGCGGGCTGCGATCGACGACCGTACCGTCGTCGAGTACCGAGCCATGTTGCGCCCCGCCGACGACATGGCGCTCTACCGCGCCGAGATGGCGCAGTGGCCGGGGGAGGGCGAGGTACGCAACTGGAAGCGGGCGCAGAGCGAGTGGCTCACGATCAACGACCGGTGCCGTCTCGACGTGCTCGCCCGCCTGCGCGCACTCGGCCCGCTCACGTTGCGCGACCTTCCCGACACGTGTGTGAAGCCGTGGGCATCGAGCGGGTGGAACAACAACAAGAACCTGTCGATGCTGCTCGACTTCATGCTGCAGCACGGCGAGGTGGCCATGGCCGGGCGCCGGGGTCGTGACCGCCTGTGGGACCTCGCCGAGCGCGTGTACCCCGACCAGCCCATCGTGCCCTCCCCGGAGGCCGAGCGCCTGCGCAACGAGAAGCGCCTGCGCGCGCTCGGCATCGCTCGCGCGCAAGGACCCGAGTGCCCGGTGGAGCCCGCCGACGTGGGCGACGTGGGCGAGCCCGCAGTGGTGGAGGGCGTGCGCGGCGAGTGGCGCGTCGACCCCGAGTTGCTGGGCCGGCTCGGTGAGCGCTTCGAGGGCCGCGCCGCGTTGCTCTCGCCGTTCGACCGCCTGATGCACGAGCGCAANNCCGATCCTGTTCGACGACCGCCTGGTCGGCAAGCTCGACGCGACGACCGATCGCAAGGCCGGCGTACTACGGGTCGACGCCGTGCACGAGGACGAGGTGTTCACGAAACCGATGCGCGCAGCGGTCGACGCGGAGATCGTGCAGTTGGCCAGGTGGTTGGTCCTTCCGGTCGCCACCTCGTGACGGTGGACCTGCCGACGACCCGCAGATATCGTACGGTTCGCGCTGTGGCGAACGAACAGTTCCCTCCCCCTCGCCTCCGACTCACGCGGGGTCGCGCCGTGGCCACTTCGTGCGTGGCGAGCCTTTCGGTCGTCCTCGTCGCAGCGCTCCTGTCGGCAGTGCGTTCGCACCTGGCGCCTGGCGTGCCGCCTCTCGTCCTTCTTCTGTGTGCCGTCCTCGCCGGTCTGCTGGGTGGCCGGGGTGCAGCGATCGTCACCGGTCTGGTGGCCACGGTTGCCTACAACGTCGGATTCATCCCGCCGGTCGGTACGTTGCGGATCCACTTCGCGTCCGATGCCATCGTGCTGGGGGTCTTCCTCTCCGTCGCGATGGTGGTCGGCACTCTGGTGGCGAGCGTCGAAGCGCGTCGCGTGGTCGCTGCTCGGCGAGCCGACGAGCTCGAACACGCTCAGGTCGATCTCCGACGGGCACTCACCGAGGCACGTCGATTGCGCACGGAGGCCGAACGCGTCGAACTTCTCGAGCAGATCGACCGACAACGACGCGCCCTGTTGCGTTCGGTCTCACACGATCTCCGGACGCCCCTCGCGTCGATCCTCGGTGTCGCCACCGAATTGACCACCAACGGGGCCGACTATGCGGAGGCAACTCGTCAGCGGTTGCTCGAGCTCGTCGTGATCGAGGCACAGCGCCTCGACGCGATCGTCGGCAACCTGCTCAGCCTGAGCCGCGTCGAGGCGGGTGCCTTGCTGCCGTCGTTGCAGCCGGTGTCGCTCGCCGACGCAGCGCAGCGAGCGGCCGCTCGTGTCGCCTCGCGTCCGGGAATGCCACGCTTCATCGTCGACGTGGCCGCCTCGCTGCCCCCGGCGAACGCCGACCCGGTACAACTCGACCAGGTGCTCACCAACCTCCTCGAGAACGCCGGGCGATACACGCCTGCCGGCGGCGCGGTCGAGGTTGGGGTCATTCGCGAAGGTCAGGTGCTGCACGTGACGGTCGCCGATCGCGGCCCCGGCATCGCCGCCGCACGGCGGGACACGCTGTTCGCTCCATTCAGCTCGGACGAACCGGGACGGTCGGGTCTCGGGCTCGCCATCTGCAAGGCGATAGTGGAAGCACACGGGGGTACGATCCGGATCAGTGACCGTCCCGGCTCTGGAACCCTCGTCGACTTCTCGCTCAGCGTCGCCCAGTGAGCCATGCGTTCTGATCGTCGAGGACGATCCGTCGATCAGCGAGATGCTGCGGACCACGCTGCGCGCGCGGCGACTCGGCGTCCTGCTTGCGTCCAACGCGGTGGATGCTCTCCGGATCGCCGTCGAGCACCCGCCCGACGCTGTGCTCCTCGACCTGGGACTGCCCGATGTCGACGGGGTCGAGGTGTGTCGTCGGCTGCGGAAGTGGAGCAACGTCCCGATCGTCGTCCTCACCGCTGACGGCAGCGAGGAACGGCTGATCGAGGCGCTCGACGCCGGCGCTGACGACTACGTGACGAAGCCGTTCTCGATGCCCCAGCTCCTGGCGCGTCTTCGAGTCGCGCTCCGCCACGCAGAGGCTCGCACGAGTTCGTCCAGCCGCAGTGTGGTGACGATCGGCGATCTGGTCATCGATGTCGACGGACATGCTGCGACGGCCGGAGGGTGCGTGCTCTCGCTCACACATCGCGAGTTCGCGACGCTCGTGCTGCTCGCTCACAACGTCGACCGCGTCGTCGGTCTTCGCTCGATCAGCAGCGTCGCGCGGGGCGCGGACCAACCGGTGGAGGCGCCGTACGTCCGTACGCTGGTGAGCAAGGTCCGTAGGTCGCTGGGCATCGGACCGGAGCGGCCGCGACTGGACGCTGTCAGCCGGGTGGGTTACCGGTTGCTGGCCCCTCCCCGGGGCGGTTGGCGGGGTTGATGGCGCGCGTTCGCGGGTCTTCGTCACGGTCGTACACGATCCAGAGATCTTCCGGACATCTTCTGGACTCATGAAACGCGCCGTTCATCTGCGCCGACATGTGCCGAAACGTGCGACTCCTACTCTCCCCTCGGCACCAACCGTGGTGCCCACGATGACGAATCGAAAGGGGATCGGCGTGACTGATCTAGCCCCAGCCGTCGAGATGAGGCGCAGCCTCTCCTTGACCGGCGTGACTGTCAACGCGATGGCGCTCATCGCGCCCGGAGCGTTTCTGTG
>PMCN01000293.1 GCA_003154135.1 Acidimicrobiaceae bacterium
GATCTCGCCGTCGGGGATGCGCGCGGCGACCACCGACGCACCGAGCAGCACGATGCCGGCCGCCACCCGGAGCGCGACGTGGATGCCATCGACGAACGCCTGTTGCACGTCGCCCAGGAACTGCTCGGCCGCCGCCGGGCCCGACGTCTGGGCGAGCTTCGCCGCCACGGCGAGTGCACCTGCCACGTTGTGTGCAGCAACGGCCTGCGCGTCGGCCGGCAAGTGNNCTCTGCACGATGCCGCTGCTCAGCGATGCCATCGCTGCGCCCACGCCGGACGCCGCCAGGACGAGGCACAGCGCGACGTACGGGTAGGGCGTCGTGCGCGTGACGAACGACAGCAGCAGCAGGCCGAGGGCGAGCCCTGCCATCCCGCCACCCACCGCGCGCTTGGTGCCCAAGCCTGCGGCCAGTCGGGGTGCGCGTGGTGACACGATGATCATCACCACGGCGAACGGCAGGCCACGCGCTCCGGCAGCCAGCGGCGAGTAGCCCTTCACGTANNACTGCAGGTACTGGGTGAGCAGGAAGAACATCGCGAACATGGCGAAGAACGTGGTGGTGATGCCGAGGCTGCCCATTGCGAAGCGTGGGTTGGAGAAGAACTGCATGTCGAGCATCGGGTGCTGCTGGCGGCGCTCGAAGAGCACGAAGCCGGTGAGGCACACGACCGCCGCCGCGAAGCCGGCGATGACGACCACGTTGCCCCAGCCCTTCTCGGGCCCCTCGATGATGGAGGCGAGCAGCGCGGAGAACCCGACGATCGACAGCGCGGCGCCACCGAGGTCGAGCGCGCCCGCCGACGGCTCGCGCGACGACGGGGCGAGGATGGCCGAGCCGACGAGCGCGACGGTGGCGATGGGCGCGGCCACGAGGAACACCGAGCCGTACCAGAAGTGCTCGACGAGGAAGCCGCCGAGGAGCGGCCCGATGGCGGCGCCGGCG
Organism: Acidimicrobiaceae bacterium; assembly: GCA_003154135.1. Classification (GTDB taxonomy): domain Bacteria; phylum Actinomycetota; class Acidimicrobiia; order Acidimicrobiales; family Ilumatobacteraceae; genus UBA668. The sequence goes on from PMCN01000293.1 coordinate 945, forward strand.
CCGGCGAACCCCGCCCACATCGCGATGGCTTTCGCCCGCTCCCGCCGCGGGAACGCCGACTGCAACAGGCTCAAGGTGCTGGGCATGATGAGCGCGGCACCGATGCCCATCACCGCGCGACAGGCGATGAGCGCCGACGCGTTGCCCATGAACGCGCACGCCGTCGAGGCGACGATGAAGATGACAAGACCGATGAGCAGTGCACCCTTGCGGCCGAAGCGATCACCGAGGGCGCCGGCAGGCAGCAGCAGTGCGGCGAAGACCAGTGCGTACGCGTCGACGATCCACAGGATCTGGGTGTTGCTCGGGTCGAGCGACGAACCCGCCAGCTTGGGAATGGCCACGTTGACCGAGCTGACGGTGGCCACGATGAGCACGAGGCTCAGGCACATCACGCCGAGGATGGCCCACCGTCGTTGGTAGGTGAGCGGGTCGATCGCGTCGAGCTCGGCCGGGTCGACCGTTGCCGGTGTGGTCATGCTGCTCCTTCGAAGTTACGAAACGCCACCGTAGCGTTCATCGTTTCGCTCCGCAACCGTCGCACAGTAGGATCCCCGCGGTGGACCTGCATCTCGCCCAGCTCAACATCGCCACGCTGCGCCAGCCCCTCGAACACGCCGACACGGCACCGTTCGCCGATGCCCTCGATCCGGTCAACGCTGCGGGCGAAGCCGCGCCGGGCTTCGTGTGGCGATTCCAGACCGAGGACGGCAACGCCACCTCCGTGCAGCCGTTCGCCGATCCCCTCACCATCGTGAACCTCACCGTGTGGCAGTCGGTGCAGAGCCTGCGCGACTTCGCCTATCGCGGCATGCACCGCGACTTCTTCCGGCGCCGTGCCGAGTGGTTCCAGCCCGGGTCCGAGACCGCGCTGTGGTGGGTGGTGGCCGGCACCGTGCCCACCATCGACGAGGCGGTGCACCGGCTCGAGTTCCTGCGCCGGCACGGCTCGTCGCCGTACGCGTTCGAGATGGGTCGACAGTTCCCCCCGCTGGCGGTGCTGCGCCGCGAGCTCGACCACCCCGACGCGAAGGCCCTCATCGCACGCCTCGACGCCGAACTGCTGGCCGCCACGCCGCCGGGCGGCACCAACTTCTTCCACATCGCACCCGAGCACGTCGAGGACGGCGCAGGCGCCTTCTACGTCGCATATCTCGACGGCGTGCCGCGCGCCATCGGCGCCTACCGTGCCATCGCCGGCGCCGAGGGCGCCGCCGAGGTGAAGCGGATGTGGAGCGACCACGACGTGCGTGGCAGCAAGGTGGGAGCCGCCGTGCTGGCCACCATCGAGGCGGCAGCGGTCGCCGACGGGTGCACCGAACTGCGCCTCGAGACCGGCGAGTACCTCACCGCCGCAGTCGGCCTCTACCGCCGCTACGGCTTCGAGGCCTGCGAGCCGTGGGGCGAGTACGTCGGCGTGCCGCTGTCGTACACGATGTGCAAACCCCTCGCACGGCGCTGAAAACGACCGCAGCCGCCCCGGAAGGGCGGCCGCAGCACGTTCTTCGACGAGTCGGGCTTCACCAGCGGTAGTGGGCGAACGCCTTGTTGCTCTCGGCCATCTTCTGCATGTCGTCGCGCTTCTTGATGGAGGCGCCCAGACCGTTGCCGGCATCGAGGATCTCGCCGGCCAGGCACTCGGCCATGGTCTTCTCGCGGCGGGCACGGCTGAAGTCGACGAGCCAGCGGATGGCGAGGGTGCTCGCGCGGCGGGGACGCACCTCGACCGGCACCTG
>PMCN01000051.1 GCA_003154135.1 Acidimicrobiaceae bacterium
ACGATGCACGCGTGCAGCGTGGGGTCGTCGGGCAAGGTGCCGTCGGCACGCAACCACACGCGCTGGCCATACGCCGGGGTTCCCTGGCGGCTGAACGGGTCGCCGTCGACGTGCCGCAGGTCGATGGGGCGCGGATGGTCGTACCACTCGCCCATGCGCTCCTTGTAGGGCGCCATGCGGGTCTTCCAGTCGGGCAGCGAGTCGGCAGCAGGCACATCGACGGGGACAGGCGCCTGGTAGTCGGGGCCGGGCTCGAGGACGTGGAAGCTGGCTTGCAGGTTGAAGATGGCCCGCCCGTGCTGGATGGCCACCACGCGGCGGGTGCTGAAGCTCTTGCCGTCGCGGATGCGGTCGACCTNNCCGAACACGCGCTGGCGGTTCTCGTCGGGTGACACACCGCGGAAGATGTTCACCTCGATCGCTTCCAGATCGAGCAGGGCCACGAGTTCGTCGAGTGCTGTCATGCGTCGACCATTGTCGCAGGCCGTCAGCCGGCGGGCCGATTCACGCGCCAGAGCACCCACGAATCGTCGCTCCACACGTTGGCCCAGCCGAGCGAGGCCGCCTGCGTGTCGGTGACGAGCGGTTGGCCCGTGCTGCGACCCTTGCGCATGAGGTAGTAGTCGGCCCGCTCGCGCACGATCTCGAGGTCGCTCGACTGCACGCCGCGCCGGTCGGTGTACAGCGTGAGCGCGCGCACCTTGAAGAAGGCGACCACGTCGTCCTGGTGCGTGTAGGTGCGCACCGCCGACCACGCCGGTTGCACGTACGGGGCGGCTGGGCCGTCGACGATCTGTCCGCTGCGGTCGAACGCACGTGCATCGCTGATGGGGGTGGGCAGTCGGCTGATGTTGACCACCACCAGTGCCGCGAGCAGTGCCGCGGCGAGCCAGGCCGCCGTGTCGCGTGGTACCGAACGCAGCACCGGCCTGGGCAGTGGGATCGCGGCGACGGCCTGCATCGCGAAGTAGAGCCCGAACGGGGTGACGGCCATCAGGTAGCGCTCGTCGACTGCCGGGATCATGCCCACCAGCACCATCGAGCCGGCGGCGAACACGGCGAGCCCCGCATCATCCGCGGGCGCCGCTCGCAGGCGGACGACGATGCCGGCCACCACGAGCAGGAACACGGCGAGCAGGGCGATGCCCTTCATGCCGGGCAGACCGAGCTGGTCGCCGAACGCGATGCGGAACGGGCCCTTCAGCTTCTTCCACGTCTGACCCAACCCTGAGCCTGCGTACTCGGGAGCGAGCGCGCTGGGCAGCATGAACTGCAACAGCACGACGCTCGTCGCGAACGTGACGTAGGGCGTGGCGATGCGGCGACGGTCGGCGCCGCGCCACGATCCGCGCAGGTCGAGCAGCTGCACCGCGGCGATGGCCGGAACCATCGCCAGGCCCTCGCGGCGCGTGTTGAACACCACCATCGCGAGCAGACCGAGCACGATGAGCTCGTTGCGCGGCGCGTGGTGCAGCGGACCATTGCGGCGGCAGCGATCGAGCCACCACAGCGTGGCGGCCGCGGCGAACATGTAGGGGTACTCGCTCAGCAGCACATCGGTGTGCAGCAGGTAGTAGAGCGTCGTGCCCAGCGAGGCCACGATGCCGACCGCGACCCAGCGGTGCGTGCGCCGGCGGATCACCTCGTGGAAGCACCACAGGAACCCCACCATGCACGCCACCTCGACGAGCTTGAGCCGCCCGTAGGCGAGCCCGAAGAGGCGCAGGAACGGAGCGAGCAGCACGGGAAAGCCCCATGGGTACACGTATGGGCTGAAGCTCGGCCTCGCTGCGTTGTTGACGTTGAAGTGGTTGTCACTGATCACCTGACCGACGTTGCCGTCGACGAGGCTCTTCGCCTGGCGGAGGTAGAGCGTGAAGTCGTCGCCCCACGTGTGTCCACTGCGATGCAGGCTCACGGCCAGCACCGCCACGACGGGCAGGATCACCAGCATCGTCCAGTGGCGACGCGCCCACCGGCTCACTCGTTGCACCCATTCGCGCCAGATCACACCGGCGATTATGGTCGGCGCATGGCCCTGTTGACGCTCACACCCGACGAGTTGTCGTCCAGAACCCGTGCGACGCACTTCGTCGCGTGCAGCGGCAGCGTCGTTCGCTGGGACCAGTGGTGAGCCTGTCGCCCGAGCTGCGCGCGCACGCGCTCGCCGCGAAGGGGTTCATGCCGCCCGACGAGGGTGACGCGCTGTACGACGCCGCCGTCGCGGCGGGAGCGGCGCTGCCGGGTCTCCCGTTCCTGGAGGTCGGTTCCTACTGTGGTCGCTCCACCGTGTGGCTGGGTGGCGCGGCGCGCAAGTGCGGCACCGTGGTGTTCGCCGTCGATCATCATCGCGGCAGCGAGGAGAACCAGGCCGGGTGGGAGCATCACGACCCCACGTTGGTCGACCCGCGCATCGGCAAGATGGACACGCTGCCGTTCTTCCGCGCCACCATCCACGATGCAGGGCTCGAGGACGTCGTGTTCGCAGTCGTCGGCCTGTCGCCGCTCGTTGCGACGCACTTGCACACGCCGCTCGCGTTCCTCTTCATCGACGGCGGTCACGGCGAGGGGCCTGCCCGTCTCGACTACGAGCGTTGGACGCCGCTCGTCGCCATCGGCGGCACGCTCGCCATCCACGACGTGTTCCCCGATCCGGCCGACGGTGGGCGCCCGCCCTACGAGCAGATCTTCCGCCCGGCTGTCGAGAGCGGTCGGTTCCGGCTGGTCGGCGCGGCCGGCAGCCTGCGAGTGCTGCTGCGCGTCGATTGACGTGTCGCGTAGGCTCGACCGCATGGCGGTGATCGAGGTCGACCGACTCGTGAAGCGGTACGGCGACAAGATCGCGGTCGACGGAGCGAGCCTGCGCGTCGAGGCGGGCGAGATCGTGGCGCTGCTGGGGCCAAACGGCGCCGGCAAGTCGACGATGGTCAACGTGATGACCGGCTTCCTCGACCGCAACGGCGGCGAGGTGCACGTGCTGGGCGAAGACCCTGCCCACGCGGACCGCGACTGGCGCGACCGCGTCGGGGTGGTGATGCAGGACATCAGCGTGGTGGGTGAGCTCACCGTGCGCGAGTCGCTGACGCACTTCGCCACGTTCTACCGAGCGCCGCGTGATGTCGCCGAGCTCATCACCGCCGTCGGCCTCGACGACAAGGCTGGGGTGAGGGCGAGCAGGCTGTCGGGAGGCCAGCGTCGGAGGCTCGACGTGGCGATGGGGCTCATCGGCCGGCCAGAGCTCGTGTTCCTCGACGAGCCCACCACCGGGTTCGACCCCGAGGTGCGCCGCCAGTTCTGGCAGCTCATCGAGACCATCCGTGACGACGGGGCGAGCGTGCTGCTCACCACCCACTACCTCGAGGAGGCAGAGGCGCTCGCCGATCGAGCTGTGGTGCTCTCGGGCGGCAAGGTGGTGGCCGAGGGGCCGCCGTCGTCGCTGGGTGGCCGCGACGTCGAGCCGTCCGTGGTGCACTGGACCGAGCACGGCGAGGCTCGGTCGGTGAGCACCGACACGCCCACCTCCACCATCGTCGAGCTCGCGCGGCGCTTCGGGGGAGAGGTGCCCGACCTCGTCGTGGCGCGACCGTCGCTCGAAGACGTCTACCTCCGCCTCATCGGCGCGGAACACGTCGCACACGGCGGTGTCGAATGAGGCGGGCGCTCCGGCTCGGGTGGAGCCGCGGGATGGTCGAGATCCGCATCTACTTGCGCAACCCTGCCGCGGTGGGCTTCACGCTCGCGTTCCCGTTGATGATGTTGGTGCTCTTCGCCTCGGTGTTCCACGGCAAGGTGAAAGGCACCGACATCGACTACAGCCAGGTCTTCGTCGCCGGCATCATCGGCTCGTCGATCATGAGCGTGTCGTTCGTCGGACTTGCGACCGGCATCGTCGTCGACCGCGACGCCGGGGTGCTGCGCCGCCTCGCCACGACGCCGGTCCCTCGGTCCGCATACTTCATCGGGAAGATGATCTCGTCGCTGGCCCTGGCGTTCCTCGGCACCGTGGTGTGCATGATCGCCGGCGCTGTGCTCTTCGGCCTCGACCTGCCCACGAGCCCAGGTCGTTGGATCACGTTCGTGTGGGTGCTCGTGCTTGGCGTGGGCGCGGCCACCGCGATGGCGGTGGTCGTGGGCGGGCGCATCACCTCGCCGAAGTCGGCACCCGCCGTCGTCAACCTGCCCTTCGTGGCGCTGCAGTTCGTCTCCGGCGTGTTCGTGCCGCCCGACCAGCTGCCCAAGGGGCTCTACCAGGCGGCCGGCATCTTCCCGTTGCGCTGGATCGGCCAGGGCATGCGCAGCGTGTTCCTGCCCGACGCGTTCCAGCAGGTCGAGCCGACGGGCAGCTGGCAGCATCCGATGGTGGCGCTGGTCCTCGCTGGCTGGATCGTGTTCGGCCTCGTCGCCGCTCGCCTCACGTTCCGCTGGTTCGACCGCCACTGACACACGCGTGGCAACCTGTACGCGATGCGCGATCTCTTGGACGTCGAGTTCACGGGTGAGGTGTGGCACTGGCGGGGCCCGTCGCCCTTCTACTTCATCACCGTGCCGGTCGAGGAGTGCACGATCCTCAAGGAGGAGTGGACGTTCGCCAGCTATGGCTGGGGGATGATTCCGGTGACGGCCAGCATCGGGCGGACGGTGTGGGACACCTCGCTGTTCTCGAAGGACGGGAGCTACGTCGTCCCGTTGAAGGACGCGGTCCGCGGGGCCGAGGAGTTGGACGAGGGCGACGTCGCACATGTGCAGCTGAGCCTCCGCCTCACCTCTCGAGCGCGCCGGACCGCTCACTGAATTCTCCGGCACTTCTGGGCAGCCGTTCTGTCGGAAGCCGTCGGGGAGCCTGCCCAGAAGCCGGTTTGGCGGGGATCCTGCCCAGAAACCGAGCCGTCGGGATTCCTTCCCGGAAGCGTGTGTGGCGGGATTGCTGCCCAGAAGCCGTGTGCCGAGCAGCCGTGTCGTGACGTCGACGCGGGGTCAGTCGAGGCAGCGGGGCACGAAGACGTTGCTTGCCGGGCTGGCGCCGGTGATCGCGTCGGCGGCGAGGATGACGGCGGCGCCGGTGTAGGCGCTCGTCTCGGCCGGCGGGAAGCTGTCGAGGCTGGGGTACACGATGCCGGTGAGGTACGAGCCGTCGCTGCGGCGGTGCGGGCGAGTCCACGCCAGCAGTTCGGTGGCGGTGGCGACGTCGCCGATGACAGCGTGCGCGATGCTCGCCTCGGCGGTCTCGCTGGCGGTGATCCACGGCTCGTCGCTCACGCAGCGGATGCCCTTGCCCTCCATCGCGAACACGTCCCAGCCGTCGGCGAGGCGAGCCATGGCGGGCTCTCCGGTGAGGCACGAGGTGATGACGGGGTAGTACCAGTCCATCGCCCAACGCTCCTTCGGTTCGAAGGCACCGGGGCGGGTGGCCACCACGTCGGCGAGCAGGTCGCCGGCGGCCGACCAGTCGGGGCGTGGTTCGTTGATGAGCTCGGCGAGGCGGGCGCCGCAGTGCAGGGCATGGGCGATGCTGCTCGAGCCGGTGAGCAGCGCGTAGTCCCACGGCGCGTCGTCGGCGTTGCGTGCCCACAGCACGGTGCCGTCGGGCTTGCGCATGCCGAGCACCCAGTCGAGCGACCGTTGCACGGTGGGCCACAGGTGATCGACGAACCCGCGGTCCCACGTGCAGAGCCAGTGGTGCCACACGCCGGTGGCGATGTAGGCGCACACGTTGGTGTCGAGCTTGGCTTCCTCCACCGTGCCGTCGGGCAGGTAGTAGTTCCACCAACTGCCGTTCTCGAGCTGGATGTCGACGAGCCACTCGTAGGCGCGCTCGGCGGGTGCGTGCAGGCCGGCGACGTCGAGGGCCATCGCGGTCTCGACGTGGTTCCACGGATCGCAGTGGCCGTTGGGGAACCAAGGGATCATGCCGGTGTCGAGCTGCAGCGCGGCGATGCTCTCGGCGGTCTGCACCACCTCGTCGGCGGTGAGCACACCCTCGATGTGGGGGATCTTGCTCATTGCTTCGCTCCGTAGACGATGAAGCTCTTGCCCATCACGGGCGCGAGACCGCGCTCGAGGAGCTTCATCGACGCGGGTTGCTCGGTGATCTCCCATTCGAGCAGTGAGCGGTACTTGGTGACCAGCGGATGGTCGTCGTCGCGCGGGCCGACGGCGCACTTCAGCCACCAGTACGGCGAGTGCAGGGCGTGGGCGTGGTGGCTGCCGGTGACCTGCAGCCCTGCCGATCGCAGCTTCGCCTTCAGCTCGGTGGCCGAGTAGATGCGCACGTGCCCACCGACCGATTTCGGCGCGTGGTACTCGTCGCTGAGGAGCCAGTTGATCTTCTCCGGGTACCACGTGGGCACGGTGCACGCGAACGTGCCACCGGGGCGCAGCACGCGCACCAGCTCGCCGATGGCCGCAACATCGTCCTGGATGTGCTCGAGCACCTCGCTGGTGATGACGCGATCGAACGAGCCGTCGGCGAACGGCAGCCGCGTTGCGTCACCCTGCAGGGCACCCACGTAGCGCGCTTCGGCGATCTCGCCGGCTTCCACCATGGCACCGAACGTGCCGCGGGTGGTGACCACTTCGTCGGCGGCGTAGTCGAGTGCGACGACGTCGGCACCGAGCCGGGCGAGCTCGAACGCGTGGCGGCCGAAGCCTGCGCCCGCGTCGAGCACGAGGTCGCCGGGCTGCACGCCCAACCGGTCGAATCGAATCGTGAGCAAGCTCAGATCCGGCCGTTCGTGCGCAGCTTCTCGATGTTCTGCGGCATGGACAGCACTTCCCGGTACTGGTCGACGGTGAGCTTGGCGCAGTGGGTCCAGCTCCAACGCTCGACGACACGCTGCCGGCCCGCCGCACCGATGCGGGCGCGCAGCGCTGCACCTTCCCGCGACGAGTCGAGGCCTCGACGAAGGGCGGACACGAGAGCCTCGACGTCGCCGGCCTTGCATTGCAGCACCGTCTCGCCGTCGCGGCCGGTCACCTCGGGCAGCGCGCCGCCGTCGGTGGCGACCAGGCAGATGCCCGTGCACATGGCTTCGATGGCCGGGAGGCTGAAGCCCTCGTAGAGGCTGGGCACGACGGCCAGCTCGGCCTCGGCGTAGAGCTCGACGATGCGCTCGTCGCTCACGCCCGACACGAAGTCGATGTGCGGGCGCAGGCCGAGCTTGTCGATGAGGTCGTTGCTCGCACCCTCACGCGGCTTGCCGATGATGGTGAGGCGCACGTCGCGCTCGGTGCGCAGCTTGGCCATCGCCTCGAGCAGGTAGCCGAGACCCTTCAGCGCCACGTCGGCCGACGCGGTGGTGATGAGCTGAGCGGGCTTGCGGGCGACGTGCGGCATCGGCTTGAAGAGCTCGGGGTCGACACCCACGGGCACGAGGCGCATGCGGTCGAGACCGACGCCCATGTCGGCGTGGATGTCCTTGATGCTGTTCTCGCTGACCACCACGATGCGCGGCAGCCGGCTGGCGACGCGGCCCTGCATGTTGACGAAGTGGTACCAGCGGCCGATGCTCCAGCGCTTGCGCCAGTTCTCGCTGTGCTCCATCTCGAGCGCACGGTCGCGCGTGATGGGGTGGTGCAACGTGGCGATGGTGGGGATGACCTTCTCGATGCCGAGGATGCCGTAACCGAGGCACTGGTTGTCGTGCACGAGGTCGAAGTCGCGTCGGCGCTTCTTCAGCACGTCGCGCACGCGCACGCTGAAGCCGAGCGGCTCTCCGAACGTGCCCTTCAGATGTGTGAGCACCTCGACCAGGTCGCCCTTGGTCTTGATCTCCCAGTAGCCGGGGAAGCGACCCGGGTAGTAGTCGTTCCACAGGTCGAGGCTGGGCA
>PMCN01000064.1 GCA_003154135.1 Acidimicrobiaceae bacterium
TGCAGCTCACCGCCAAGTACAAGGTGGCCACGCCGGCCAACTGGACCGACGGCAGCGACGTCATCATCGGTTCCGCCGTGTCCGACGACGAGGCGAAGCAGCTGTTCCCGCAGGGCTGGACCACGGTCAAGCCCTACCTGCGCACGCTGCCCCAGCCCAACAAGTGACCTGACTCGGCGCTGCTGCGCCAGGATGCTCCCGTGCACGATCGGGTGAACGCCATGCATCTGGCCGAACGACTGCCGGCGAGGTCGTTCGGCCATGCTGCGTTCTCCGGGCTGCAGGACACCGCGCCGCGTGCGGCGCTGCTGTCGCTGCACGCTCGGGTCGACGGTGTGGGCCCGCACGACTGGGAGCATCCGTCGCTCGTCCAGGTGTGGGGGCCGCGCAGCGCCGTCTACCTGATACCCACCGAGGCGTTCGCGGCGTTCACGGTGGGGCGGATGCCGCGCGATCCGCAGATGGCTGCGAGGGTGCACCGCGTGGCCGACGAGGCGCTGGCGGGCGCGGCCGATCCGTACCGGCGCACCGGTTCGGCGACCGGCCGTTTCCGCATCCGCTGGGACGCGCGCACCACCGAGCTCATCCCGTGCGATCCACCCGACGTCGATCCCGACGAGGCGCGCGTCGACCTCGCCCGTCGCTTCCTCGCATGGTTCGGCGAGGCGCTGCGACCCCGCTTCGCCACGTGGGCCGGGGTGTCGAGCGCCGACGCACGCGAGACGCTGCGCCACGTCGCCGAGCAGCCGGCGGCACCGCACCTTCCGGCCACCGGCGTGCGCCTGCTGCCCTACCTCGACCCGTTCCTGTGGGGTGTGCCGGCACCCAGCAGTGGCGCGAGAGAGCTCTCCGGCGCGCTGCTCGTCGACGGGGTGTCCGCCGGCACCTGGGCACGCCAGGGTGCGCACGTGACGCTCCGGCCCGTGCCCGGTGCGCCGATCGACCGCATCGTGGCCGAAGCCGAGACGTTGGCGGGCCCCTTGGGCGTGCCCGCCGTGCGGATCAGCGTCGCGCCCTAGCCGGGCGCAGCTCCTTGCGCATCACGAAGCGCAGACCGCTCCAGGTGTCGTCGATGGCGCACACCTTGTTGTCGACCCAGCCCGTGCGCAGCAGCTCGGCGCGCAGCACGTCCTCGGTGATGTCGGTGGCCACCCCCGACGACTTCTTCGGCCATGCGACCCACACCGCACCGTCGGGTGACGCGGCTTCGACGAGCGCCGGCCACTTGGCCGAGAGGCGGGCACGCTCGCTGAAGAACGCGACCACCACATCGATGGGCGCGAGCAACGAACGCTGCCACACTGCGTCGCCGAAGTCGCCGAGCAGCTCGGCGAACCCCTTCGGCGCGCCCACCACGGTGAACACTGCGTCGCCGGTGATGCCGAGCTTCTTGACGAGCGGGGTGCCCGAGTAGCCCGCGCTCACTTGCGCCCTGAGTTGCACGTCACGCGTTCGACCTCGATCTCGAGCACCACCCTGTCGGCACCGCGCCGGGTTGGCGATTCCGCACAGCGTACGGCGAGGCCGGCGCAGAGGTCCATCAGCCGTCGGCCGCGATGGCGCGGAGGATGTCGAGGCGGGTGGCCCGCCAGGCGGGCAGCACCGCGGCCGCGACCCCGGCGACGAATGCGACGACGATGATCCAGCCGATCGTGACCACGGGCACCGAGTACTGGTCGAGCCCCTGGTCGCGCAGCGCGATGATGACCACGTAGCCCAGCACCAACCCCATCACCACGCCCACGACGGCACCGTAGACCGAGGTGATGACGCTCTCCCACCGCACCGTCGTGCGGATCTGCGCGCGGGTCATGCCCACGGCACGCAGCAGGCCGATCTCGCGCCGGCGCTCGTACACGGCGAGCAGCAGCGTGATGACGATGCCGAAGGCGGCGATCATGATCGACAGCAGCAGCAGGCCGTACACGAATGCAAGGCTGCGGTCGACGATATCGGCACGGCTGTTGATGAACTGCTGCTTGTCCTGCAGCTCGCCGATGCCGTAGCGGTCGGCGGCCGCGCCCACCACCGCACGGAACTGCGCGTCGCTGACGCCCGGTGCGCGAGTGAGCGACACGAAGCCGGCCGGCGTGCTGATGCTGGTGTGCAGGAAGGTGTCGCGGTCGTAGATGCGCGACGAGCGGATGAGATCGGTGGTGACGTACACGCCCTGCACGGTGAGCGGTGTGACGACGCCGTCGAGGCGCAACGAGAGGGAGTCGCCCACGCCGACCCCCTTGCGCTTCGCCTCGCCCTGGCTGATGAGCAGACCGCGAGCAGTGAGCGCACCCATCGAGCCCTGAGCGAACTGCACCTTCACCAGTCCTTGCACCGTTGCCGGGTCGACCACCAGCCCGAAGGCCGGCTTCCCGTCGGCATCGGCGACGCCGCGAGCAAACCCGAGTCCCGTCGCCACACCCACCTCCGGCATGGTGTTCAACTGGTCGACGAAGTCCTGGCTGAGGCTCACCGCACCGCCCTTGGTGGAGTTGATGACGTACTCGCCGACGAACGAATCGCCCACCGCCACCCTGATCTGCTCCTTGATCGAGGCGGCGAACACCGACGCTCCCGTCACCAACGCCACGCCGATGAGCACCGGCGCGGCCGTGCGCGCGGTCCGGTGAGGGTTGCGTTGCACGTTGCCGCGCGCCATCGTGCCGGTCACCCCGCGCCAGCGCTGCACGGGCGCACCGATGAAGCGGGCAACCGGACGCGCCATCACCGGGCCCATCAGCAGCACGGCGGCGAACAGACCGGCGAGGCCGGCGGCGAGCAGGATGGCCGCCCCACCGGTCATCACGCGCACGATTGCCGCCACACCGAGCACCGCGCACGCACCGGCCAGCAACGCGCGGCGACGCGGGTACGACACCCGTTCGAGCACCGCGTCGTTCATCGCTGCGACCGGCGGCACCCGGCCGGCGCGCAGTGCGGGGCCCAGCGCGGCCACCAGCGTCGCGGCCATGCCGGCGACGACGGTGATGACCACCGTGTGCCCTTCCACCGCCAACCCCCGCGCAGGAATGTCGTAGTGCAGCGCGCTCAGCAGCCGCTTGATGCCGGCGGCCAGGCCCACTCCGCCGAGCAGACCCAGCAGGGAACCGATGGCACCCACTGCCGTTGCCTCGAGCAGCAGCGCCACGGTGACCTGCCGGCGGCTGGCACCCAGCGCGCGCAGCAGCGCATGCTCTCGCTGTCGTTGTGCCGCGGTGATGGAGAACACGTTGTAGATGACGAACATGCCGACACCGAGCGCGATGAAGGAGAAGATCGCGAGGAAGATGGTGAGGAAGCCGAGGCTCTTCTGCACCTCGGTCTGCGACTGCTTGGTGATCTCTGCCGAGGTGAGCGTGTCGGCCACGTCGGGGTTCAGCGAGGCGCGCAGACGTGCCACGAGTTGGGCAGCGGGCACGGTGCCGTCACCGCGCACCAGCACGGCGTCGATGAAACCCGGCTTGGCGATGAACTCCTCCGCGGTGGGCGCGTCGAACAGTGCCCACGTGGCATTGCCCGGAGAGATGATGTTGTCGAACTGCACGATGCCCACGAGCGTGAACGTGCGCGAACCGCTGTCGGCGTTCACCTTCACCCGGTCGCCCAGCACGTACTTGCCGTCGTTGGCGGTCAGGGCATCGAGCGCCATCTCGTTGCCGCCCACGGGAAGGCGGCCTTGCTTCACCTTCCACACCGAGAGCCGACCTTCGTTGACGGTGGCACCCGACGTGGGCGCCGTGGGCCGCTCGATGGGCTTGCCGTCCTTGGCGATCACCACGGCATCGCCCTGCACGAACGCCTGCGCATCACCCACGCCGGGCACCGCCCGCACCTTGGCGACGATGTCGGCGGGCAGTCGATCGCGCGTCTCGATCCCGAACAGGTTCTCCACCGAGTTCACGCTCTGCACGTAGGCGTCGACGCGGTCGTACACGTTGGCGAACAACGCGTTGAACGTGCGCTCGATGGTGTCGCGGAACACGAACGTGCCCGAGAGGAAGGCGGTGCTGGCCACGATGGCCAACGAGGTGAGGACGAGCCGCCCCCACCTGGCGGCAACGCTGCGCACCGCCAGCCGAAACATCGGTCAGGTGGTGGCGATGGCGTCGAGGATGTCGAGCTTCGATGCGCGCCGGGCCGGCCAGATGGCGGCCACCATGCCGGCCAGCACCGAGGCGACGAGCACGACGATGATGGTGGCCACGGGCAACGAGGTGGTGGTGACGCCGATGTTGCGCATGCCGTGCGTGGCGACGATGCCCAACGGCAGCCCGACCACGAGGCCGAGCAGTGCGCCGAACACCGAGACGATGACGGCCTCCCAGCGCACGGTGCGACGCAGCTGACGACGAGTGGCGCCCACGGCGCGCAGCAGGCCGAACTCGCGAGTGCGCTCGAACACCGACAGCGCCAGCGTGTTGACGATGCCGAGGATGGCGATGACGACCGCGAAGAAGAGCAGCGCGTAGATGATGACGAGCAGCTGGTTGAGCTGGTCCTCCTGGCTCTTGCGGAACTCCGACTGGTCCTGCACGCGCACCTGCGGGTACTTCTCGGCCACCGTGCCGATGGCATCGCGGGCTTGTTGCGGTGTGGACCCCTGCGCGATGCGCACACCCGCGAACTGCACGTTCTGCGTGCCCGGGTTCGCGGCCTGGAACACGGCGGTGTCGACCATCCAGTTCGCGTTGAGCAACGACGCGTCGCCGAAGATGCCGCGCACGGTGAGCTTCTGGGTGGTGCCGTTGCGCCAGGTGACATCGACAGTGTCGCCCACCTTCAACCTGAAGTCGCGGGCAGGGTCTTTGTAGACCATCACGCCGTCGTCGGCCAGGCCGGCGAAGCTGCCGGCGGTGAGGTCGACGTCGACGATGTCGGGGAACTCCTTGGAATCGATGGCGGCCAGGCCGCGCTCGCCACCGGCGACCTTGAACGACTGCCCCACCTGCATTCCAGCCACAGCACCCAGCTGCGGCAGCGCGCGCAGCTCGTCGAGCATGGCACCGGGAAAGCCCTGGAAGCTCGAGTCGCTGAAGTAGAAGTCGGCCTTGATCGAGGTACCGAGCTGCTTGGTGAGCGAGTCCTTGAGCGACGACGCGATGACACCCACGCAGCTCACCAACGCGACACCGATCATGAGGGCCGCCGCGGTCGACGACGTGCGCCGCGGGGCACGGGCCGCGTTCTGTGCAGCGAGATCGCCCGACACACCGAAGGCCGCGGCGACCGGCGCACCCAGCAGGCGGCTCACCGGTGCGGCGAAGCGCGACGCGAGGAGCGTCACGCCGAGGAAGATCGCCACGGCGCCACCCGCCGCGAGCAGGATGATGGAGACCGTTCCACCCGGCTGACCGAGGATGCCCGTGGCGTACATGGCAGCGCCGCCCACCAACAGCACCCCGCCGATGATCTGGCCACGCGTGTTGCTGCGCCCGGTGGACGCCAGCTCGGGCCGCATGGCGGCGATGGGCGGGATGCGACTGGCGCGCAGCGCGGGAACGATGGTGGCCGCGAGCGTGACACCGAACCCGATGACCACGGCGACGACCAACGTACGCGGCTTGATGACGGTGGCCGCATCGGGGAAGCCCGCGCCGGCACCGTTGAACACGGCGGTGAGCAACTTCGACACCACGACGCCGCCGAAGAAGCCCACCAGCGTCGCGGCCGCCGCGATGACCACCGACTCGAGGACGATCATGCGCCGCACCTGCTTGCCGCTGGCACCCACGGCGCGCAGCAGCGCGAGGTCGCGCAGGCGCTGGCTGATGATGATCTGGAACGTGTTGTTGATGAGGAACGCGCTCACGAACAGCGCGACCATCGCGAAGCCGAGCAGCACCCAGCGGAAGATGGCCACCACCTTGCCGATGCTCGCCGACGTCTCCTTCGCCACCTGGTCGCCGGTGATGACCTCGACACCCGCGGGCAAGATCTTCCGGATCGCCTTCTGCACCTCGGCGCGGTCGGCGCCGCTGGTGATGGCGACGTCGATCGCCGTGTACGTGCCCGGCGACCCGAGCACGTCCTGCGCGGTGACCGGATCGAATGCGGCCACCGTGGCACCGAAGAAGCTGTTGCCACCGCTCTTCAGACCCACGGTGCCGACGAGGGTGAACGAGTGCGTGCCGTCGGCGACCACGATGCTCACCTGGCCGCCGATGGGGATGCCCAGCTTGTCGAAGGTGGTCTGGTCGATGGCCACCTCGTCGGACTTCTTGGGTGCAGCGCCCTGTCTGAGCACCGTGCCGCCGAAGCTCTGCTCACCCGACCAGGCCACGCCGAGCTGTGGCGCCCCCTGGGTGGTGACCGGCTTGCCGTCGGCCTTGAGGATGACCGCCGTGCCGTTGAGGCCGGGCTCGACGGCCCGCACACCCGGGACCTGTGCCAACTGGTCGGCGAGCGCGGCAGGAACCGGGTCGCCCTGACCGCCGTCGCCGAAGGCGACTGCACCGCGCACGCGGAAGTCGACGCCCTGGTTGAGCTGCTTGAAGAGGCCGTCGAACGACTTCTCGAAGCTATCGGTGAGGATGAAGGCGCCGGCCACGAAGGCCACGCCGGCCACCACGGCCATCGCCGTGAGGAGCACACGAGCCTTGTGGCTCCAGATGTTGCGGAAGGTGAGCTTCAGCACGGGTCAGTCCCCGAAGTGCTTCATGCGGTCGAGGACTCGCTCGGCCGTCGGCTGGAGCATCTCGTCGACCACCTTGCCGTCGGCGAGGAAGACCACCCGGTCGGCGTAGCTGGCGGCCACCGGGTCGTGGGTGACCATGACGATGGTCTGCCCCAGGTCGCGCACCGCCCGGCGCATGAAGCCGAGGATCTCGGCGCCGTTGCGACTGTCGAGGTTGCCCGTGGGTTCGTCGGCGAAGATGATCTTCGGCCGGCTGGCCATGGCACGGGCAACGGCCACCCGCTGCTGTTGACCGCCCGACAGCTCGCTCGGCCGGTGCTTGAGCCGATCGCGCAGACCCACGGTGTCGATCACGTGGTCGATCCACTGCTGATCACCCTTGGTACCCCCGAGCAGCAGCGGCAGCGTGATGTTCTCGAGCGCGGTGAGCGTGGGCACCAGGTTGTAGGCC
>PMCN01000154.1 GCA_003154135.1 Acidimicrobiaceae bacterium
GGTCACTGGTCTCCTTCGCGGGACGTGCGTGCCTGCCCCTCAACTAAGAAAAGGGGTGGCCGGATGGTCATCGTAGATTCAGCGCGTCACGTCGTTGGTGGGGTGGACACGCATCGTGATGTGAACGTCGCCGCGGTGGTCGACATGAACGGCGGTCTGTTGGGTGTCGAGTCGTTCCCAACGACCGGTGATGGGCACAAGATGTTGGCGTCGTGGATGGCCGGGTTCGGGACGATCGAGCGTGTCGGTATCGAGGGCACGGGCGCCTATGGGGCCGGCCTGGCACGTCACTTCGCAAGGGCGTCGGTGATGGTGATCGAGGTTGATCGTCCGAACCGGCAGAAGCGTCGCCAGCGCGGAAAGTCTGATCGGCTCGACGCTGTCGAGGCCGCTCGTGGTGCCTTGTCGGGTCGTTGCGAAGGGATCGCCAAGTCCGGCGACGGCGCCGCCGAAGCGTTACGTGCGTTGCTGGTCGCGAAGCGGTCAGCGCGTTCGACACGGATCCGCACGATCGTCCAGTTGCGCTATCTGATGTTCACCGCACCCGACGAACTGCGCGCCAAGTTGGGCGGGTTGAGTGCTGCGCTGCTGGTCAGCGAAGCCGCCAAGCTCCGTCCCCGCCCCGGTGGTGACATCGTGATGCACAGCGTGAAGACCACCGCAGTGATCCTGGCCCGGCGGGTCCAGGCGCTCGATGTCGAGCTCTCGGTGATCGATGCGCAGATCGGACCGTTGGTGAAAGCAGCGGCACCGGATCTGTTGAACGTGTTCGGTGTCGGCATCGACACCGCCGCCGTGCTCTTGGTCACCGCCGGCGACAACCCGGAGCGGATCACCACCGAAGCGAAGTGGGCGATGCTGTGCGGGATCGCCCCGATCCCCGCGACGTCAGGGCTTGTCGATGGCCGCTACCGGCTCAACAGTGGCGGTGACCGCCACGCGAACAACGCGATCTGGCGGATCGTGATCACCCGCCTCGGCCAACACGAACCGCGCACCGTCGCCTACATGGAACGCCGCCTCGAGCAAGGCAAATCGAAGCGTTACATCATCCGCTGTCTCAAGCGTTACGTCGCCCGGGAGGTCTTCCTGGCGCTACCACGCTGAACAAGAACGCGGTGGCGGGACTGGCCCAATAACTGCCTGACACCCCCGGGTTGTCCTTCGAACGACATGCCGTCCCCGCCACCGCACACCACCGCCGGATCGTGGCCTCATAAGAGCCTGCCCTCACCCGAGTGGCCCATCACTGGCCTGCCCGAAACACCGGCAACAAAGCACCTTGACAAACATAGGAGCGTCGATAGGGCGTGGTGCGGAGCGCTCCACTTCGGGCATTAGGGTCGGCCTGTGGTGGCATGGAAGGAACGCTTGCGACCGCGCTCGACCGAGGGCGATGTCTACCGCGACGAATGGCTTGAGCGGTCCGAGCTCATCTTCGACGGCGGCTGCGTTCTCATCGCCTCGCTCGCCGCAGTGAGCTTCGTCGCCAACGACGAGTGGCTGTGGGACACAGTGATGCTCATCGCACCTGTGGTAATGATCATGGTCGCTCGTCTGGTGTTCTTCCGGCCGCACCTTGTCGTTGGCGGCGACGTTCTGGTGCTGGCCGGCGTATTCCATACACGACGCATCCCTGTCGGGGAGGTGCGTCGGGCAGTCGCCGCCAAGGGTGCCCTGAAGCTGGAGCTGACTGATGCGGACGAGGTCTACGTGCCTGGCCACTTCCTCTTGACTCACGCTCACGGTGCTCGCTATGCGTACCTCGCGCAGACGATCAACGCTCGCGTTGCCACACCGACTATCGCGGCCGATGCTGAGGACGACTCCTAGCTGCCGATCTGGCGCTGGACAGATTTTACGGAGAATGACAGTCTTCGACCGTGAACCGCAAGGATCTCCAGCCATCGTTCTCGGATGTAGTGGCCGAGGTTCGATCGCGACCGGTTATTCCGCCGACGATCGTGGCCGGCATCGGACGGGACGAGGCCTTCACCGATTCCAGTGGACGACGATACGAACTAGTCGACGACAAGGTGTCGGCAGCGGAGGCGTTGGCACGGATCGCTTCAGCCGACGTCGTCGCCTGGGACGACTGTGGCTGTGGAGGCGATTGCGGGTTCGTCTGGTTGGACAAGGCCCAGATCGCAGCTCTCGCCGCCGCAGGAGAACCGATCACTCACCGTCGTCAGCCCGGCCACGTGTCGACGTGGCAGTCAGCCGACGGTGCCCAGCTAGTGCTGATCTCAGGAAAGGTCCTCTGGGGAACTGTGATCGCACCGGGCTGACGTCACGAGCAGAACTGCCGCTATGCGCGGTCGTCAGGAGGCTTCGACGACGGTGCCGTAGCGCTGTTGAGCAGCCTGGGCTGAGGTGCCGAGGAGGCCGCCGATCTTCTGCCAGGACAGGCCGGCGGTGCGGGCGTTGACCACGGTGTCGATGAGTTGCTGTTCGCTGCGAGCGCGAGCGACGACGGCGCGTTGGAGGAGATACTCCTCAACGGGGATCTCGTCGGCGTGTTCTGGGTCGAAGTCGTTGAAGCGCTTGGCGAGTTCGTCGGCGTGGTCGAGGATGTCTTGGATTGAACGGGGCATGTTGGTCACCTGATGAACTTCGCCCGTGCGGGCATGGCGTGGATGATGAAGTCGATTGCTTCGGCGCGGCTGACGCCGATTTCGAGTGGTTGGCCCGACTGACTGGGGCCGATGAGCATGACCAGGTCGTCGAGTCGAAGGACTCGTGTCGGGTGGTGGTAGGCGTGGAGGATGTCATCGTCACGTACGCCGTGCTTGCGTGCGCTGGCGATGATCACCGGTTCCACGACGTCAACTTATCTTGATAGACGCTGTGATGCCACTCCCGCCCACCTCCGCCGATCTGGTCGCCTGTGTTAGGCGTCTGCCGCCGACTGCATCGCTGCGAGGTAGCGATTCGTCGCCGCCATCTGTAGACGGCGCGCAACTGGCGGAACTGCTCTTGCCAAGAAGTGTCGTGGGCGGGACGCGGCGACAATCTCGAAGGTAGTTGTTCTGCGGCCTGCTCGCCGTGGCACGGTTCTGACCGTGCCTGGGCTTGTCTGAAACGTGCAACGCGATAACGCCGCGAGCGGATACGTTGGCGGACCGATGAGCAACTGGAAGCGGATAGCCGATGGCTCGCTCATCGCGCTGTTGGTTGCCTTTGCGCTTGCGGTGATGTTGACGCCGGGCGATATCTCAATCGTGATGCGGTTGCTCGTGCTGGTGCTCGCGGGTCTCCTCCTGCGGTCGAAGTTCCGTCTCTAGTGACTGGCGCGCCAGAGCTGCCGCTCTGGGCGGTGTCGGTGAGAGGATCAAGCCGTGAATCGCGGACAGAAGGCAGTGACGTCGATTGCTCTCGGGGCAGGGTTGGCGGTGGTTGCTTCTGCGGTCGTGGCGAGATGGAACGGTTCGGCCGATGGCGGCTGGTTCATGTACTCGCCGGACTCTCTCTACTACGCGCCGTCCGGCGGCAGCCCGTTCCGTACCGCGGCTGTCTGGCTCGTCGCGATCGGCATCTGGTTCGTGGTGTCCTGGCGCTTGTTCCGATCGGACGAGTAGCGCAGAGCTGCCGATAGGGATGGTGGACAGCCGGGCCGCGATGGGCCAATCTGCGTGGGTGGAATCCACCCTCCTGCTGCCGAGGTTCGACTCGTTCGCCGCGGTGGTGCTGAACGTCGTCGCCATTTTGGTCTTCACGTTCGGCTTGTACGATCTCGCTCGTCGGCGACGGCGCGGCGTGTCAGTTCCGATCGCGGCCTGGTTGTTGAGCTTCGCCGTCGGGTCCATCGGCGGAGTCTTGGTGCCGCTCGGGCCCGTGCTTGTCCTGGCCGTTCTTCGCGCGCCTACGCGACGGAGGGCTGAGCCAAGCCATACCGCTACTCGCTGAGCGCCGCACCGAACTGCCGATCGGTCGTTGGACGACGCCCGCCGGCATCGAGCGATCTGTTCGGGTCGTGGAGGGACCTTCGGCCCTACACGCGTCGGACACGGCGAGTAGAGAAGGATGTATGCGATCGGCGGTGGTTTCCTCGCTCGGGTGTGCCTTGCTTGTGATGGCTACCTCGGCTTGCAGCGATGGCGCCACAACAACACAGCCGTCGAACGCGTCGACGTCCTCCGTTGTTGGCAGCACGACGACGGAGCCAACGGGCAGCACCATGATGACTGTGCCGGCGGTGACCACGATCGTGGATCCGATCACCTCCGTCCCTGTCCGGAAGGTCGCTGTTGGCGCCGAGGTAGGACCGCCGCTCAAGGGCGTGGTGTTGTGGAAGGCGACAGTCGGTGATGGGCCGGATCAGCTCGGACTTGGGGCCGGTGAATGCGGAGACTGCGGCCCGTGGTCCCCAATCGTCACCGGTGGAACAGTTGTCGTACTCGATCAGCAGAACAACCGGTGGCTTTCCGTTCACGCCGACCACACCACCGTTGCAGCCAAGCTTGATCCCGGCACCGTCCCGGCCGGGCAACCGGTCCTCGCTCCCGACGGATTGATCTACGCCCCATTCCGATTGGACAACTCGCCCGGGCCCGACGGCCAGGCCACCTGGGTCGTGTACGGCTACGAGCCCGACGACCTCGCCGCTGCTGTCGTCGAGGTTCCGATTGACGGCTCTATGTACACCACGGTTGAGGTGGACGGCGACCAACTCCTCGCCAACTTCCGGTCCATTCGCCGCTTCAGCGATGGTGCACCGGCCAAGGTCACGACCCAGGGCACTAGCGTCACCGTCGACACTGGGACGCTGCGCACCATCTGGACATTCCCTGATGGATGGGCGCCAGGACAGCCACACGTGCTCTCCGACGGCTCGGTCGTCGTGCGCGGCTGGAACGGCAGAATCGCCCTGCTCACCTCAGGTGGGAAGTGGGCCACGAACACTGCATCCGGCATCAACTCGGCCAACAACGGCGAGATCACAGTCGACGACAACGGCATCCTCCAACTGGAATTGATCGGCGGAAACTGGCAGATCGTCCGCTACCTGCTCCCTACTGGCTGACCGGCCCATCCGGCGCACCGCTCACCAAAGAGGAGTGCAGAGCTGCCGATCTGCTCGCTGGAAAAGGCGCGCCGCTTCGGGCGGTCGGCCGCTACCTCGACACCGTCGGGCGCGCAGCTACTCGCCTCGGGCGGCGAGGTAGTGGCGCACGAACGCGACGACCAGGTCGTCCTTGGGTGACAGCACGCCGTGATCGAACGCCTTCGAGCCCACGCCGAGCTGCACGCGCTCGCACACCATGTTGTCCTGGGCGCTCACCAGCTCGTTGAACTCCACGATCGGCGTGGGGTCGAAGCCGGGTGCCGCGATGGTGGCGGGCGCGAACAGGAACTCCATGGTCATCGTGGTGTGTCCCGGGCCCTTGGGGAAGAGCGTCGACAGGATGACACTGGTGCCCGTGACGTCGATGAAGGCGTTGGGGAAGATGGTGCCGCCGAAGTACGACGACGCATCGATGCCCTCGACGCCCGGCAGCAGCGGCAGGTGGACGGGCACGCTGGCGAAGCTGTTGCCCCGCGAGAGCGAGACACCGCCATCACTGCGATCGTGGTCGTACACCCAGCCGCTGCGGTACGCGGGCACCAGATCGACCAGCTCGGGATGCACGCGGGTGCAGTGGAGGCACTCCTGGTAGTTCTCGACGACGATCTTCCAGTTGGTGGCGATCTCGCACTCCGTGGTGGCGGCCACCTGAAGACCGCCGAAGCCGAAGCGCTCAAGCCGCAGCAGGTCGGCGCAGTGCTCGCGCATCCACGCGTCGAACGGCGGCGGCTCCTTCGCCACGCTGACGAACACGAACCCCTCCCACTCGGCAAGTGAGTACGGCCACAGCGGCAGCGTGCTCTTGTCGATGTCGTCGTCGTCGAGGTGTGGGGTGGCGATGAGCCGGCCGTCGAGCGCGTAGGTCCACGCGTGGTAGGGGCACATCAGCGATCCCTGGCCGCTGTCGCTGCGGGCGTCGCACAGCCGGGCCCCGCGATGACGGCACACGTTGGCGAACGCATGCAGCGCGCCGTCGAGATCGCGCGTGATGAGCACGCTCTCGCCGACCACGTCGACCACCGTGCGATTGCCGCGGCCGAGGCGATCGGCCCTGCATGCCAGGAACCAGCCGCGATGGAAGATGCGCTCGCGTTCGAGTGCGTAGATCTCGTCGCTGACGTAGTCGTGCGACGTGAGTGTGTGGGTGTCGTTCCGCATTGCTGCTCCCTTTGCCCTTCCGTGCAGTGTAGCGAAGCCTGAACGAGCGATCAGACAAGTGGGCTACGATCGGGGTGATGGGAGCACGGTTGCAGCAGGTGCACCCCTCCGACGGGGTGGAGGCGGTGCTCGCGGCGCTCGCCGCCGACGGGGGCGTCATCGTGCGCGACTTCGTCGACCCGGCCACGTTGCAGCGGTTCCGCGACGACATGGTGGCCCACGCCATGGGCCGTCCCGTGGGCACCGTGTCGGACAGCGTCGCCGTGCAGCGCTTCTGGGGCGGCAGCACGAAGCGGTTCACGCGACTCGCGCACCGCAGCCCGTCGTTCGTCGCCATCCTCACCGACCCCCTCTACCTCGCCGTCGCCGATGCGGTGCTGCTCCCGCATGCCGACGACTACTGGATGAACACCGGGCAGATGATGATCATCGGCCCCGGTGAGCGGTCGCAGGTGCTGCACCGCGACGCCGACAACTGGCCCAACATGAACCGACCCGACGGGCCCGAGGTCACGCTCAGCTGCATGTTCGCGATCAGCGACTTCACGGCCGAGGTGGGTGCCACGCGGGTGGTGCCGGGAAGCCATCGGTGGGACGACTACCGGCGCCGTGCCACGCCCGACGAGGTCACCCAGGCGGCCATGCCCGCGGGCAGCGGGATGATCTACACCGGCCGCGTGCTGCACGGCGGAGGCGCCAACAGCACGGTCGACGAGTGGCGGTACGGCATGCACCTGTCGTACGTGCTGGGCTGGCTCACGCCGGAGGAAGCGGGTCCGCTCGGCACCCCGTGGAGCGATGTCGAGCACCTCTCGCCCACGGCGCAGCGCCTGCTCGGCTGGCGGTGCAGTGGGGTCAACGATCGCGACGGGGCCCGTCTGTGGACCGTCGACTACGAAGACGTCCCCACCGGCCTGGGCCTCATCGACTGACGGTCACTGCCCCCGCCAGACCGGGGCGCGCTTGTGCTGGAACGCGAGGGTGCCCTCGGCAGCGTCGGCGGAGTGGATCGCGGCACGGTAGCTGGGCAGGTCCTTGATCGCCCGCATCGCCTCGATCGGGTCGAGGTGGGCGGTACGTCGCCCGATGTCGAGGATGGCAGCCACGCTGAGCGGGGCCGAGGCGATCACCCCGGCCGCCATGGCGCGAGCCGCGTCGAGCAGCTCGGCCGCGGGCACCACCCGGTTGACCAGTCCCCAGTGCGCTGCCTCGGTCGCGCCGAGGCGGCGCCCGGCGAGCAACACCTCTCGGGCGATGTGCGGCGGGAGCAGGCGGGGGAGCCGCACGCTGCCGGCGTCGGGCAGGATGCCCAGGCCGGCCTCGGGAAGGAAGAACTGTGCGTGATCGGCGGCCACGATCATGTCGGCCGCCATCGCGATCTCGAACCCGCCGCCCACCGCCATGCCGTTGACCGCCGCGATCACCGGCGTGGCCCGGTCGGGCAGGTCGGGAAAGCCGCCGAACCCCCCGGCGCCGTAGTCGCTGTCGAACGCCTCGCCCTCGCCGGCGGCCCCCAGGTCCCAGCCGGCACTGAAGAAGCGCTCACCTGCGCCGGTGATGATCGCGACCCGCACGCCAGGGTCGTGTTCGAAGCCCACGAACACCTCGCCGAGGGCGCGACTCGTGGCCGCGTCGATGGCATTGGCCTTCGGGCGATCGATGGTGACGAGCGCGATGCCGTCGTGGATCGCCACGTGGAATCCGGCGTTTTCGTGTCCGGTGGTCATGAGGGGTCCTCCACGATGAGCAGGGCGTCGACGGCCGTCGCGCCGTTGGCGCCGACGAGCACGGGGTTGAGCTCCACCTCGACCACATCGCTGCCTACCACCGAGTCGGTGAGCGTCACCACGAGCGCGGCGAGCGCGTCGAGGTCGGCGGCGGCGCGGCCCCGGAAGCCGTGCAGCAGGGGAGCGCTGCGCAGGTGCTCGAGTGCGAGGCGCACGTCGGCGGCGGTGACCGGCGCCAGCAGGTGGGTGACGTCGCTCCACAGCTCGGTGAGCACCCCTCCGTGACCCAGCGTGACGAGCCAGCCGATGGGGGCATCGCGCCGCACGGTGACGAGCACCTCGGCCACCACGTCGGCCACCGTGGCCTCCACCAGGAACCCACTCGGTGTGGCAGGCATCGACGCCAGCGCGTCGGCCAGCGCTGCGTCGTCGCGCAGGCCCACCTTCACCGCACCGGCCTCGCTCTTGTGTGCGTGGCCGAGCGCCTTCAGCGTGACCGGGAACCCCACCTCGTGCGCTGCCGCCACCACGTGCTCGCCGTGCACCACTCGGCCGACGGGCACTGCGATGCCCCACGCAGCGAGGCGCTGCTTGGCGCCGGCTTCGTCGAGCATGCGCGTGGCGCCCGGTTCGACGACCGGAGCATGCGCGAGGGCCGTCGAGCGCTGCCCGAGCGACGCCGCCGCGTCGAGCGCGGTGAGCGCCTCGCCCAGACCGAGCAGCGCGGTGATCCCGCGCTCGACCAGGTGCGCCTGGAACGGTTGGTTGATGCACTCGGCGAGCGTGGCCACCACCACGGCGCGTCGGCCGGTTGCCGAGGCGGCATCGGCGAATGCGTCGGCGGCGGTGTACCACGCGCTCGGATCGTTGGCGGGCGACGGCGGCGCATCGAGCACGAGCATCGTCACGTCCTGTGGACCGTCGACCACCGCGGTGAACGTCGACGTCATCGCCTCGCGGTCGTCCCACATGAACGTGTGGTAGTCGAACGGGTTGCTCACGCTGACCAGCTCGGTGAGCGTGCCCTCGATGCGTTCGCGGTGCTCGGTGGAGAAGGGCTCGAAGACGAGCGCTGTCGCCTCGCTGCGATCGGCCACCAGCGAGGCCTCGCCACCGGAGCAGCTGAGCGACACGACGCGGTGGCCACGCAGTGGTCCGCCCGTGTCGAGCAGCTTGAGCGTTTCGAGCAGCTCGGCCGGTGTGCGCACGGTGGCGACGCCGTAACGGGCGAACAGCGCGTCGTACGCCGCGGCGCGCCCCGCCATCGACCCGGTGTGCGACGTGGCGATGCGCGCGCCGGCCTCACTGCGACCCGTCTGCAGGGCCACGAGGGGCACGCCCCGCTCGGCGGCCCGCAGCGCGACCGCAGCGAACTGCTGCGGGTCGCGCACCGCCTCCAGGAACATGCCGATGGCGGTGATGCGGTCGTCGGTGAGCAGCGCGGCCACGGCGTCCTCGGTGCCCAGGCTGGCCTGGTTGCCGACGGTGATCATGCTGCCCAGGCGAAGCCCGCGCTGCTGGAACGTGAGGTTCACGGCCACGTTGCCGCTCTGCGACACGATGGCCACGCCGCGTTCGTGGCGGGCGCAGCCGTGCTCGTCGGGCCACAGCGCCACGCGGTCGAACGTGTTGACGAAGCCGTAGCAGTTGGGGCCGAAGAACGGCACGTCGCCGGCCGCGGCGAGCAGGTCGTCCTGCAGTTGGTCGTGGCCCGACTCGGCGAACCCGGAGCCGTAGCACACGGCTCCGCCGACGCCGATGGTCCGCAAGGTGTGCATCGCCTCGATGGTGGCGTGGCGGTTGACGCCGAGGAACGCAGCATCGGGCACGCCGGGCAGATCGGCCAGCGAGGGCACGCAGGGCACGCCGGCGATCGTGGGGCGCGTGGGGTGCACCGGCCAGATGGGGCCGTCGAACCCGAGTGCGAGGCACTGCTGCACCACTCGTTCCGCAGCCGCGCCGCCGACCACCGCGACCGAGCGCGGGGCGAGCAGCCGCTGGAGGCGATGGGTTGGCGCGGTACCGGTCATCGTTCAGGCACCGTAGGGCCGCAGCATGGCCCGGGAGATGATGTGGCGCTGGATCTCGCTCGTGCCGTCCCAGATGCGGTCGACGC
>PMCN01000096.1:0-4705 GCA_003154135.1 Acidimicrobiaceae bacterium
TCGAGCAGCGCGGTGCGGATCTCTTTCAGCATCTCGTCGACGTCGGCCTCGGTGAGGCGGCCCTTGCCGCGCAACCGCTTGACGATGCCTTCGAGGCGGGAGGACAGGGAATCGAACATGCGAACCAGCACGCTATCCGCCCCGGCCCGTTTCAACCGGCCGGGTTCAGCTGGTGACGGTGGCCGTATCGGTGGGACGGTTCGGCAGGGCGGTGACGACGGGGCCACCCGGGTTCACGTCGCCGGGCAACGTGACGGTGACGATCGGCTTGGTGGGCGGCGGTGTGCCATCGCCGGGCACGGTGGTCACCGGCGTCGTGTCAGGCGTCGTGACAGGGACGGTGACCCCGGGCAGGTCGAGGTAGGCCTCGTCGACCGCGATCACCGTGTACTGGCCACCTTGGCCATCGGTGAACGTGTAG
The DNA here is from genome assembly GCA_003154135.1 of Acidimicrobiaceae bacterium. Lineage (GTDB taxonomy): Bacteria > Actinomycetota > Acidimicrobiia > Acidimicrobiales > Ilumatobacteraceae > UBA668. Next base: position 422 of record PMCN01000096.1, read on the forward strand.
GCCGGCAGCAACCAGATGGTGCCGTCCTGCGCCCACAGGGTGGTGATGTCGAGGCGCACACCCGTGAGGTGCACGGTGACCTCAGGGATGGGCACGCTGGGCTGGGAGGGGCAGTCGGCACCCGCCGGACAGATGGGCGGCGCCACGGTGGGGACGTCGGAGCCACTGCTGCCGGGAGCGCCGGCCGCGGGCGGCACGTCTCCGGCGATCGACGTGGCGACGTCGACGGCCACGCCGGTGTTGGCCGCGCCGGTGCCGTTCGCCCGCATCACCTCGGGGTTGCCGCCGAACCACAGCCACTTGCCGGTGTGGTCGTTGAGGCGCTGCACCCCGACCTCGGCGCCCACGAGCGGGTAGTCGGCCGCGGGTTGCGGAGTGGCCAGCGTGCCCGAGGCCCACACGACCGCTCCCTGGGCGCCGAAGCCCACGGAGAGGCTGAGCGGGCTGCGGTGACCGTCGAGCAGCAGCGTGGCGGTGACCTGCGCGCTCCACTGGTCGGCGGTGGTGTCGAACTGGTACGAGGCGTTGTCGTAGCCCATGTCGGCGAACAGCTGCTTCGCCGCGGCGAGCGCCTTCTCGGCGGTGGGCACACCGACCGGCGGCGTGGGTGCGGGCGTGTCGCACGGGCTGGTGGTGGGCGGAGGTGCGATCGGGATCGTGGGGTCGCTACCCGTGGGCGCGTCGGGGGGCACGATGGTGTCGGGCACCGGCACGACCGCGGAGCCCTTCCCCGACGACCCGCCACTCGACGGGGTGGTGCCGCCGCCCGAGCCTGTGGTGGACGAACCGACCGAGGCGCAACCGACCGACCCCGGCGTCGACACTGCCGAGGGGCTGAACCACCAGCTGAGCAGACCGTCGGCCGAGACGATGAGCGTGGGCGCCGACCCGTCGTCGGGGCCTACTCGCCAGCCACCACCCATGTCGGCCGACTGGGCGACCACCTCACCCTTCACCCCGAGCAGCGACGCGATGCGCTGCACCCGAGCGAGGTCGGGCTGCTGACCGGCCGGCAACGACCAGGCGGGGCCGGTGGCACCGAGGTCGACCGGAGTGCCGTCGAACACGTACGTCGTGTTCTGGTACGGGATCATCGAACCGTCGGCGGTGGGCGCGCCACCCTTGCCGGTGTTCCGTGAGGCTCCCACGTGGATGACCGCGGGGTTCTTGGCGACCGAGGTGGACGGGTTGGCGGTACCGCAGGCGGTGAGGCCGAGCACCACGACAGCAGCGGCGAGGCCGAGTCGACGGGAACGGATCATGGGAGGTCCTCCTTGTGCGTGGCCGCTGGTGACAGCCGTCATCAGTTCCGACGACGACAGGCGGGCGTCGGTTCCCGGGATCTGGGTGTCAGTGATCGGAGAACAGTGCGTCGACGAACTCGGCCGGCCGGAACGCGACCAGGTCGCCCATGGTCTCGCCCAGACCGACCAGCTTCACCGGCAGACCCAGCTCGGTCTCGATGGCGAACACGATGCCGCCCTTGGCCGACCCGTCGAGCTTGGTGAGCACCACACCCGTCACCTCGGTGGCGTCGCCGAACTCGCGCGCCTGGGTGAGGCCGTTCTGGCCGGTGGTGGCATCGATGACGAGCAGCACCTCGGTGACGCGGCCGTCGCCCTTCGCCGCCACGCGCCGCACCTTGCGCAGTTCGTCCATCAGGTTGGTCTTGGTGTGCAACCGACCTGCGGTGTCGGCCAGCACGAGATCGATGTTGCGGGCNNGTGGTCTTGCCCACGCCGTTGACACCGACGAACAGCCACACGTTGGGGCTGCCCGGCTCGCCCGGCTCGAAGCTGAGCTCGCGCCGGGAGTGGTCGAGTCGTCGGGTCATCTCGGTCTGCAGCGCGGCCAGCAACTGGTCGGGCTCGGCGATCTCCTTCGACTTCACGCGGCCGCGCAGGCCATCGAGCAGTTCGGTGGTGACCCGCACACCGANNGTGAGCGCGCCACGCGCCTTGGCCATGCGCGACCGGAACGTGGCGTCGCTGACCGGCTCGAGCACCGTGTCGAGCACCGTGTCGGGTGATTCCTCGACCGCGGGCTCGGCACTGGGCACGGCGGGTCTGGGCACGGCGGGTCTGGGGACGGCCGGGGGCGTGCGCTGGGCCGGAGCGACCGGCGCTCGGTCGCTGGTGGCGCGACGACGGTTCCAGAGCACCACGCCGACGCCGAAGACCAGGACGACGGCGATGAGGAGGAGGTAGATCCACAGCATGGCCCGCCCACCCTACCGGTGGGTCAGTCGCGGGCGCCGGAGAGCCCGCTCGACCCGCCGGTGAGCCGTTGCGCCAACCACACGGGCACGATGCTCAGCAACATCACGGCGGTCGCAACGGCGGCCACGATGGGCTGCTGCTCGCCGCGGCTCAGGTTGTGGAAGATCCACAGCGGCAGGGTTTCCAGGCCAGGCGACGACGTGAACGTGGTGACCACGATCTCGTCGAAGCTGAGGCCGAAGGCGAGCAGACCACCGGCGAGCAGTGCCGACCGCATGAGCGGGAAGGTGACCATCGCGAACGTCTGGAACGCGTCGCCTCCCAGATCGGCGCTGGCCTCTTCGAGGTTGGGCGACATGCGCCGCAGGCGGGCGAGGACGTTGTTGTACATCACCACGATGCAGAACGTGGCGTGGGCGATGATGAGGGTGATGAGGCCGAACTCGACGCCCACCTGGCGGAACGCGGCGTTGAGCGCGATGCCGGTGACGATGCCCGGCAGCGCGATGGGCAGCACGATGAGCAGGCTCACCGTGTCGCGCCCGAAGAACCGGAAGCGGTGCACGGCGAGGGCGGCCATGGTGCCGAGCAGCAACGCCACCAACGTGGCCCCCGCGGCGGTCTTCAGGCTCACCACCAGCGCGTCTCGCGCTCCCTGGTTGTGGAAGGCCTTGGTCCACCAGTGCACGGTGAACGACTTCGGGGGCCATGCCAACGATGCGCTGTCGTTGAACGAGAGCACCACCACCACGAACAGCGGCGCGTAGAGGAACAGGAGCACGAGAGCCGACGTCGACCTGAAGAACCAGCGCACTCCCCTACCGACGTTCACAGGTGCTCCAGTGCACCGCTGCGCCGCACGGCGAGCAGGTAGAGCACCATCACGACCACCGGCACGAGTGCGTATGCAGCGGCGAGCGGCAGGTTCGACGCGAAGTTGCTGTAGACGACCGAGCCGATCATCTGCGTCTTACCGCCGACGAGCCCGACGGCGATGTAGTCGCCCAGCGACAACGAGAAGGTGAAGATCGAGCCGGCCACCACCGACGGCACCACCATCGGCAGCACGACACGTCGGAAGGTGACGCCGAAGCGGGCGCCGAGATCGCCCGACGCCTCCAGCAACGAGTCGGGCAGGCGCTCGAACCCGGCGTAGATGGGGACGACCATGTACGGCAGCCAGAGGTATGCGAGCACGACGACCAGCGACACCTCGCCGTAGCCGGGGCTCCTCCCGAACGTGGCGTCGAGCACGCCGCCAGGTGAACCGACGAGCGCGCGCCAGGCGAACGCCTTCACCAGGTAGCTCGCCCACAGCGGCACCAGCACGGCAGCGACGAGCACCGAGCGCCAACGCCGCTTCGACAACTTGGCGATGAAGAACGCCAGCGGCAGCGCNNGAGTTGAGGAACAGCGCGACCAGCGAACCGATGTACAGCACCAGCAGCCACAGTGCAGGCGCGCCGATGAGGCCCGCGATGCGCGTGCGGCGTTTGGGATGCAGCCAGCGGGAGAACCCGCGGCCGATGCCCGCCGATGGTGTGGTGACGGTGGTGCTCATGTCGCGCGAGGGTGGCCGGGTGACCGCCGGTGCACCGGCGGCCACCCGTTCAACGGGTCAGCCCTTGATCTCGGTCCAGGCCTNNTTGATCCAGTCGACGAACGGCACGCAGTTGTCGCCGCTGCCGTCGAGGCACTTCTTGCGGGGCGTTGCCCAGAAGTGGATCGACTTGGCGAACGTCGAGTCGGTGGCCTTGAACGTGTCGCAGAACGTGGCGTCGGACGTGGCGATGATGGCGCAGGCCTTCGGGTTGGCGGGCGCCTCACCGAAGTAGGTGGCCACCTGCGCCTGCACCTCGGGCTTGGTGATGTAGTTCATCCACAGGTACATGCAGTTCGGGTGTGCTGCCTTCGCCGAGACCATCCAGGTGTCGCTCCACCCGGTGGTGCCCTCCTTGGGGAGCACAGTCTTCAGGTTCTTGTTGTTGGCGACGGCCAGGTTGAAGATGATCTGCCAGGTGGTGCCCAACACGGTGGTGCCCTGCTCGAACGCGGTCTGCGCCTT
>PMCN01000096.1:4713-9300 GCA_003154135.1 Acidimicrobiaceae bacterium
GCGTCGGCGATGTAGATGGGCGCGTCGTACGCGGTGACCTTGCCTTTGTACGCCGACGACTTGTCGAACACGACGCTCCACGAGTCGGGCGCGGTGGTGACCACCGAGCTGTCGTACATGAGGTAGTTGGCGCCCCAACCGTGGGGGATGCCGTACTCCTTGCCGCCGCTCGAGTTGTACGGCTGGTCCTTGAGGAACGACGACAGGTCGGCGTAGTTGGGCACGAGCGCGGTGTTCACCGGGGCCACGAGGCCGGCGTCGATGAGACGCACGCTCGAGTCGCCCGAGGCCGANNCCGACCCAGTTGTAGGCGGGATCGGTGCTGCCGTCCTCGGCGTAGCCGGCCCAGATGACCAGGTCGAGCTCCTTCTCGGCAGTGCCGACCTTGTCGAGCGCCTTCGACGACGACTTCGAGTCGCTGCCGCATGCAGTTGCGAGCATGGTGAGGGCCGCGGCAACAGCCACGACCTTGATGGTCCTCATTGCGTGTCTCCCTCGGAGGTAGTTGTTTCGGCGACGGTGTAGGCCGCGTAGCGCGACCAGGCCAGGCGGACGGGACCGCCGATGCTCACGCCGACGAGCCCGTCGCTGGGCACGCTGGCGAGAATGTGGGAGCCGTCGGGCAGGTCGGCCCGCACCCGGCAGTCGGCACCCAGGTACTGCACGTCGGACACCACACCCTCCACCGACACCTCGGTGTCGGCGATGGCGTGATGCACCACACGAATCGATTCCGGGCGCACCGAGTGGGTGGCCCGCACGCCCATCAGCTGTGCCGACAACTGCGCGTCGATGACGTTGCTGGGACCCACGAAGCCGGCGACGAACATGGTGGAGGGCCGGTCGTAGATCTCGCGCGGCGTGCCCACCTGCTCGATTCGGCCACGGTTGAACACGGCGATGCGGTTGCTCATGCTGAGCGCCTCGCCCTGGTCGTGGGTGACGAAGACGAACGTGATGCCCACGTCGCGCTGGATGCTCTTCAGCTCCACCTGCATCTCCTCGCGCAGCTTCAGGTCGAGCGCGCCGAGCGGCTCGTCGAGCAGGAGCACCTTCGGGTGGTTCACCAGTGCGCGTGCGAGCGCCACTCGCTGACGCTGGCCACCGCTGAGCTGGTCGGGCTTGCGCTGGCCATAGCTACCGAGGCGCACCACCTCGAGCATCTCGGCCGCGCGCCGCACCCGTTCGGCCTTGGGCACCCGCTTCACCCGCAGGCCGTACTCGACGTTCTGCTGCACGGTCATGTGCGGGAACAGCGCGTAGTCCTGGAAGACGGTGTTGACGTCGCGGTCGTAGGGCGCCTGATGCGTGACGTCGCGACCCTGCAACAGGATGGCGCCGGCCGTGGGCTGCTCGAAGCCGGCGATCATGCGCAGCACGGTGGTCTTGCCGCTGCCGCTGGGGCCGAGCAACGAGAAGAACTCGCCGTCCTCGATGGTGAGCTCCACGTCGTCGACCGCGACGACCGGATGGTCGCCCGCGCCGAACGTCTTGCGCAAGCCGACGAGCTGAATGGCCGGCGTGAGGCGCGTTTCGTCGCGTCCGGTCTGCAGAGCAACGGATTCGCTCACGGTGCGTTGCTTCCCCCCAGGGAAATCGTCGCCGCGGACCGGATCCGCAACGTGGGGCGAGCTTAGCCGCTCGCCCTCATGCCGTCGTCGAAGCCTTCTCGACGATGACCTTCGACGAACCACCCGGCTGCATGCTCACGCCGAGGAGGCTGTCGCCCGCCTCCATCGTGCGCTTCTGGTGGCTGACGATGAGCAGCTGCGCCTCCTGGCGGAACTCGCTGACGAGCCCGAGGAAGCGGTGCAGGTNNACGTCGTCGAGCGCGGCCTCCACTTCGTCCATCACGTAGAACGGCGAGGGCCGGCTGCGGAACACCGCGAACAGGAACGCGAGCGCCGTGAGGCTCCGCTCGCCACCCGACAGCAGCGACAGCTTCTTCACGTTCTTCCCGCTCGGCTTGGCCTCCACCTCGATGCCGGTGTCGAGCAGGTCGTCGGGGTTGGTGAGCACGAGCTTGCCGCTGCCGCCGGGGAACAGGTTGACGAAGAGCTGGGCGAAGTGCGAGCTCACATCGGCGAACGCTGCCGAGAACACCGTCTGGATCTCGAGATCGACGGCCTTGATGACGCGCATGAGGTCGCGACGCGTGTTGCGCACGTCGTCGAGCTGCTCCTCGAGGAAGCGGTGGCGCTCCTGCAGCTCGTTGAACTCCTCGAGCGCGAGCGGGTTGATGGGACCCATCAGGCGCAGCTCGCGATCGAGATCGCGCACGCGAGCCGCGGCAGTGACGCCCTCGGGCAGCGGTGGCAGCTCGGCGGCCTCNNCGCGCGACTCCTCCAACTCCTTCTCGGCAGCGGAGCGGCGACGACGGAGCGCATCGAGGCGCTGCGCGATGGCACGCACCTCGTCGCTCTGCCGACGGCGCAGTTCGAGGAGGTGCTGATGACGCACCTCGATGGTGTGGCGGTGCGTGTCGACCAGTTCACCCAACCGCTCCACGGCCTGCAGGCTCCGCTCGACCGCTTCTCGACGGGTCGCCGCGTGCGAGCGCGCCTCCTTGTCGGCCTCGAGCCGGCGCTCGGTCTCCTGGAGACGGCGTTCGAGGAAGGCCTGTCGCTCGTGGAGCCCGGCGTTGCGCACCTCCAGCTCCTGGCGCTTGCCGGCAAGGCGTGCTGCCTGGGCGTCGAGCCGGGCGCGCGTCTCGCCCCGGGCCTTTGCCGCTGCCGCCTCGGCGGCCTCGTCGGCCTCGAGTGCGGGCACCAGTGCTTCCAGCTCGGCGATGCGCGCCCGCTCGCGGTCGGCTCGCCCGTCGGCGTCGGCGGCTGCGAGCTCGAGGGTGTCGATCTCGGTCTGGGTCTCGCGACGCTGAGCCTGAGCACGCGCGAGCGCCTCAGCGTCGGCCGAGAACCCTGCGTCGTGCGCATCGAGCGCTCGCGACAGCTCCTGCTCGCGCTGGCGGGCAGCGTGCAGCTCGGCCTTGGCGCCGGCGAGCGCGGTGTCGAGGCGCGCCAGGTCGGCCTCGGCGGCACTGGATCGCTCCTGCGCCTCCTCCAGCGCGGCCGCCGTGGCGCCGCCACCGGCAGCTCCGATGCGCCAACCGCTGGGGCCGAAGCGATCGCCCGCGTCGGTGACCACCACAGCGTCGGGATGGGCGATGGCAAGGTCGACGGCGTCGTTCCACGAACCGACCCGCACTGCCGAGCCGAGCACGGCATCGAGCAGCTCGGCGACCCCGGCGTGGCGGCTGCGCACGTGCGGACGCACGGCGGCGCCGCCCGCGGGAGCGGGTGAGGTGGCCCGGGCACGACTGCCCAGGGCGAGCACGGCGCCGTGCACGTTGCTGGCCTGCAGCGACCGCAGGGCCTGGCGTCCCGTCGACGGCGAGTCGACCACGACCGCCGCAAGCGCCTCGCCCAACGCGGCTTCCACCGCGGCTTCCCAGTCGGCGTCGATCTCGACGAGATCGAGCAGGGTGCCCAGGACGCCCGTGACGCCCGCCAGGTGCTCGGCGCCGGCCCGGGCGCGTGCGCTCTCGAGCGCGAGGTGCAACGCCTCGGCACGCGCCCGCCACCGCGATGCTTCCTCCGACGCGTGCTGGCGCTGCACGGCCACACCGTCGTGTGCGGCGTCGGCCGCGATGCGGCGAGCCTCGGCAGCCCCCACGTCGGCCACCAGCGTGGCCTCGGCGGTCTGCGACTGCTCGCACTCGAGCTGGAGGCGCACGCACTCGCCATCGAGGCGTTCGACTCGCTGATGCAGGCTCTCGAGCAGGGTTCGCTGACGGCGCAGCTCGACATCGGCGCGGTCGACGCCGGCCCGCATCGAGCGCAACTCGCCGCGCACCTCGGCTGCGGCACTGGCCGCCGACGTCGACGCGCCGAGGCCCTCGATGGCCTCCAACGTGTCGCGGCGCTGGCCGGCGAACTCGGCCTCCTCCGCCGACAGCACGTCGGCGGCCGGCCCCATCGAACCGAGCTCGGCCTCGACCGACGCCAGCTCCTCCCGCACGCGCTCGGCGTCGGCTTCGAGGTTGGCGATGACGCCCGAATCCATCAGCTGCCCGCGGTCGCGCTCCATCGAACGGCGCCGCTCCACCAGCACGGCGGCGATGCCGCGAGCGCGTTCCCGCAACTGCTCCACGCGCACCATCTCGTCGCTCAGGTCGGTGTCGCCACGAGCCGTCAACTCGGCCTCGGCCGACATCACGCCGGTGTCGAGCTGGGCGAGCTCGGTGCGCAGAGCCTGCTCTGCCTGACCGAGGGTGATCCTCTCGCCCGCCAGCGCAGTGAGGCGCGTGCGCTGCGACGCGATCTCGCGTCCCGACACGAACACCTGCAGCGCGCCCAGCTCGGCCACCAGATCGCCGTGTCGGCGGGCCGCTTCGGCCTGACGCTCGAGGGGGCGCAGCTGACGGCGCACCTCGCGCAGCAGGTCCTGCACGCGCAGCAGGCTGGCCTCGGTGGCATCGAGACGGCGCTCGGCCTTCTCCTTGCGCTTGCGGTACTTCAGGACGCCGGCGGCTTCCTCGACGATGGAACGACGGTCCTCCGGGCGGGCGTTGAGCACGGCGTCGATCTG
>PMCN01000278.1:0-2839 GCA_003154135.1 Acidimicrobiaceae bacterium
TACGACCGCATCGCGTTCGCCGGGGTGGGCAAGTACAACGAGTTCGACCAGCTGCGCGTGGCCGGCGTGCGCGCCGCCGACCTCAAGGGCTTCCAGTACAGCCGCGACGACGTCGACGCCCGCAGCCTCGCCAACAACTACGCCCAGATCCTGGGGCAGATCTTCACCCANNGAGGTGGGCATCACCACCGAGGCCGACCAGCTCTTCCACATCCTCTACGACGGCACCGTGGTCGACGAGCGCCGCTTCAGCGTGCTGGGCGGCGATGCCGAGGCCATCGCCGCGCGGCTCGGCGAGTCGTTCACCGACGGGCAGAGCCTCGACGAAGTGCTCAACACAGCGCGATCCGCGCTCACCGGTCCCGACCGCATCCTCGCCGCCACCGAGCTCGAAGTGGCGGTGCTCTCACGCCGCAACGGCCGTCGCTGCTTCAAGCGTCTCACCGACGAAGCCGTCGCCTCCTCGTTCACCGACTGAAGGCTGCGCCGTGCGGCTGATCGACCTCAACAGCGACGTGGGGGAGGCCTACGGGGTGTGGCCCGGTGGTCCCGATGATCTGCTCGTACCGATGCTGTCGTCGGTGAACGTGGCATGCGGGTTCCACGCCGGCGACCCGGGCACCATGCGCCGCACGGTCGAGCTGGCGGTTGCTCACGGGTGCGCCGTCGGAGCACAGGTGAGCTACCCCGACCTCGCCGGCTTCGGCCGCCGGTTCATCGACATGGCGCCCGCCGACCTCACCGACGCGGTCATCTACCAGATCGGTGCGCTGGAGGCGTTCGCCCGCGCACAAGGTGCGCGCGTCGCGTTCGTCAAGCCCCATGGCGCGCTCTACAACGCGATCGTGCATCACGAGACCCAGGCGCACGCCGTGGCAGCTGCAGTGCTTCGGTACCGCCCCGACATGCCGCTGCTCGGTCTCCCCGGCAGCGTGCTCGAGACCGTGTGCGCGCATGATGGCGTGGCGTTCGTGGCCGAGGGCTTTGCCGACCGCGCATACACCGACGAGGGCACGCTCGTGCCCCGGTCGCAGCCGGGCGCGCTCATCACCGACACCGAGGTGGCCGCGCANNGCCGATGCGCTGCGCGTCGCGGGCTTCACGCGGTCGTCGTTCGTGTCGTGAAGCTGCTGCCCTACGGCCCGAGGGCGGTGCTCGTCGAGTTCTCCACCCTTGCCGAGGTGATGGCCGCGGCGACGGCATGGCGTTCGGCGGCACTGCCCGGCGTGATCGACGTGGTGCCCGCCGCCCGCACCGTGCTGCTGCTCCACGACGGCACCCTCGACACGACGGCGCTCGGCTCCGCGTCGATGCTCGGCTCCGCTTCGATGTTCGGGTCCGGTTCGACGCTCGTGCAGGGAGTCGCCGACCAACCCGCGCGGTCGTCTGCGCCGATCGAGCTGGCTGTGGTCTACGACGGCGACGATCTGGTGGAGGTCGCGTCGATGTGCGGGCTCTCCACCAGCGAGGTGGTCGCGCTGCACTGCGAACCGATCTACACGGCGGCCTTCTGCGGGTTCATGCCCGGGTTCAGCTACCTCGCCGGCCTCCACCCGCTGCTGCACGTGCCCCGCCGACCCACGCCGCGCACCAGGGTGCCGGCCGGCTCGGTGGCCATCGCCGCCGAGTTCAGCGCGGTGTACCCGGGCAACAGCCCCGGAGGTTGGCACCTGCTCGGACGCACCGACGCGGTCATGTGGGCCGAGCACCGCGAGCCGCCTGCCCTGCTGCCACCGGGCACGCCGGTGAGGTTCGTGCCCGCATGATCCGGGTCGAGTCGTGGGGCATCGCAGCATCGGTGGTGGGCCCCGGCGTCGTCGGCCGGGCCTGGCTCGGCGCGCCCCGCGGCGGAGCGGTCGACCTGCCCGCGTTCGAACTGGCCAATCGCCTGCTCGGCAACCCGGTGGGCGCGCTTGCGTTCGAGACCTCGGGCAACACCACCCTGCGCGTCGAGCAGGCGGCGATGGTGGTGATCGCGGGTGCGGTCGCCGAGGTGACCGTGCGCGACGGGCCACCCGTGGGTTGGGGCGCACCCGTTGTGCTTCCTGCCGGGGCCATGCTGCGTGTCGGCCGCCTGCTCGACGGCGCCCGCGCGTACGTCGGCGTCCGCGGGGGAGTGGAGGTGGTCGACGGCGACGTGCTGCGCCTCGGAGCGGATCCCGCCTCTCCGGCCACCATCGAAGCTGCGCCGCGTGCAGCCACGTGTCACGTGCTGCGGGTGTTCCCGGGACCGCGCATCGACTGGTTCGTCGACGATGCATGGCAGCAACTCGTGGGTGCACCGTTCACCGTCACCACGACGAGCCGCGTGGGCACGCGCCTTCGCGGACCGCACCTCGGCCGCCACCGGCGCGGCGAGCTGCCATCGGAAGGGCTCGTCGAAGGCGCGGTGCAGGTGCCACCCGACGGGCAACCGATCGTGATGCTGGCCGACCATCCCACCACGGGTGGCTACCCCGTCATCGCGGTGGTGCATCCCGACGACCTGACACACGCCGCGCAAGCCGCGCCAGGCGCTGCCGTGCGGTTCGTGCCCGCCCGTCAGCAGTAGAGCGCACATCGACAAGAACCTGCGCTACGGTGCGCGCATGGAGCGGCGCATCTTCGGGCTCGAGAACGAGTACGGGGTGACGTGCACGTTGCGCGGCCAACGCCGGCTCAGCCCCGACGAGGTGGCCCGCTACCTGTTCCGCAAGGTGGTCAGCTGGGGCCGCAGCAGCAACGTGTTCCTGCAGAACGGTGCCCGCCTCTACCTCGACGTCGGCTCGCACCCCGAGTACGCCACTCCCGAGTGCGACAGCCTCTACGACCTGGTGGTGCACGACAAGGCCGGCGAGCG
>PMCN01000278.1:2860-3079 GCA_003154135.1 Acidimicrobiaceae bacterium
CCCGTTCCTCGTCAGCCGGCAGATCTTCACCGGTTCGGGCAAGGTGCTGCAGACGGCTCGGGGGGCGATGTACTCCATCGCACAGCGCAGCGAGCACATCTGGGAGGGGGTCAGCAGCGCCACCACGCGCAGCCGACCCATCATCAACACGCGCGACGAACCGCATGCCGACGCCGAGAAGTACCGACGTCTCCACGTCATCGTCGGCGACAGCAACAT
>PMCN01000278.1:3088-3255 GCA_003154135.1 Acidimicrobiaceae bacterium
GACATCAGCCACGACATGACCTGCCGTCGCAAGGTGCGCCTCGCCAACGGGCGCGAGGTGAGTGCGCTCGACATCCAGCGCGAGTACCTCGATCGAGCGTTGCGCTACGCCGACACCAAGGGCTTCCCTCCGCTCGAGCAGAAGGCGCTGGAGATGTGGGAGCACTG
>PMCN01000180.1 GCA_003154135.1 Acidimicrobiaceae bacterium
GAGGCCGCCTACCAGGTGCACCACAACATGCACGAGGGCAAGATCGGCGTGCTCGCGCTCGCGCCGCAGGAGGGACTCGGCGTCACCGACACCGAGCTGCGCGACCGCCTCGGCGACAAGCTCCACGCGTTCCGTCGCTGAGGCGCTCAGCCGGTGTGGTGGAAGCGGTGGTCGTACGTGACCTCGGCGACCTGGATGGAGTACTCGGCGTAGAACTCGGCGATGCCACGACGCTGCGCGTCGCGGTGCTCGGGGTGGTCGCGCCACGCATCGTGCGAGGCCTTGTCGGCGAACGTGACCACGGTGACGCGTTCACCATCGGGCGACGAGAACGTCTTCGCGTCGACGAAGCCGGGCATCGACGAGGCGAGCTCGTGGATGTGCGGGGCGAGCACCGAGTAGTCGGCCGCGCTCTCGTCGCGCAGCCGGTTGCGGAACACGGTGACGATCTGGCTCATCGTGCGTTGTTAGCACCGCCGACGGTGCTCGACCATCGATTTACCGGAGCTGGAACCCGCGGCCGAGTGGATCGCGTTCGTCGAGGACGAAGCGGTGCTCGCCGGTGCGGTAGGCAGCTCCCTCCACTTCGGTGATGTACGCGGTGCGACCCTCGGCGGCGACGGTCTGCCGCACGCGACCGTGGAAGCGCGACCCGATGATGCTGTCGTGGGTGAGCACCTGGCCGGGCGCGAGTGTGCCGTCGTCGGCCAGCAGCGTGAGCCGCGCGCTGGTGCCGGAACCGCACGGCGAACGATCGACCTCGCCGTCGGCGAAGATGGTGCAGTTGCGCTGGTGCACCGAGCCGTCGCCGGTGGTGATGGCCTCGAACCAGATGGTGCCGTACACGCCCGACAGGCGCGGGTCGCTCGGGTGGCGGGCCTCGGGCGTGTCGTCGAGGGCCCACTTGATGGCACGCCCGACGGCGATGAGGTCGCCGAGGTGCGTGGGGTCGACGTGCAGGCCGAGCGAACCGGCGTCGACGCTGGCGTAGATGGCGCCGCCGTAGGAGAGGTCGGCGGTGGTGGGGCCGAGCGCGGTGGTGACCGCCATGCCGCGGGCGAGCACGTACGACGGCACGTTGACGAAGCGCGCCGACACCACCCGCCCGGCCTCGCGACGAACCGATGCGCGCAGCCGGCCGCTGGGCACGTCGATGATCACCTCTGTCTCCCCGTCGTGCGGCGCGGCCACGATGCCCGCGTCGACCGCGTAGGTGGCGAGCGCGATGGTGCCGTGGCCGCATGCAGTGGAGAAGCCGTCCTTGTGCCAGAACAGCACGCCGAGGTGCGCGCCGTCGTCGTCGGGTGGTACGAGGAACCCCCCGTACATGTCGGCGTGACCGCGGGGTTCGTTGCAGAGCAGGGCGCGCACCGCGTCGAGCTCGCCGTGGATGGCCGACTCGCGACGGTCGAGGATGGTGCGCCCGGCCGGCTCGGGTGCGCCGGCGGTGACGATGCGGAACGGCTCGCCGGCGGTGTGGTAGTCGATGGTGGTCAGCACCCGGGTCTCCTGTGTGTGCGCCCTGAGCGACGGCTCAGCGCAGCGCGGTGCGCAGTTGATCGAGACGGCCGGGCACCACGTGATACCAGGCCCAGGTGCCGCGCTTGTCACTGGTGACGAGGCCGGCCTCGCGCAGCACCTTCAGGTGGTGGCTCACGGTGGGCTGTGAACGACCCGAAGGCTCGATGAGGTCGCACACGCAAGCGCCGCTCGTGCCGGTGGATGCGACGAGCGAGAGCAGGTGCAGGCGCACGGGGTCGGCCAGCGCAGCGAAGCCCTTCGCCAGCTCGGCAGCATCGTGCTCGTCGAACTCGGCGCTGCCCACCGGCGTGCAGCAGGCGCCGAGCGCTGCGAGTGTTCGTTTCGTGGTCGTGGTCGTGGTCGTGGTCGCGGTCACGGCGCCTCCAGAAGAATGTATTGACAATCATCGATATATGGCTAGGATGCGCATATCGACAACCGTCAATCTACTCCGCGGGAGCATCTCATGTCACGACTTCAACTGGCCCTCAACGTCTCCGATCTCGACGAGGCCATCACCTTCTACACCAAGCTGTTCGGCACCGCTCCCGCCAAGGTGCGGCCCGGCTACGCCAACTTCGCCATCGCCGAACCCCCGCTCAAGCTCGTGCTGTTCGCCGGCGTGGGTGAGCCCGGCTCCATCAACCACCTCGGCGTCGAGGTGGAGACGCCCGAGCAGGTCACCGACGCCATCCAACGGCTGCAGGCCGAGGGCATGGCCACCGACATCGAGGAGCACACCACGTGCTGCTACGCGGTGCAGGACAAGGTGTGGGTCGACGGGCCCGACTCGCAGCGCTGGGAGGTCTACACGGTGTTGGCCGACGCCGCCGTGATGACCCCGGAGCCTGGTGGATGCTGCGCGTGACGCGCACACCAATGTTCTCGACCGACTGAGCGCCGCCGCGTACGATCTCACCGATGGGCGATGCCATCGAAGCGTGTGAGGTCTGCGGGTACGTGTGGGACGCAGTCACGGCCACTGATGCAGCGGTGCGTGCCCGTGCCTCGACGGAGGCGTTCGCCGCGTTGCTCGAGGCACATCCCGAAGCGTCGCTGGTGCGGCCGTCGGCCGATCGTTGGTCGGCGCTCGAGTACGGCTGCCACACGCGCGACGTGCTCTACAACCTTCGCGACCGCATCGTGCTCGGCATCGTCGAGGACAACCCACGCCCGCATGCGCTGCACGGCACGCCCAGGGTCGACGGCGGCCTGTACGCAGATGACACGCCGGCGTCGTTGGCGACCGATCTCCGTGCGGCCGGCGAGCTGTTCGCCCGCACGCTCGACCGCATGCCACGCGATGCGTTCGATCGCCCCATTCACTACTCGTGGCCGCGAGAGGCAACACGCACGTTGCGCTGGGTTGCCTCGCAAGCGGTTCACGAGTGCGAGCACCACCTCGACGACGCTCGCGAGAACGTGAGCGGCGACCAGTCGAGTGCAGCACGCCTGATCTGACGCGTTCGGTACTGTTCGGCGCGTGACATACGTGCCGAACCCGTGGGAACCGCCGATGGCGGGGACCGAAGTCGAACACCTCGTCGGATCGCTCGAGCGGCTGCGCGCCACGTTCGCGTGGAAGGCGCGCGGCCTCGATGCGGCGGGCCTTTCGTACCGACTTCCGTCGTCGGCGCTGTCGCTGGGCAGGTTGCTCAAGCACCTGTCCCGCGCCGAGGACGAGATGTTCACCCGGAAGCTGTGGGGCGAGCCGGTGTCGGAACCGTGGCGCTCGGCGCCGTGGCCCGACGATCCCGATTGGGACTTCAACTCGGCCGACGGTGATTCGCCCGCCGACCTGTACGCGTCGTGGACTGCCACCGTCGACCGATCGCGGGCGAGCGTGCGCCGCGCACTGGCCGACGGCGGACTCGACCACGAGGCTCACCTCGGTTGGAACGGCACCCACGTGAGCCTGCGCCGATTGCTGTTCGACCTCGTCGAGGAGTACGGCCGCCACACCGGCCACGCCGATCTCCTGCGCGAAGCCATCGACGGTGTCGCCGGCGAGGACCCGCCGGCCGACCTCGCCTGGCCCGACCCCCTCGGCTGAGTCGGCGTCGCTCAGCATGATTCGCGCCCACGGGTCCGAAACGTCCCACTTCTGGGACGTTTCGTTCCCGTGGGTGGGGAACCACCCGTCGGTGCGAGGTTTCGCGCCCGACCCGGACTGAAGCGGGACATGGCCGGCCGTCCCGAGTGCGGCGGGCGACGGCCAGGACAGGGACCGGCCAGGACAGGGACGGGGCGATCAGGCTTCCGACGAGTACCGGTACACGTTGGTCTCGCGGGGGACGAAGCCGATGCGTTGGTAGAGGCGGTTCGCCGCTTCGCGCGACGGGCGCGAGGTGAGGTCGACGGTCTTCGCCCCCTTCGACTCGGCCAACTGCAGGGCGAACCGGTTGAGCTGGTCGCCCACGCCATGCCCGCGTGCCGAGTCGTCGACCACGACGTCCTCGATCCAGGCGCGCACGCCGGTGGGGATGCGGAACGTCACCAGTGTGAGCGTGCCCACGATGGCGCCGTCGAGGCGGGCGACGACCACGTCGCTGGCATCGGAGCGGATCATCTCGGCGAGCTCGTCGTGGCCGGGCGGCGGTGAGCTCTTCGACAGCTGCGGGATGAGGCGGGCGAAGGCCGCAGCCAGCTCGGGGGTGGCCTCGGTGGCGATCTCGATGACGACACTCACCCGGCCCACGCTACGGCACGACGATGAGCGGTGCACCGACCTAACGTGCGCCCATGCAGCCCGAACGCGCTCTTGCCGCCGCCCTCGAACCCGTGGTCGGGCAGGTGTACTTCTCCCCCGAGTGTCACGCCAACTACGAGGCACTCGGCTTCCAGGCGAGTCGCGCACTGTCCAACGGGGTCGCGATGCCCGACGGCCCGGCCTACTTCACGAGTCGCGGGTCGCTCATGGGGCAGGTGCCCGGCGAACTGGTCGCCGCCGCGTTCGCCGTCTTCAACCCCGAGGCCGTCGTGCCGTCGGTGGCGTTCGGCTGGACCCGCACCGACGCCGCCACGATCCGTGCCGCCCGCGACGCCGGCGCCATCGCCCAGCTCGAACGCATCCTCGGTCCCGCCCCTGCCGGGGTCGAGCGTGCTCGCGAACTGCTGTCGCTCGCGGTCGAGCCGCTGCGCCCCGAGGGCCGTCCGCTCTACGCGGGCGTGCTGTCGCAGCCCGTGCCGGGCACCGACCTCGGCGCCGTGTGGCGGCTGGGCGACATGCTGCGCGAGTACCGCGGCGACAGCCACACCGCGGCTTGGATCAGCGCCGGCTTCGACGCCACGGAGATCGGCTTGATGAGCGAGCTGTACTGGGGTCTGCCGATGCGCAGCTACAGCCGCACTCGGGCCTGGACCGACGCACAGTTCGACGCTGCCCACGAGCGGTTGAAGTCGCGTGGCATGGTCGACGAGGTGGGCTTCACCAGTGCCGGACGTGCGGCCCGTGAAGCCGTCGAAGAGCACACCGACGTGCAGATGGCCGGCATGGTGGCAGCACTTGGCGACCACATGTCGGAACTGGTCGACATCCTCACGCCCTGGGGTCAGGCCGTGCGCGACGGGCACGGCTACCCGGCCAGCGGCCCCCACGATCTGGCCGACCTGGCCACACGTGGCTGACGGCACGAGTACGGTGCTCCCATGATCCTGCAGACCCTCGACGAGGTGTCCGTCGACGACTTCTCGGCGCACACCGGATGGTCACCGAAGCCCGAAGGCCTGTGTCGTGGCGAGGTGTGCGTGCCCGCGCCGGGCTCGCTGCGCGCCGACGGCACGGTCGACGTGGAAGCAGCCGCGGCTCGCCTCGGCATGCCGCTCGTGCACGACGAGACTCACCGCGTGTGGGCGCTCGGTTCGGCCACGCTCGGCGGCAAGGCGCTCGCCACTGCGGCAGCGGCCGACCCCGAACTGATCACCCGCGACGGCGAACCCTTCCGACTCTCCAGCCTGCACGGCCGAAAGGTGCTGCTGGTCGCCTGGTCGAGCTATTGAGGCTGTCGCACCAGCCTGCCCGGGTGGCAGGCACTGCACACCGAGCTCGAGCCGCTCGGCCTCACGGTGGTGACCGTGGCCCTCGACGTCGAACCCCGCCACACGTACACGTGGATCGACGCCGCGGCGCCCACCCACCCGAGCCTCATCGACACCGGCCACGTCAGCGACGACCTCTTCGGGTTCTGCAACATCCCCATGGCGGTGTGGATCGACGAGACGGGCACCATCGTGCGCCCGGCCGAGGGCGCCACCATCGAGCGCAGCCCGCTGCGTGACGCCGAGCTGCCGGCCGGACTGCCCGAGCGTCTCGATCGCGCCCTGCGCGAGGTGAAGAAGATCCCCGACGTGGCCGACGAGTATCGCGCCGCCATCGTCGACTGGGCCCGGCACGGCGCCGAGTCGCGCTTCGCACTCTCGCCCGACGACGTGGTCGCCCGCTCACTTCCCAGAGGTGACGACGAGGCCAGGGCTGCGGCGTGCTTCGAGATGGGCGAGCACCTGCGCCGCACGGTCGGACCCGACGCAGCGGTCTCGTGGTGGCGTGAGGCGCACCGCCTGTATCCCGCCAACTGGACCTACAAGCGTCAGGCCTGGACCCTGGTCACCACGGCCGAGGGGTCGGAGAACGACCTGATGCAAGGACCCAACGACGTGTACGAGGGCAACTGGCTCGACGACGTCATCGCCGGCGGTGGCGGCGAGGCGTACGTCGTGCTGCCCGCGCTCTGATCGCTCAGGCAACCCCTCAGGCCACGCCGCGCCGACGCTTCGGCCGGTGTGCGACGTAGTCGTCGTTGAACGACTCCTCGCCGCGCATCGTGTGCAACACGTCGTTGGCCACGAACTCGGCGATGCGGCCGCCGACCAGCGGGACCGAGCAGTGCACTTCGCCGTTCATCTCCACGGTCGTCCCGCCCGGGACGGCTTCCATCCGCAGCGTGCCGCCCACCGTGACCGGCACTCCCCGAGCCACGACCTGCCACGTGCCGCGCCGTACCCCGTCGTCGCCCATCGGGTCCCACTCGTCGTGCTGCTGCACCACGTTGATCGGCGAGAAGAACCGCTTGGCGAAGCCGGGAACATCCATCGGGACGCCCCGCCGCGACCGGATCGACATCACCCCGCCCGTCACGCTGTGGTCGAGGATCTTCACGTCGTGATGGCCCAGGCTCTGATACTTCTCGACCAGCACCTCGGGGTTCGTCATCGCTGCGAACACCACGTCGGGCGATGCCGCATACAGGTGGTTCGTTGCAACCTTCATGGGGTCATCGTGCGCCGCGAGTTGCTCGCCGAGCAGGGCCCAACGTCCTGCAAACGAGGGCACTGTGCCGCCGGTAGTTTGTCCGGGTGATGGAACACGTCCGCTGGCTCGCCCAACCAACGTTGCGGCGTCCCATGCTCATCGCCGCGTTCACTGGCTGGAACGACGCCGGCGATGCGGCCAGCAACAGCGTGCGGCACCTGGTGGAGGCGTGGCATGCGAGTGCGCTCGCCGAGGTCGATCCCGAGGAGTTCACCGACTTCGCGACGGTCCGCCCCCACGTGCGGCTCACGGCCGATCGGTCGCGCAGCATCGTGTGGCCCACGGTGGGGCTGTGGAGCGCGAGCACCCCGGGTGGCGATGTGATCTTGATGCTCGGGCCCGAGCCGGCGCTGCGCTGGCGACTGTTCACCGAGCAGCTCATCGGCGTCGCGCGACGCTACGAGGTCTCGATGGTGCTCACCTTGGGGGCGCTGCTCGCCGACGTGCCGCACTCGCGGCCGGTGCAGGTCATCGGCACCGCCACCGACCACGACATCATCGACCGCTACGACCTGCAGCGCAGCCGCTACGAAGGCCCCACGGGCATCGTCGGCGTGCTGCACGACGGATGCGCCCGGGCCGACCTGGCGTCGGCCTCCTTGTGGGCCGCCGTGCCCGCCTACGCGTCGCAGGTGCCCTCGCCGAAGGCGTCGCTGGCGCTGGTCGAGCGGGCGTGCGAGATCCTCGGCTCACCCAGCCCTGTGGCCCGCCTGCAACAAGAGGCCGAGGCGTACGACGCCCGGGTCACCGCCTTCGTGGCCGACGACTCCGACCTCATCGGCTACGTGGCCCGCCTCGAATCGATGGCCGATGCCGGCCAGCTCGACGACGACTACGACGACGAGGACGACGACCGCGACGACCACGACAGCGACGACCACGACCACGACAGCGACGACGACGACACGGTGGGTGGCGAGATTGCCGACGAGGTCGACAGCGACGAGTTCATGGCCGAGGTGGAGCGCTTCCTGCGCGACCAGGGTTCCGACGGGCCCTGAGCAGCGCGCTGGCGCGTGTCAGTGCTCGCCGCGCCACACGTTCGGTCGCGGCGGCTCGAATGCCGTCACCATGCCCGACCCGTCGATGGCCGAGAACGCCATCGGGGCCCACCACTCGGCCCCGGCGGTGGGCCACGGCAGCGCCTCGCGGCCGAACCAGCCGACGTCGCTGGTCTCGAGCGGGTGCGGCACCAGGGTGCCACCGGTGGCGCGGCAGTGGAACAGCAGCAGGTACATCGCGAAGCGTGTGAAGCCCATGCGTTGGCCGTCGATCACGGCCAGCAGCTGCAGCGGCTCGCACTCGATGCCGGTCTCCTCGAGCACCTCCTTCACCACCACTTCGCTGGCCGAGTAGCCGACGTCGGCCCATCCGGTGGGATACAGCCAGACGCCGCTGTCGCCGCGCTGCACCAGCAGGATCTCGCCGGCCTCGTTGCCCACGACGGCACCGACCGCCACCTTGGGGGTGACGTAGCCGGGCACGCCCTCGCCGACCGACTCCATCCACTCCTGCACGAAGTGGTCGCTCTCGCGCTGCACTTCCAATGCCTCGTCGGCGGCCGACTTGATGTCGGCGGCGACGTGCAGCACCTCCTCGTAGCGCTCGCGCTCGTAGAGGCTCTGGGTGAAGCCCAGACCGGTGCGAGCGATGGCGGCGAGGGTCTCGCTCCAGCGGACCAGGTCGCGGGTGAAGTCGGCGGGGGCGGCATCGCTCACGGTGCACGACCCTAGGCCACCACGGTGCCGGCGTACACTCTGTCCCCGACGACACACGAAGGCTCGCGCCGCGTGTGTTCCTGGCGTGGCGAGCTGGGGGTCTCTCCCGTCGACCCTCAGCTTGCCGCCGCTCGCCCGGACGGCAGGCTCCCTTACACTCCCTGCGTGTCCTCACGCCGTGCTGTCCTGTCGAGCCTGTGCGCACTCGTCGTGCTCGCGGCGTGCAGCGGAGGGGGTGCCAGCAGCTCGTCCACGTCCGGCCCGTCGACATCGGCGGTCACCACCACCACCCGTCCCGACGACGGCGCGTTGGTGCTCGGCGTCATCACGCCCACCGGTGGCAGCGCCGCCGAGCTCGGCCTGTCGCAGCGCGACGCGGTGCAGCTGGCGGTCGCCGAGATCAACGCCGATGGTGGCGTGCTGGGTCAGCCGGTGCGCACCGTGATCCGAGACGAAGGCGACAACCCGGCCACCGCCGAGCTGGCCGTGCAAGACCTCGTGCAAGCCGGCGTCGACGCCATCATCGGCCCCAGCTCGTCGCTCGACACCCTGGGCACGCTCGCCACAGCGGTGAGCGCCGGTGTGGTCACCTGCTCGCCGACGGCGTCGGCACTCGCACTCGACGACTTCCCGGACGCCGGGCTCTTCGTGCGCACGGTGCCGAGCGACTCGTTGCAGGCGGTGGCAATGGCCCGGGTGGTGGAGGAGACCGGCAGCGCGAAGGCGATGGTGGTGTACCTCGACGATGCGTACGGTCGACCCTTCGCGCAGGCCGTCGAGGCGTCGATGCGGGCCGAGGGCACGGCCGTCTCGGCCGCCATCGGCTTCACCGGCGACGCAGCCAGCTTCAGCGATGCGGTCGACGCGGTGATGGCGAACAAGCCCGACACCGTGGTGGTGGTGGCCGACAGCGTCACTGGTCCGGCGATCATCTCGGCCATCGACGGCGATGCCGTCGGCCCGAAGCCCACGTACGTGGTCAACGACGCCATCCGCCGGCCGGCGTCGCAGACGGCTCCGTTCAGCAGTTCGCTCGCCGCCCGCATCACCGGGGTGTCGCCCATCGCGTACCCCACCCAGCCGGCGTTCGTGAAGGCGCTGCACGGAGTCGACCCCGACGCGACTGGCCTCTACTCGCAGAACGCATACGACTGCGTCAACCTCATCGCCCTGGCCGCGCAGGCGAGCGGTGTCACGCACGGCTCGGCGCTGGCCGCAGCGGTGTCACCTGCCAGCCGCAGTGGCAGCAGCTGTGGGAGCTTCCCCGAGTGCAACAGCGAGCTCACCGCGGGGCGCAACATCGACTACGACGGCCCGGGCGGCGTGCTCGCGCTCGACGCCAACGGCGACGTGAGCACCGCAGTGTTCGAGCGCTTCGGCTTCGATTCGTCGGGGCGCGATGTGCGCACCGGCGACATCACCGTCGACAGCGGCTGACACGCTGCCCGACCGGTCGTCGTGGGTCAGAGGGTGGTGACCAGTTCCTCCACCGGCACCACCATGCCCGTGTAGAACGGGCCGAACTCGCCGTAGATGGCCGAGGCCTGGTCGAAGCGCATCGTGTAGACGACTTCCTTCAACACGTCGGGCGTGAGCGCGAACAGCGTGACGCCCCACTCGTAGTCGTCGAGCCCGGTCGAGCCGGTGATGTACTGCACGAGGCGACCGGCGTACTTGCGGCCGCTCGTGCCGTGCTCGTGCATGAGCGCCTTGCGCGCGTCGAACGGCAGGGTGAACCAGTTGGCGGAGGCTTCCCGCTTCTTCGACATCGGGTAGAAGCACCACGCGGGCATGTGGTGCGCGCGGGGCGGGATGTCGGGGTAGAGGCGAGCCTTGAGGTGCTCTTCGGGCATGCCCGCCGCGTACTCCGACACCTCGGTGAGGCTCACGTAGCTGTCGACCACGTCGAGGCCGGCGCGTTGCAGGCCGGTCTGCAGCGCGCGGAGCTGCTGCAGGTCGGCGTGCATCGCCATCACCGCGGCGTCGCACTTGTGGCCGAGGATCGACACGGTGACCACCTGGCAACCGGCGGTCTCGGCGGCCTTGACCGCGCTCACCACGGCCTCTGCGTCGAACATCGGAGTGGCCTTGCAGAAGAGGTGGAGCACGCCCCGCCCGACGGAGGGACTGATCGGTTCGCTCATGCCGTCAAGGCTAGAGCGTCGTGTCGGGGGCGAGGCGTTCGGGGGCGTACACGTTGAGCCGGTCGTGGCGCACGAAGCCGGCCAGCACCAGGCCGGCGCGCCGAGCCGTGTGCACCGCCAGCGCCGTGGGCGCGCTCACTGCGACGAGCGTGCTGAACCCGCCGGCCCACGCCTTCTGCACGAGCTCGAAGCTGGCCCGGCCGCTGACGAACAACCCGAGCCCCGTTGCCGGCAACGCGCCGTCGAGCAGCAGGCGGCCGATCACCTTGTCGACCGCGTTGTGTCGACCCACGTCCTCGCGGGTGAGCAGCACTCGTCCGTCGGCGGTGAACGCGGCCGCGGCGTGCACTGCGCCGGTGGTGTCGAACAGGCCCTGTGCGTCGCGCACCGTCTGCGGGATGGCGCGCAGCACCGACATCGGGATCGGCGGGGTGTCGGGCAGCGTGGTCAGCCGGTCGCACAGCTCGTCGATGGCGNNCGTTGCCGCACAGGCCACAGCTGGACGTGGTGTTGCCGAGCCGTGGCCGCGGGGCAGGCGCCTGTCCGCCGGTCTCGACGGTGACCACGTTGAACTCGCTGCCCACGGCCGACCCGTTGGCGCAGTAGCGCACGCCGAGCACGGGCGCCCCGGCGAGCAGGCCGTCGGTGAAGCAGAAGCCGACTGCCAGCTCGTAGTCGTTGCCGGGCGTGCGCATCGTGGTGCTCACCACCGTGCCGTCGAGCTGCACGGTCATCGGTTCCTCGACGATGAGCTCGTCGGGGCGTCGAGTCTGGGCGTCGGCGGTCACCGTGGTGACCAACAACTTCTCGCTGCGGGTGCGCGGCGCCATGAGGTGCGACGGTACCTCCGGAACGGGCGGGAGAGAATGCGCGATCGAGAATCGCGACCGTCATAGGGTTCGGCGCATGGAGACGCAGAACAACGGTCGCATCCTCGTCGCCGAGCTCTTCGGCACCACGGTGCTCATGCTCGGCGGGCCGGGAACGGCCATCTTCAGCGCCCGCTACCTCGACGTCGGCGTCGGGGTGCTGGGCGTTGCGCTCGGTTTCGGCTTCTCGCTGCTCATCATGGCGTACGTCATCGGGCCGATCAGCGGCTGCCACATCAACCCGGCGGTCACCCTCGGCATGCTGCTCGCCAAGAAGATCGACACGGCGCACGCCGTGTACGCGTGGATCGGCCAGATCATCGGCGGCGTCGGCGGCGCGGCCATCATCTACGGCATCGCGAGCGGCAAGAGCGGGTTCAAGCGTGGCGGGTTCGCCGCCAACACCTGGTCGGGCGACCACTACGGCTTCGGCGCGATGGTGGTGGCCGAGGTCATCCTCACCGCGCTGTTCGTGGTGGTCGTGCTGTTCACCACCACCCGCAAGTTCGCGCCGGGCTTCGGTGGGCTGGTGGCCGGTCTCACGCTGACGGTCATCCACCTCATCTCCATCCCCATCGACAACACGTCGGTCAACCCGGCGCGCAGCTTGGGCACGGCGCTGTTCGCCGAGCGGTCCACGGGTGCGCTCGAGCAGCTGTGGGCGTTCTTCGTGTTCCCGCTCCTCGGTGCCGTCGTGGGCGTCGTGCTGTTCCTCGTCCTCGACGACACCCGCCTCGAGGACACGATGCTCGCCGAGCTCCCCGGCGCCGGGGAGTTGCGCGACCTCGCCGAGAAGGTCGCCGACACCCTCGACTGACCACCCGAGTGCCACCGCCCCACCCGNNGTGCCACCGCCCCACCCGAGTGCCACAGCCCCACCCGAGTGCTCACTCGCACCCCGGGGCGCGAGTGCCCACTCGGGTCAGGCGGGGAGGAGCGCGAGCAGGTCGGCGCGGTGCGCCGGGCCGAGCTGCGGTTCGGGCGGACGCTGGTCGCGCTCCTGCCATGCGGCGAAGACCCGAGCGCCCACATCGGCGTCGGTGGCCATCGCATCGGGCGGTGACAGCAGGTTGAAGCTGCGGAAGAAGGCGCGCAGCACCACCGCGTCGCTGCGCATCGCCGGCAGCAGGCCGTCGCGGAACACCGAGCGCATGAAGGTGCGCGGGTCGCTCGTGTCGCCGTCGGGGTCGTCACCGGCCAGCAGCGCGGCCGCCACCCGGCGCGCCTCGGCGTCCTGCTCCACGCCGGCCCTGTACCAGGGGTAGATCTCGGCGCGCAGCGCGCTGTCGTACGCGCCCACCATCGCCAGTGGGTCGTCGGGGTGTGCCGCCACCGCCTGCGCCATGAGGTGCGCACCCCAGAAGGCGATGCTGCAGCCGCGCCCGTACAGCGGGTTGGTGCACAGCACGGCGTCGCCGACCGGTATCAGGCCGGTGGCGAGCGGGCGGCCGTCGCGCACGTACTGCCGCCAGCGGTTGAGCAGGCCCGCCATCACGTGCACCTGCTCGGTGATGGGCTGGGCGCGTCCGTCGAGCCACGGTGCGGTGGCCACCAGCTGGCGGGCGCAGGAGTCGAACACCACGGGATCGGCCAGCATCTTGCGCAGCTCGTCATCGACGGTGGGCGTGGCAAGGGTGACGCTGAACGTGCGGTTGTCGCCGACGAAGACGCCGTACTTCAAGTAGCCCAGGTCGCCGCCGATGGGCCCGCTGCGCGGCGGGTACTCCTCGCCCTCGCGCAGCCGGTAGAAGCGGCTGAAGTACACGATGCCCGTGTCGTCGACCTCTTCCTCGGCCGCACCGGCGCCGGCGGCGACGAGCCACTCCGACAGCGCGCTCCGTCGNNACGGCGGCGCGGCGCAGCACCCACTCGAACGTGGTGCGCCGGCAGGCGAGCATCACCAGTTCGTCGTCGGAGGGCTCACGCCGGAAGTCGACGATGGTGGGCGGCAGGTCGTCGCCGAAGCGCATCTCGGTGGCACCCTCGGCAAGGAGCGCCGCGTACACGTCGGGATGGTCGCGGCGCATCAGGCCCACCATGCGCGCCAGGAATGCGTGGCTGTGGCGCACCTGGGGTGCGCCGCGCCGGTCCCAGTCGAACGCCTCGTCGGCCGTCGTGGGCATCGGCGTGTCGTCGCGCTCGACCACCGTGACGTCGTGACCCTGGCGCGCGAGCACCAGCGCCGACCCGAGACCCGACACTCCACCACCGACGACCACGACGTGCATGGCGCGACCCTAGAGCGGCCGTTCCGGCGGCTGGGGGTCAGACGGCCATCGAGTAGCCGACGCCGCGAACGGTGCGCACGAGGCTGCGCCGGCCGGACGGGTCGACCTTCTTGCGCAGGTTGGCGACGTGCACGTCGACCACGTGGTCGTCGCCGAACCAGTTGGGACCCCACACCCGGTCGAGCAGGTTCTGTCGCGTGAGCACGGCCTTGGGGTGTTCGCTCAGTGCGTCGAGGAGGTCGAACTCGATGCGGGTGAGGTCGATGCGGACGCCGGCGCGGGTGACGATGCGCGACGAGATGTCGATCGACATGTCGTCGAACGTGCGCGTGCTGACGACGCCTGCCTCCACCCGCGGCCGGCGCAGCAGCGCCTCTGCGCGTGCCGACAGCTCGCGCCCGGAGAACGGCTTCATCATGAAGTCGTCGGCGCCGAGCCGGAAGCCGAGCAGCTTGTCGCTGACGTCGCGGCCCGACACGACGAGCACGTAGGCGTCGGAGTGCTCGCGGATCTGGCGGCACAGGTCGAGGCCGTCGCCGTCGGGAAGGCCCAGGTCGAGCACCACCAGGTCGGGCATGCGCTCGGTCATCGCCGACGTGGCCGCGGCCACGGACGGCACGCTGCGCACCGTGCAACCCGCCATCTCGAGCACGGCCGTGATCATCTGCACGTATTCCGGGGCATCCTCCACCACCAGCACGTCCGCGTCGATCACCCCAGCATGTTGCCACAGCCCGGTGCGACGGGTTGCCGCCTTAGCAGTCCAGGGTTTAGAGTGCTAGCACTCGCGTACGTCGAGCGCCAGCCTGGCGTGCGCACCCTGACACTGACGTTGACCACACCGTCACCACACCTCATCCATGGAGGAATGCAATGCCGAAGCAGATCGCTTTCGACGAAGTTGCTCGTCGTTCGCTCGAGGCGGGCATGAACAAGCT
>PMCN01000011.1 GCA_003154135.1 Acidimicrobiaceae bacterium
GCCATCCCCGAGGTGTTCCTCACCGCCTGGGATGCGCTCGTCCTGCAGGGAGGGCTGACGAGCGGGCGATGGGCACTGGTGCACGCCGGCGCGAGCGGGGTGGGCACCGCGGCGATCCAGATCGCAACGGCCATCGGCGCCCGCATCGCGGTCACGTGTTCGGCGGGCAAGTCCCACCTGTGCCGCGAGCTCGGCGCGACGCTCGTGCTCGAACGCTCGCCGCACGACTGGCTGGCCGACGCCATCGCGGTGGTGCCGGGCGGGTTCGACGTCGTGCTCGACGTGATCGGCGGTGACGAGGTGGACCGCAACCTGCAGGCGGTGGCTCTGCGCGGCACCATCGTGCAGGTGGGCCTGATGGGCGGCGGTCGCACGGCCGTCAACGTGGGCATGCTGCTGGCCAAGCGAGCGCACTGGGTGGGCACCACGCTGCGCACCCGTCCCATCGAGGAGAAGGTGGGTGTCACCCGACGCTTCGCCGCCGAGATGCTGCCCCTGTTCGACAGTGGGCAACTGCGCCCGGTGATCGACAGCCGGTTCCCGCTCGAGCGCATCGCCGATGCCCACCGGCACATGGAGGGCAACGCCAATGCGGGCAAGATCGTCGTCGAAGTCGGCTGACCGTCGTCTGACCTTCAGCCGAGGGTCAGCTCACATCGACCATGATGGTGTGGTGACCGGTGGCGCCGTCGGGGGCCACGTCGGTGCGCTCGTCGGTCTGCGTGTAGCCAGTCTTGTCGGTGGCCCGCACCTCGATGGTGTGCGGCCCCTTGGTGGCCGGCCAGTCGAGCACCCACTGACGCCACGCGTCGTCGCTCACGTCGTTGCCCAGCGTGGCCTCCTGCCACGCGCCGCCGTCGACCTTCACTTCGACCTTGGCGATCCCCTTGTGCTGCGCCCAGGCGACGCCCGCGATCTTCTGCGGCCCCGTGGTGAGGCTGTTGCCGTCGCGCGGCACGTCGATGCGCGACTGCGTCTTCACCGGCCCCATCTGCGACCAGCCGCGGGGGATCCAGTAGCCCTCGGCGTCCCACGTGGTGAGCTCGATGGTGGTGAGCCACTTGGTCGCGCTCACGTAGCCGTACAGGCCGGGTACCACCAGACGCGCCGGGTAGCCGTGCTCGAGGGGCAGGGTCGCGCCGTTCATGCCCACTGCGATCATGGCGTCGCGACCGTCCATTGCCAGCTCCACCGGAAAGCCGGAGGTCCAGCCGTCGGCGCTGGTGCTGTACACCTGTTGCGCGCTCGACTTGACGCCTGCGGTGTCGAGGATGTCCTTGAGCAGCACGCCTCGCCACACGGCGTTGCCCACGTAGCTGCCGCCCACGTCGTTCGACACGCAGCAGAGCGTGACCACGCGCTCCACCTGGGGTAGCGCGAGCAGATCGGCGTAGGTGATCTCGAGCGGGTTGTCCACCATGCCCTTCACCGAGATCTTCCACTTCTTGACGTCGATGCGGGGGAACGAGAGCGCGGTGTCGATGCGGTAGAACTTGCCGTTCGGTACCAGGAACGGCGTCGCCGTGTCGACCGTCGCACCGGCGGGGATGGCGGCCGCGGTGTCGAGTGTGGGGGTCTCTGGCAACGGCACGCGAGTTGCCTTGCGCAGTGTCTCCACCCGGCCCTTCTCGAGCGATCCAGCGACCACGGCGGCCGTGGCCGCAGCCATCGCCGCGGCTCCACTCGTGACCAGGAACCGTCGCCGGTCCCAACCGAGGGGGGCCTTCGACGGGCCGGGCACCTCGATGGGTCGTGAGCGCAGCGACAGGTAGAGCACGGAGCCGCCGATGACAGCACCGAGGATGCTGGGCACCGCTGCGCTCCAGCCTTCTCCGGGTCGTCCCACCGCGGCGGCTGCGCCGACGATGCCGAACACGCCGATGCCGGCGACACCGACCCACACCCGGCGGGCCGCCACGATGCCGAGGACGACGGCGAAGATGCCCATCGTGACCACGATGCCTGCGCGCAGCGCCACCTTGTCGTTGGTGCCGAACCAGCGGATGGCCAGTTCCTTCACCGAACGCGGCACGTGGTCGATCACCGTGCTGCCCACCGCATCGATCGGTGACACGACGTCGATGATGGCGGCCATCATCATGCCGACCGTGGCGGCGAGGGCACCTGCGACGATGCCGGCGACCGCGCCGTCTCTGCGTGACGGGGATGTGCTCATGCGTGCTCCTTCGGTGGGAACCACAGGCGGACGTCGCCGCCGGGGCCGTCGCCCAACCATGCGCGGCCGCCGTGCTGTTGCACGAGACCGCGTGTGATGGCAAGGCCGAGGCCGGCGTGGCCGGTGCGGGTGGTGCGCGCCGGGTCGGCGCGGGTGAACGGGTCGAACGCACGGTCACGGAAGTCGGGAGCGAATCCCGGTCCGTCGTCGAGCACGCGCACCTCTACGCCCTGGCTGTCGGCGGTGACGGTGACGGTGACGTTGCCGTCGGCCGGGCAGTACCCGATGGCGTTCTCGATGGGGTTGCGCAATGCCCGGCGCACGTCGAGGGGAGTGGCCGACACGAACGCCGGACCATCTGTGTGCAAATGCAGGCGCACACCGCGCCGTGCGGCGAGCGGGCCGAACGCCTCGACCGCCTCGTGCGCCACTTCGGCCACCGCCACGGTCTCGGTGCGGCCGGCCCGCTGACCCGCCTCGATGCGAGCGAACTCCACGAGTTGGTCGAGCAGCGCCTCCACGTTCCCCAGTTCGTTGCCGATGATGCTCATGTACCGGTCGGGATCCGTGGCCACGCCGTCCTGCAGGCTCTCGACCGCAGCCCGTATTGCTGCCAGGGGCGTGCGCAGGTCGTGGCCGACGCTGGTGAACAGCAGCTGTCGGGCGGCGGCCAACTGTGCGCGTTCCTCCTCGGCCTGGTGCAACGCAACCACCATGCGGTCGACCGCCGCGGCGGTGCGGCCCACCTCGTCGGCACGCTCGATGCCGGTGCGCACGGCGAGGTCGCCACCTGCCACCTGCTCGGCCACCTCGCCCAGCCGCGCGATGTCGCGGGCAAGGGGACGGGTGAGCTGCGACCCGACCACGAGGGCGATGCCGCACGACAGCACGAGCACGACGAGGAACAGCCGGTAGTCGTGCGACGAGAGGAACATCGCGTTCGACGCTGCCGAGCTGGTGACCGCGCCGAGCGCCAGCGAGCACAGGCCGACGACGAGTGCGGCGCCGGCGACGCTGGCACGGCTGGACACCCAGCGACGCAGCAGCGGCACGAGCGCGGCGGCCACCACCGCAGGCGCGGCCAGGATGACCAGCAAGTGCAGCCGCTCGCTGCCGTCCGCGGGCTGCAGCAGCCACTCGGCCAGCAGCGCCGCGCCGACGACGAGGCCGGTGAGCCACAGCACGAGCCGAGCGTTCATGGCTCGAACCGGTAGCCGACGCTCCACACCGTGGTGATCCAGCGCGGTTCGTCGGGGTTGGTCTCGATCTTGTTGCGCAGGCGCCGGACGTGCACCGTGACCGTCGCCGGGTCTTGGAAGTCGGGTGACGAATCCCACACCCGTTGCAGCAGCTGTGCCCGCGAGAACACCTGTCGCGGTGCCTGCGCGAGGAACGCGAGGAGGTCGAACTCCTTGGCCGTGAGGGCCACCGCAGCGTCGGCGACGCGCACTTCACGAGCAGGCAGGTCGATGGTGAGGCCGTCGAACTCGAGCAGCTCGGTGGTGCTCGAGCCCGCGTTCGCGCGGCGCAGCACGCTGCGCACACGGGCGACGAGCTCGCGCGGTGAGAAGGGCTTGGTGACGTAGTCGTCGGCTCCCAGCTCCAGGCCGAGGACGCGATCGGCCTCCTCCACCCGTGCAGTGAGCAGGATGACAGGCACCGCGCCGACGCCGCGGTTGCGCAGCACATCGAGCCCCGACGCTCCGGGGAGCATGATGTCGAGCACCACCAGGTCGGGGCGGAACTGGGCAACGGCCTGAGCGACCAGATCGCCCCGGTCGAGCTCGCGCACCTCGTACCCGTCTCGTTGCAGGTACTGCGCGACGACCTCACGAACCGTCGGCTCGTCGTCGACCAGCAGGATTCGGGGCGCAGTCATCGACGCACACCATACGGACCGCATGTGCACCTGTGAATGGCACGGTCGCCGAGTTTCGTGGATGTTTCGCGGAACGACCCGAGCGCGACACCCCCCTCACGCAGCATCGGTGGCGGGAGGAACCGTCCTCCCGACGACAAGGAGACACCCGTGAACGTTCCCCGCCGCCTGATCCTTCTGCCTGCGCTCGCCATCGCCACGATGGCGATGGCCGCCTGCGGCTCCGACACCACCAAGCCGGCCAGCACCAACACGATGGCGCCGCACACGACCGATGCGATGATGCCGGCGACGACCGACGCGATGATGCCGGCGACGACCGA
>PMCN01000233.1 GCA_003154135.1 Acidimicrobiaceae bacterium
GGCAGGACGAGGTCCCAGCGGTCGAGGCAGTCCTCGCAGCGGTAGACCGCCACATCGCCGGAGCGGTACGGGTCGTCCGGGTCGTTCGGCTGGACGAGGTGCGCACGGCCGCCGCAGTCGACGCAGACGATGGTGGGTTCCGGCTCGAGCACGCCCGTAGTCTGGCCGGTATGCGAGTGATTTCGGGCGAGTTCGGTGGGCGCAGGCTCGTGGCGCCGGATGGCACCACCACCCGGCCCACCACCGACAAGGTGCGCCAGGCCGTGTTCAACTCGCTGCAGAGCATGGGGGTCATCGAGGGTGCCGTGGTGGCCGATCTCTACGCCGGGTCGGGGGCGTTGGGCATCGAGGCCATCTCACGTGGTGCCGAGCGCTGCCTGTTCGTCGAGCGCGACCGTTCGGCGGTGCACGCCCTGCGCGCGAACATCGACGCGCTGGGCATCGCCGACCGTGCCGCCGTGCACGTCACCGACGTGATGGCGTGGGTGCCTGCGATGCGCAACGTCGACGTCGCCTTCATCGACCCGCCGTACGCGTTCGACGCGTGGCCGGCGCTGCTCGCGCTCGTCGACGTCGGCCTCGTGGTGGCAGAGGCCGACGACCCGATCGACGCGCCGGAGCAGTGGAAGCAGTTGCGCACTCGTCGCTACGGGCGCACCTGGGTCACGTTGCTCGAGCGGCTAGCCTGACGGCCGCCATGGCGACCGTGCTCTATCCAGGAAGCTTCGACCCGCTCCACCTGGGTCACGTCGACGTCATCGAGCAGTCGGTCGCCCTGTTCGGCACGGTCGTCGTCGGCGTGATGCACAACCCCACGAAGCCGTCGGGCATGTTCACGCTGGAGCAGCGCACCGACATGATCCGGGCGAGCATCTCGCACCTCCCATCGGTGGAGGTGATCGCATTTCAAGGTCTCGCCGTCGATGCGGTGAAGCAGGTGAACGCGGCGTTCATCGTCAAGGGTCTGCGCACCAGCGGCGACTTCGAGGTCGAGCAGCAGATGGCGCACACCAACCAAGCGGTCAGCGGCGTGCGCACCGTCTACCTGCCGTGCAAGCCGGCGCTGGGGTCGATCAGCAGTCGTTTCATCCGCGAGATCGCCCAGTACGGTGGCGACGTCACCTCGCTCGTGCCGGCACCGGTTGCCGCCGAGTTCGCCATCCTGTTCCCATCCCCGCGCAACACCTGAACCTTTCGAGATCCGATGAGCCACGACGACAAGTACGACGACCACTACGACGACGAGATCGACGACTCCGACGCGTTCGTGCGCAACACCAACGGCTACGTCGGCGATGCCGAGGCTCTCGTGCGCCGTGCGCTCGACATCATCGCCAACGCGCCCAAGATGCCGCTGTCGTCGTCGCCCCGCATCGATGGCGACGAGATCATCGAACTCCTCGACGAGGCGCTCAACCGGCTGCCCGACGAGATGCGGCATGCGCGCTGGATGATCAAGGAGCGCCAGGAGTTCGTCGCCAAGACGCGGCGTGAGGCCGACGAACTGCTCGAGGCGGCGCGGGTGCAGGCCGAGCGAATGGTGCAGCGCACCGAAGTGGTGCGTGCCGCCGAGCAGCGTGCCCGGCAGATCAGCGAGGCCGCCGACGCCGACGCACGCCGCCTGCGCCACGAGACCGAGGACTTCCTCGACCAGCGCCTCGCCAGCTTCGAGATCCTGCTCGACAAGCTCAGCAAGACCGTGCAGGCCGGCCGCTCCCGGCTCAACATCGGCAGCCAGCAGGAGGTCGGCACCATCGACGACGACGATCCGACGAAGGGCTTCTTCGACCAGGACCGGTAGGTTCCACTCGATGGCCAATCCGTTCACGGTCTTTGCTGCCGAGCTGTTGCGCCGGCCAGGCACGCAGAAGCAGATCGCCCTGTCGGCGCCGCTCGCCGACCTCGATGTGCACGACCCGTCGCGCTTCGCGCCCGACGCCGAAGCCGACGTGCAGCTCCTGCTCGAGTCGCTCACCGACGGCATCGTGGTCGACGGCACGGTGGGCGTGGCCTGGCACGGCACGTGCCGGCGCTGCCTCGCCGACACCGGCGGCGTGAGCGTGAGCGAGGTGCACGACCTGTATCAGCGCGTGCTCACCGATCCCGACGCGTTCGAGCTCGACGGCGACCAGCTCGATCTGCGCCCCGTGGTTCGTGAGCTGGTGCTGCTCGACACGCCGTCGACACCGCTGTGCCGCCCCGACTGCGCAGGCCTGTGCCCCACGTGCGGGGCCAACCTCAACGACGGGCCGTGCGGGTGCGACGCCCCGCCGGCCGATCCCCGCTGGTCGGCACTCGACGTGCTGCGCGGCGACGATTCGCCCGAGCGCGGGTAGCAAGGCGGGCTCGACGCCCGCTAACCTCTCAAGGCTCGTGTGCCGAGGGATCGCCCTCGCCGTTTTCGGGAGTCCTCATGGCCGTTCCCAAGAAGAAGAAGTCGAAGTCGAAGACGCGNNGTCATGCTGCCGATCGCGCTCGATGCGATGGGCGGCGACAAAGCTCCGGGCGACATCCTCGCCGGTGCTCATGCCGCCGCAGCACTGGGTATCCCTGTCGTCCTCGTCGGCCCTGCCGATCTTGACGGCCGAGGCGACCTGCCGCTCATCGTCGCGTCGGAAGTCATTGCCATGGATGACGACGCGGCGCAAGGTGTCCGCCGCAAGAAGGACTCCACGCTCGTGCGCGCCGCCGAAGCGGTCCGCGACGGTACGGCGAGCGCCATGGTGTCGGCCGGCAACACCGGCGCCACGATGGCCTCGGCACTGCTGCGCATGGGCAGGGTGAAGGGCGTCAACCGCCCCGCCATCGCCACGCCCATCCCGGTGCCCGGGCACCGCCCCAACATCCTGCTCGACGCCGGTGCCAACGCCGAGGTGAACGCCGAGTGGCTGGTGCAGTTCGCGCTGATGGGCTCCATCTACGCCAGGCACCGCTTCGGCATCGAGGCGCCGAAGGTCGGATTGCTGTCCATCGGCGAGGAACCCGGCAAGGGCGACTCGCTGCGCAAGGAAGCCTTCGAGCTGCTGTCGGCCGCGCCGGGCATCCACTTCGTCGGCAACGTCGAGGGTCGCGACCTCATGCGCAAGACCGCCGACGTCATCGTCACCGACGGCTTNNGACGGCTTCACCGGCAACGTCGCGCTGAAGACCCTCGAGGGTGGCCTGAAGACGCTGTTCGGCGCGCTGCTCGAGGCGTTCGCCGCTGAGCCGCAGTACAAGGAGCACGCCGATGCGCTGCTGCCCGCCATCATGCCGCTGTACGCGCAGATGACACCCGACACGTACGGCGGCGCCGTCCTGCTCGGCGTCAACGGCATCTGCATCATCAGCCATGGTTCATCCGGTGAGACCGCCATCGTCAACGCCATCAAGCTGGCCGACGAGCTGGTGCGCCACGGCATGGTGGCCGAGATCACCGCCGCGTTCGCCACCGGCGGCTGAGCTAGCCTCGTCACCGCTCGTCCGCTACTGCCAGGAGTTCCCAGGTGCCCGCTGAAACCCATGTCGAACAAGGTCCGCTCGACCGCAACGGTGTCTTCGAGATCGTGCGAGCCACCCTCGGCGACATCTTGGAGATCGATCCGTCCACCATCACCGAGGGCCAGTCGTTCGTCGACGACCTCGACGCCGACTCACTCGCTCTCATCGAGCTCGTCGAGGGGCTCGAGGAGGAGCTCGCCGAGCGGTCGATCGGGTTTCGCATCGAGGACGAAGACCTGGTCGACCTGAAGACCGTGCGCGATGCGGTCGACTACGTCTACGACCGGGTCAAGGGCGCCTGACATCTCCGTCAGGCCCGAGCCCGACCTCACCGAGTTGCGGCGGCAGCTCGGCTACGAGTTCCGCGATCCCGCCCTGTTGCGCCGCGCGCTCGCACACCGCAGCTGGTGCGCCGAGGTGGGGGGCGAGGCGAGCAACGAACGCCTCGAGTTCCTGGGCGACGCCGTGCTCGGCTGGGTGGTCGCCGACCTCGCCTACCGCGAGCACGGCGACCTCACCGAGGGCAAGCTCACCGACCTGCGCAAGAGCGTGGTCAACGCATCGGCGCTGGCCGACGTGGCGCAGGAGATCGGGCTCGGTACCTGCGTGCTGCTCGGCAAGGGCGAGGACGCGGCGGGCGGTCGCACCAAGCCGTCCATCCTCAGCGACGCACTCGAAGCCGTGCTCGGCGCGGTGTACATCGACGGTGGGCCCGAGCCCGCGTTCGAGCTCATCGCCCGCCTGCTGTCACCACGCATGACCCACGCCGCACAGCGCCTCGACCGCCTCGACTACAAGACGGTCCTCCAGGAGCTCACGGCCCGCCTGCACGACACAGCGCCCGTGTACGTGCTGAGCGACACTGGTCCCGACCACGACAAGCGCTTCTCGGCCACCGTCATCGTGCAGGGCGTGTCGGTGGGGCACGGCGAAGGTCGCTCGAAGAAGACCGCCGAGCAGGCCGCCGCCGAGCAGGCGTGGCTCACGCTCAGCGAACCAGCGGTGGGGTAGCGGTGCCCGAGCTGCCCGAGGTGGAGACCGTGCGCCGCGGGCTCGCCGCGCAGGTGGTCGGCCGGCGCATCACGAAGGTGGAGGTGGGCCGCGAGCGCAGCGTGCGCCGCACGTCGCGCCAGGCGCTCATCGACGGGCTCACCGGTGCAACCATCCTGTCGGCCGGCCGTCGAGGGAAGTACCTGCTCTGCCCGCTCGACACCGGTGACGAGCTGATGGTGCACCTGAGGATGAGTGGCCGCCTGCTCGTCGCCGACGCCGGTGCGGCCCGGCCGCCGCACACCCACGTGGTGCTGCACCTGGCGGGTGAGCCGGCGCAGGAGCTGTGGTTCGTCGACCCCCGCACGTTCGGCGAGGTGGTGGTGTTCGATCCCGATCACGTCGCCGTCGAGGTGCCGGAGCTGGCGAAGATGGGTGTCGACCCGATCGCCGACGGGCTCACCCGTGCGCAGTTCGCCGCCATCGTGCGCCGTCGCCATCGGCAGGTGAAGGCGCTGCTCCTCGACCAGCACGTGATCGCCGGCATCGGCAACATCTACTGCGACGAGAGCCTGCACCGGGCGCACATCCGCTGGGACCGTGCCAGCGATTCGCTCACCCCGCGCGAGATCACCCGCCTGCACGCCGCCATCATGGGCGTGCTCACCGAGGCCGTGGAGGCCGGTGGCAGCACCCTGGCCGACACCCAGTACGTCGACATCGAGGGCCAGGGTGGCTGGTTCCAGGTGCACCACCGCGTCTACGACCGGGCCGGCCAGCGGTGCATCACCTGCGGCAAAGCCGACATCGTGCGGGTCACCGTGGCCGGCCGCGGCACCCACTTCTGCCCCCGCTGCCAGCGCTGACCCCGCCGCCGGACGAGCCTGAATGGGCGCGGTTCGTCCCAGAACTGGGACGAACCGTTCCCGTGGGTGAGTTGTGACTCGAATTTGGGCCGATTCGCGCCCAACCGACCGACCGGTGTCGGGGTGGGCGGCGGGGGAAGCGCCAGCGACGAGCCGCACG
>PMCN01000146.1 GCA_003154135.1 Acidimicrobiaceae bacterium
AGCAGGGCGGCGGCGCGGTGGTGAACGTGTCGTCGCGCGCCTCCGAGATTGGCGGCGCGAACGAGTGGGTGCACTACGCGGCGTCGAAGGGCGCCATCGACACGATGACCGTCGGCCTCGCCAAGGAGCTCGCCACCGTGGGCGTGCGGGTCAACGGCGTGCGGCCCGGTCTCATCGAGAGCGACTTCCACCTCCACGCCCCGCCCGGGCGCGTGGAGCGCATGGCACCATCGATCCCGATGCAGCGCTCGGGCAGTCCCGAGGAAGTGGCCGCTGCGGTGCTGTGGCTGGCAGGCCCGGCGGCCGGCTACGTGACCGGCGCGTTCATCGACGTCACCGGCGGCCGCTGACCGGCGAGCAGCAACCGTCCGGCCAACGCTCCCAGGCCCGCCGCCACCGCCGAGGCGACGAAGATGGTGGGGGCCATCGCCTTCGTGCCCACCGAGTCGAAGAGCTGGCCGATGGTCCAGGGCAGCACCAGGCCACCGAGACCCGACGAGGCGAGGATCATCGACGTGTTGCGACCGCTGAGCGCGAGGTGCGACTCGGCGAAGGCCATCATCGACGCGTACTGCGGTGCGACCGACACGGCGAACAGGAACGTCACCACCCAGAGCATCGGCCCCGGCCCGTGGAAGGCCAGGAACAACGCCGACGTGATCACCGACATCACCATCGCGACGGCCACCATCCACCCGGGCGACACCACGCGAGCCAGCCAGATGGCGGCCACGCGGCCCAGCGTGAAGCCCACCCAGAACGTGGTGACCATGCCGGTGGCCGTGCCCGACCCGCCGTATCCGATCTGCTCGGTGTAGGTGTGGATCCAGCCTGCGAAGCCGGTCTCGACGGCCACGTAGGCGAAGAAGAACAGGCAGATCACGGCCACCTGCGCACCACGGGCTCCCGACGCCGCACTGCGCGCCGCCGTCTCGAGCCGGGTGCGGTGCGGTGCCGGGTGACGCAGCATCACCACCGAGCAGCAGAGCCCGATCGCCCCCACCGGGATGGCCACGCCCCACACGGAGTGCGTGTAGTGCAGCGACCGGTTGACCACCAGCGGCGACAGCATCGCGCCGACCGCGAAGCACAGGTGCAGAGCGTTGAGCAACGAGCCCGGACCCTGGGGCCGGCTCCACATCACCAGGGTGTTGCCGCTCACGTCGCAGATGCCCAACGCCGCGCCGATCACTGCGAACGCGCCGAGTAGCAGCGGGAGGTCGGGCGCCCACGCGACGAGCAGGATTCCGATGGTGGCGACTGCCATCGCGAGCACCCAGCGGTGATGTCCACGACCGCGGTCGAGGCCGCGGCCCGACAGCATCGACCCCAGGATGTAGCCCACGGACGTGCCGAAGAACACCCACGCGATGCCACCGTCGTTGGTGTGCATGCGGTCGCGCAGGTGCGACAGCGCAGGCCCGGCCATGCTGGCGCCGATGCCCAACATCACGAAGCCGCCGAGGTACGCCGGCACGGCCGACGCCCCCCGTGCAGGCGACGCGTCGGAAGTCGGCGGCACGGTGGCTGGTGCGGCTGCGGCTGCGGAGGACATTTCCCGTCGAATCTACGCNNCCGACGAACGGCGCGCCTACCACTCCGACACGCCCATCCTCGACCCGATGGTGGCCGAGCACGCGCACCTCATCGGCATCACCGACGCCATCGTGTTCGTCTACCCCACGTGGTGGAGCGGCATGCCGGCCATCCTGAAGGGTTGGCTCGAGCGAGTGCTCGTTCCCGGTGTGGGCTTCCGCTTCAACGCTCGCGGCAAGGTGCGGCCGGGCCTCACCAACGTGCGCCACCTCGTGGGCATCAGCACCTACGGGTCGCCCCGGTCGTACGTGAAGCTGGTCACCGACACCGGCCGCCGGACGGTGGCTCGCACGCTGCGCCTCGACACCAGCTTCCGCTGCCGGACCGACTGGCTGGCGATGTACTCCATCGACACGTCCACCCCGAAGCAGCGAGCCGCGTTCCTCGACCGCGTCGAGCAGGAGATGGCCTCGCTGTGAAGGTGCTCGTCGTGTACTGCCACCCGCTCGACGACTCGTTCGCCGCGTCCCTGCGCGAACGCGCGCTCATCGGGCTAAGCAGCGCGGGTCACCAGGTGCGCCTCACCGACCTGTACGCCGACGACTTCGACCCGGCGCTCTCCGCGTGGGAGCACGTGCACCACCTCGACCCGCCAGACACCAAGCCCGACATCGCCCGCTACGTCGACGATCTGCGCTGGTGCGAAGGGCTCGTGCTCGTGTACCCCACCTGGTGGTCCACCCAGCCGGCCATGCTGAAGGGCTGGTTCGATCGCGTGTGGGTGCAGGGCGTGGCCTACCACCTCCCCGAGGGCAGCAACCGCATCCGCCCCGGGCTCGCGCAGATCCGCCGCATCGTGGTGGTCACCACGCACGGATCCTCGAAGCTGGTCAACGCACTGCAGGGCGAGGGCGGCAAGCGCGTGGCGCTGCGGTCCCTCCGCGTGCTGGCCAGCAAGCGGGCACGCACCAGGTGGATCGCGCTCTACGCCATCGATCGCACGTCCCACCACCAACGCACCAAGTTCCTCGAGCGCGTCCAGCGCGACCTGTCACGTCTCTAGGCCTTGCTGCGGCCCACGCCACAGCGGTCACGCACGGTCGAACACGCTCACCACTTCGACGTGCGGCGTGTGCGGGAACAGGTCGAGCACCACCGAGTCGCGCAGCGAGTAGCCGTGCGCGGCGAGCAGCACCGCGTCGCGGGCGAGCGACACCGGGTCGCAGCTCACCAGCACCACACGACGCGGGCCGGCGGCAGCGAGCACCGCCGCGGCATCGCGACCGAGACCGGCGCGGGCAGGATCGACCACCGCCCACTCGACGGGCCTCGGCGTCCACCGCTCGAACGGGGTGCAGACCACCTCGGCCTCGGGCACGTTGACCCGAGCGTCGGCACACGCCGAACGCGAGCTCTCCACGATGACCGCGTCTCGAAGCGGCAGCGCCGCGGCGAACAGGCCGACGCCGCCGAACGCATCGAGCACCGGCCCATCGATGGTGAGCCGCTCGCCCGCCGCATGCATGACCGCGCCCACCAGCAGCGCGGCAGCGGCAGGACCCGACTGGAAGAACGAGCCGGCGCTCACGCGCAGCCGCGCGCCCAGCACGTCCTCGTGCAGCACGGCCTCGGCCCCCACGAGCGCCGAGGGCGGCAGGCCGGTGATGCGGGCGCCCGGCCGATCAGCCATCGCGGTCACCTCGCCGGTGGCTGCGCTCACTCGCAACGTGAGCTCCTTCGCGCCGCGCACACGCACTGCGGGCAGCAACGCCGACAGGGCGGGGTGCGCAACCATGCACGCGTCGAGAGCGATCACGTCGTGGCTCGCCGCGCCGCGCAGGCCCACTCGGCCGTCGGTGCCGACCGCCAACCTCATGGTGGTGCGATACGCCCACGGCGGCACCCCTCCCCCATCGACCACCGACGCCGCATCGAGCTTGGCCGTGCGCCGCAACGCGTCGGCGACGATCTCCGCCTTCAGCGAGCGCTGTGCGGTCGGTTCGACGTGCTGCCACGCACAGCCCCCGCAGCCCCGTGCCAGCTCGGGGCACGGCGGCTGCACCCTGGCATGCGACGGAGTGAGCACGTCGAGCACGCGCGCGCGGGCGAAGTCGCGCTTGTCGCTGTGCACCTCCACACGCACGTCCTCACCCGGCAGCGCGCCGTCGACGAACACCACTCGGCCGTCGGCGAGGTGCGCGATGGCATCGCCACCCGCGGCCATCTTCTCGGCGCGCACGGTCTCGACGGGTCGATCGGGCATCGCCGACGAGCCTACGGACGCGGCAGCCTCCACACGCGCGAACTACCCTCGGCGCGTGCCCCGCATCGAGATCGCTCCCAGCGTGCTGCCCGCCGACTTCTCCCGCCTGGGNNGGCCAGTTCGTGCCCAACCTCACGTTCGGGCCCGAGGTCATCGCCTCCGCCCGCCGCCACAGCACGCTGCCGTTCGAGGCGCATCTGATGGTGCTCACCCCCGACGTGTTGGCGGCCGAGTACGTGAAGGCCGGCTGCGAACGCCTCATCGTGCACGCCGAGGCCTGC
>PMCN01000043.1 GCA_003154135.1 Acidimicrobiaceae bacterium
CGTCGAGGTGATGATCCCGCTCACCGTCACGCGTGAGGAGCTGCAGCTCGCCCGCAGCTGGGTGCAGACCGAGGTCGACATCGCGCTGAAGGGCCTGAAGAACAAGCCGCACGTCACCATCGGCACCATGATCGAGACGCCACGCGCGGCCATCCGCGCCGACGAGATCGCCGAGGAGGCCGACTTCTTCAGCTTCGGCACCAACGACCTGACACANNGCCTACCTCGAGCAGGGGCTGCTGAAGCGCAACCCGTTCGAGACCATCGACAGGGGTGGCGTGGGCGAGCTGGTCAAGCTCGGCGCACAGCGTGGCCGCAGCGTGAAGAAAGACCTCAAGCTCGGTGTGTGCGGCGAGCACGGCGGCGATCCGGAGAGCATCCAGTTGTTCTACGAGGCAGGCCTCGACTACGTGAGCTGCAGCCCGTACCGCGTGCCGATCGCTCGTCTCGCCGCTGCCCAGGCCGTCATCGGCGGGGCCGGGGCCGAGACGAAGTGAGCTCGGCGAGCGGGTCGCACTGACCGTGCTCGTCGCATCCGGCACTGCCGACCACTTCGTTCGCCTGTCGGTGTCGCAGTGGGCGTGGTTCGCCGCGCTCGCGGTCATCGTCGTGCTGCTGCTGCTCGACATCCTCGTGCTGCACCGCGTGCCCAAGGTGCCCACGTTGCGTCGCGCTGCGGTGGAGACCATCGCATGGATCGCGATCGGCGTGACGTTCGGCGTCGTGGTGCTGGCGAGGTTCGGCGCGCCCGCAGGCGGTGAGTGGTTCTCCGGCTACCTCATCGAGTACAGCCTGTCCATCGACAACGTCTTCGTGTGGGCGATCATCCTCACCCACTTCCTGGTGCCCGTCACCTACCAGCACCGGGTGCTGTTCTGGGGTGTGTTCGGCGCACTCGTGCTACGCGCGGGGTTCATCTTCGCCGGCATCGCGCTCATCGAGAAGTTCGAGTGGGTGCTGTACGTGTTCGGCGCCTTCCTCGTCTTCACCGCGGTGAAGCTCGTGGTCAGCGGTGACGAACACTCCGATCCGGGCAACAGCCCGTTCCTGCGTGCCGTGCGCCGGGTCATCCCGCTCAGCGACGAGCTCGACGGTCAGCGCCTGTTCACGCAGATCGACGGCCGCCGCTACGCGACACCGCTGTTCGCGGTGCTGCTGCTGGTGGAGGTGACCGACGTGCTGTTCGCGGTCGACTCGGTGCCGGCGGTGCTCGGCGTGAGCCACGAGCAGTTCATCGTCTTCACGTCGAACGCGTTCGCCATCATGGGCCTGCGGTCGTTGTACTTCCTGCTCGCCGACATGCGCACGCGCTTCAGCCATCTGCAGCAGGGCCTCGCGATCATCCTCGCCTTCGTGGGCGTGAAGATGCTGGTGCACCGCTGGTACGAGATCCCGACGTGGCTGTCGCTGGTCGTCATCGTCATCGTCCTCGGATCGTCGGTGGGCTTCTCGATGCAGCGGACGAGACCGCACGACGCCATCGCGGCGGTCGAGGAGATGCCGCCGCCGCAGGAGCGCTGACCGCCGCAGGCGTGCCTGGGCGTCGCCGGTAGGGTGCTGCGATGGCGATCGTCGACGAGGATCTCGAGCGGCTGCGCGGCGCGCTGGTGCTCTCCGACGTCGTCCAACCGTATGTTGCGCTGCGGCGCGTGGGCCGCAACTGGGTGGGCCTGTGCCCGTTCCACGCCGAGCGTTCCGGTTCGTTCAACGTGAAGGACGAGACCGGCCGTTACAAGTGCTTCGGGTGCGGTGCCGGTGGCGACGTGTTCAAGTTCGTGCAGGAGATCGAGCACGTCGACTTCGTCACCGCGGTCGATCAGCTCGCGGCGAAGGCGGGCATACAGCTGCGCTACACGACGGGCGGCGAGGGCAAGGACCGCCAGCGGCGCAAGTCGCTCGTCGACGCGATGGGCAGCGCCGTCGACTGGTACCACCACCGGCTGCTCGAGTCGCCCGATGCGCGTGAGGCGCGCGACTACCTGCGTCGGCGCGGGCTCGCGGGCGACGTGGCGCGCACGTTCAAGCTCGGCTGGGCGCCCGACGACTGGGACGCGCTGTGCCGCGACCTCAAGCTGCCCGGCGACGTGCTGCGCGACACCGGCCTCGCGTTCACCAACAAGGCCGGTCGCATGCAGGACTCGTTCCGTGGACGCGTGATGTTCCCCATCTTCACCGAGAACGGCGATCCGGTGGCCTTCGGCGGCCGCATCCTGCCGGGCAGCACCGATCCGGCGAAGTACAAGAACTCGTCCGAGACGGGCATCTACGCGAAGTCGAAGACGCTCTACGGGTTGCACTGGGCGAAGGGCGACATCGTGGCCTCCGATCAGGTCATCGTCTGCGAGGGGTACACCGACGTGATCGGCTTCCACCGGGCCGGCGTGCGCCGCGCGGTGGCCACCTGCGGCACGGCGCTCACCGAAGACCACGTGCGCCTCCTCAAGCGCTACGCCAGCCAGGTGGTGCTGGCGTTCGACGCCGATGCTGCCGGCCAAGGAGCGGCGCAGCGCTTCTACGAGTGGGAGGAGCGATACCAGGTCCGCGTCAGCGTGGCTCGCTTCCCCGAGGGCAAGGACCCGGGCGACCTGTCGGTCAGCGATCCCGATGCGCTGCGTGCTGCGATCGACGGGGCGCTGCCGTTCCTCGGCTTCCGCGTCAACCGCGTGCTCAACAGCCGGCCGCTGCGCTCGCCCGAAGACCGGGCGCGCATGGCGCAGGACGCGCTGGCCATCGTCAACGAGCATCCCAACGTCGAGGTGCGCAAGTTGTACGCGGGGCAGGTCGCCACGCACGTCGGGCTGCCGGTGAACGACCTCGTCGCCCTCGCCGAGCGCGGCAGTCGCACGCCCACGGTGCGCGTGTCGCCCACGCGGCGAGTCGGTGCGGCCGAGAACGCCGAGTTCGTCGCAGTCGCGATGTTGATGCAGCGGTGGGACGACATCGCCCCCTGGCTCGTCGAGGACCTGTTCTCCGACGACGTGGCGCGGCGCGCGTTCCTTGCGGTCGCCGAAGCCGGCGGGGCCGTCGAGGCTGCGCTCGAACTGGCCGACCCCGAAGCGCGCGAGTTCCTCGAGCGAGCGGCAGTTGCCGACCTCGAGGCCGACCCTGTGGTCGAGGCCCGCAACCTCATCGCCGCCACCACGCGTCGCATGCTCGCCCGCCAGGTGCGCGTGACCGATCACGATCAACTGCGCGTGATGCGCAACGCGCGGCTCGCTCTCGAGCAGATCGACGATCCCGACGCGGCCGACGGTGCCGCGGAGGCGTTGCTAGGGTGGCTCCAAGGGGCAAGAGAGGAGCGTGGTGAGCAAGAGTCCGGCTGACACAGCACCGGAGTCCACTCCGTACATCGGGGTCGATTCCGTGGAGTGGCACGAGATGGTCGAGCGCGGCTCAGCCTCCGGAGTCCTGCACGCCGACGAGATCGCACACGTGCTGCGCAAGGTCGAGCTCACCGGCGACGTGCTCGCCGATGTGCACTCCACGCTCTCGGGTCACGGCATCACCATCGACGACCAGGTCGACGAGCTCCACGACCTCACTCCGGCGATCGGCTTGCTGAAGCCCGACGAACCGCTGCCCGACGAGACCGATGGGGTGCTCGCCCGCCGCCTTCGCCGTCGTACGGCACGGCTGTCGATCGATCGCACCGACAACGGCGGCACGGCCGACACGGTGCGCATGTACCTCAAGGAGATCGGGCGAGTCGATCTGCTCACGGTCGACGACGAGCGTCACCTCGCTCAGGCCATCGACGACGGCAACCTCGCCGCCGCCCGGCTCGATGTGCTGCTCGCCGACGGCCACGCCAGCGCCGACGAACAACGCAAGCTGATGAGGGTGGTGCAGCAGGGCCAACGGGCCAAGAGCGAGCTCATCCAGGCCAACCTGCGCCT
>PMCN01000259.1:0-25605 GCA_003154135.1 Acidimicrobiaceae bacterium
ACGTCGCGCCAGCGGCTGTAGCCGGAACCCGCTGCTGTCACCATGACGGCGTACGTCCCGTTCGACAGCACGTGGGTCCGTGGCACCGCATCATGGGGTGAGGTGAAACGGCGAAGGATCGGCGGCACGAGATCGCGCACGTCGGNNGCCACCAGGGCCATCCCCT
This sequence comes from Acidimicrobiaceae bacterium, assembly GCA_003154135.1. Lineage (GTDB taxonomy): Bacteria > Actinomycetota > Acidimicrobiia > Acidimicrobiales > Ilumatobacteraceae > UBA668. The sequence continues at coordinate 167 of PMCN01000259.1, forward strand.
GGTGATGCGCCATGTAGCTGTTGACGACTGCGACAGTCGCTCCCTCGGGCAGCCGTCGTGCCGTGTAGTCGAGCGCTTCACGAAAGCCGTACTGTCCGCTCGCGCCGACCTTGCTCAAGCGGGCGAAGTTCCGCACTGCGGCCTTCGGGTGGATCATTGCCGCGAGGGCGGTCGCATACGGGGCCACGACGACATCCTCACTGAGGCCTCGTTTCAGACCGAGACCGGGCACACCGAAGCTCGAGTACTGGTACTTCTGCGCGAGGTCGCGTGCATTGAACCCGGATTCGGAGATGCCCCAGGGGACGCCGAGCTCTGCCGCATAGCGCATCTGCCGGGTGACGACCAGGCGGTTCGTCTGGTCGAGCAAGCTGCCCGCGGGAGCCCGCATCACGAGGGCGGGCATCAGATACTCGAACATCGAGCCAGACCACGAGACCAAGGCAGAGCCGCGGCCGACGGGCGTCAACGCCCGGCCGAGGCGGAACCAGTGGTCTGGGGCGACGTCGCCCTTGGGGATGGCGAGGAAGCTCGCGAGTCGGGCCTCGGATGCCAGGAGGTCGTAGTAGCTCGGATCCAACGATCCGTCCAGCACCCTGAAGCCGATCGACAACAACTTGCGCGTCGGGTCGAGCAGGAAGCCGAAGTCCATCTCGCGGAAGAGAAGCTGTGCGTGTTCGGCGATCGCTTGCAGTCGTCGAGCGAGCGTGGCTGCGTTGACGTGCAGATCCGACAGCTCGGCGATCGTGGCAAGGCCGTCCATCTGCTCATCGGGTCGGAAGAGGACGAGGTCTCGCTCATGGGTGCTGACAGCGGTGCGGGTCGCGTTGGCCCACGTCACAAGCTCGCTGTCCGATCCTTCATCACGCTCCGCCGTGAGGGCCGCGGCAACGTCTGCGAGGGTCTGCGTGGACGCCGAGAGCTCGCGCAGGCGAGCTACCCAGGCTTGGGGGGTCGTGGGGGTGGCGGCCCCGGCGGCCGCGGGCAGATCGAGTGCTTCGTCGAGGTGGCGTTTGGTGAGCGTCTGGCTCCTCCGGCCGGCGCCGATTGCGATGGCAGCCTGACGCGCGAGCGCCAGTGGGTCAGCGATGCCGGCAAGCGCAGCAGCGACCGGGAGCGGTTGGTCGATCATCGCGCGGCAGGCGTTGCTCACGGTCAGCAGGTGCCCGGCGAGGTTGCCGCTGTCGACGGACGACACGTACGCCGGATCGAGCCGACGCAAGTCGCGGGTGTCATACCAGTTGTACAGATGCCCGCGGAAGCGTTCCAGGCGCGCAATCGTCGCCAACGTTGCCTCCAGTCGCTCGACCATCTCGATCGTTCCGATCCAACCGAAGTCACGAGCCGTCACGGTGGCCAACAGGTACATCCCGATGTTCGTCGGCGACGTGCGATGTTCCACGACCGGGGTGGGATCATCCTGGAAGTTGTCGGGTGGCAGCGCATTGTCCTCCGCCCCGACGAAGGTTTCGAAGAACAGCCAGGTCCGCCGGGCCGTCAGGCGGAGCGACTCGATGTCGGCGGTCGAGAGCTGCTCCGCAGCGGATTCGGGAGGTGGCAGGCTGACCCATCGCGCGATGAAAGGCGACAGCAGCCACAGCGCGATGAACGGCGTGGCGACCGTTCTTGCCTCGGGCTTCACGAACCCGACGAGGACGGCGGTTGCGGCCGCGACCACGACGCCACCCGACATCCGCCGATAGAACCCGGCAAGTCCCAGGTCGTGACTGGCCGTGGCCTGCGCGGCGGTCGTCCATTCGAGGAGGTTCCGTCGCGTGACATAGACGCGGGCAAGAGTCCGCACGACAGCTTCGGTCATCAGCCACGCTTGGTAGGCAAGGAACGTGAAGCCGAGAACGACGTGGGCTGCGGCGAGGGTGACGTCATCGGCGACGGCACGCAGGTGGCTGCGCTTCGAGATGCCCTGCCGTCGGGGCACCACCCCCGCCAGCACAGGAATCGCCGCAGAGATGACCACAGAAGCGAGCACGAACATCGTCCACATCCCGGCCGCGACCGATGGCAGCGTCCAAGCCGCAATGAGGGTGGCCAGCGTGAGCGGGGCAGACATCGTCCGACGGAGATTGTCGATCATCTTCCAGCGGGCGATGCCCGGGAGGCGACTACGGCTCCGCTGACCGTCGGCATCGCGGGCCCGACCGAGGATCCAGGGCAGGAGTTGCCAATCGCCCCGCGCCCAGCGGTGCTGACGGGCCGCCGAGACCAGGTAGTTCGCCGGGAACTCGTCAAAGAGCTCGATGTCCGTCACCAATCCCGCCCTGGCGAACACCCCCTCGAAGAGGTCGTGGCTCAACAGCGTGTTCTCAGGCACCCGGTGCGCCAGAGCAGCGTCGAACGCATCGAGGTCGTAGATCCCCTTGCCGGTGAAGCTTCCCTCTTGGAAGAGATCCTGGTAGACGTCGGATACAGCGGATGCATACGGGTCGATTCCCGCCGCGCCGGCGAAGGTCCTCTGGAATATCGACCCTCCTCGCCCGCCGGGAAGCGTCGGGGTGATGCGTGGCTGGAGTACGCCGTAGCCCTGTGTCACTCGACCCGCCTGCGCGTCGTACGTCGGCTGGTTGAGAGGATGGGCCATCGTCCCCACCAGTCGTCCCACCGCACCCAACGGCAGGCGTGTATCTGCGTCGAGGGTGATCACATAACGGACATCCGCCGGCGGAGTCGATGTCGGCCGTTCGTTGGTCACGAAGCCCGTCGTCGCCGAACCGCGCAAGAGGGCATTCAGCTCGTGCAGCTTGCCGCGCTTGCGTTCCCACCCCATCCAGCACCCCTCGGCCGGGTTCCAGGTGCGCGTTCGGTGGAAAAGCAGGAAGCGAGCGCCTCCGTGCGGTGCTTCGCCGTAACGATTGTTGAGCCGATCGATGGCCGCCGCAGCCGCAGCGACGAGGTCATCGTCGCCAGGAACGGTCTGGGTCGGAGCATCGAGCCAGTCCGACAGCAACGCGAACCGAACATCACCCAGCCGGTTCCCCAGGTAGTGGACCTCGAGNNCTGGGCCTCGACTTCGGCCTCGCTGGTGAACAACATCGGCACCACGACAAGGGTTCGCAACGACGTTGGCACGCCATCGTCGAGGTCCAACCGGGGCAGTGGTCGCGGGCCGAGCACTCCGGTGACCGTTCGGTTGACCAAGGCGACCCCCAGGTCAGACGCTGGGCCGAGGCCAAGGGCGGCGATGATCAGTGTGAGTGCAGCAGCACGGTGTCCATGCCCCGACAGCTCCACCGGTACAGCGAGGATCAAGGCCGTGACCACGGTCAGTGTCGCCGGATAGCCGATCGCGGGAAACCGGACGTAGGCGCGCCGAAGGCGACCCGCCAACGGCTCCCGAACGCCAAGATCGCGCTCGAAGGCGGAGCGGCCCTCCGAGATCAAGTAGTAGCCCGGATCTGCCGTTCGAGCCCGCAGTGACGACTCCACGTCGGGGGCCGCACGAGCTGCGTCGGCTCTCGCCAGGGCCTTTCGAGCAACCTCCACCTCGGAGATCCCCGCATCTCGTGCCAGTTCCTCGACGGCGTCTCGGTACCGATTCCGTGTCGCGAAGTCCATCTCTGCNNTCGGCCCAGTCGAACCAGGAGATGAGACGCATGCTCGTGATCACGTTTCGGACTGTCACGTTCATGGTCGCCTGCCGCTGATGCTCCAGGCGCACCATCTCGTCTGCGTTCGTTCCGTCGGCCGCGAGGACCTCCTCCAACCAGTGCAGAGCAGGAGTGACAACGGGGTCGAGATCGCGAAGACGCTGAAAGAGCTGCACGCGCCCCGCATTCGAGGGCACCGCACGTGAAAGCCGACGCAACGATGGCGTAGCGTTCTCGTCGCTGCTCTTGTCGACTCCGATCAAGCCGTCGGCGAACTCGTCCGCCGCTTGCCGCGCTTCGCGGCTGCGCACGATCTGTTCCGACAGGCGGCGGAGGTTCTCGACCAGCAGAATGCGGACGCTGATCGCGATCGCCCACAGTTCACCGATCGTCAGCAACTCGACCTCCTGATAGGCGCGTACCATGCGCCGCAGGCTCTCCGGATCGAAACGGCTGTCCGAGTGGGCGACGTACGCCCAGGCGAGACCCACGACCCGCGGATAGCCCGCGAGAGGACCATCGGCGAGCTTGGGAAGCTCGCGGTAGTAGTCGGGGGGTAAGTCGTCTCGGATCTCGCGAAGTTGTTCATCGACGATGGGGAAGTTGTCGACAAGCCATTCGGCTGCCGGAGTCAGCGAACGTTCCTCCTTGATCGCACGAGCCAAGATCCGGTATGACTCCGCCAGGATGCGAGCGTTCTCGGCGATACGCGGTTGCATGCCACGGCCCCGTCGAGGTTTCGACGTCACCTTTTGGGCCGCCGCAAGGGTCCGCGCGTGTTGCTCCAACCGCTCCACACTGAAGATCTCCGCGAGAATCGGCTCATCCAACGCGGTGTATGAGCCACCCGGCCGTCGCTCACGGCCCAGCGGGTCCGGGAACTCCTGGCTCGACTTCATCATCGATGAGAGCCGTGTGGGTTCGATGTGGGTTGGGACGCGATATCAGTCATGAACACGTTCGTGACAGCCTCTCATACGCGATCGGGTGCGTATGCCCCCAACGTGGTGGTGTGGGCGACCGCTGCCTGTGTCGGGCTCACTTGCCGAGTGTTCAACGGCGGCGTCGGTTGTAGCCGTAGCCGCCGCCCGTGAGCAGCAGAACAAGGAGAACGATGAGAAGAATCGTCCACATGGTTCCTCCTTTCAGCGGAGTCTGAACTCATGGTCCCTCTTCGGTTTCGCGGCGACAAGGGCCGATGGTCACTCCGAGGATCAGGGTCTCCATCGTCGGCCCTTGGGGTACATCGCATCGGCGCCGATCGGCGTCGGAGGAGCGAACAACTCAATGGAAGCCCGCACACAAGAGGAAGGTGCTGCGAGTGACGTCGTCACCAACCTCAAGGGTCTGGACACCGGTTCGGTCGAGTTCGAGACCATGTTCACCGGTTTCAGTGCCAAGGTGCACCAACACGCGGCGAGCGAAGAGGCTGAAGTCCTCCCACTGTTGAGCAGCAGCACAACCCCGGAGCAGCGGCACGCCATGGGCGAAGCGTTCCTCGCACCTCAAGCGGGCATCCCGAGCCACCGCTGAACCAAGGTGGGCCTGGCTACGACTTGAGCAGGGCGATGACGGGAAAGGCTGTCATGGCGATGCCGGCGATCGAGGTGGCCGCGAGCGATGCCCAGCCCGATCGGAACTTGCCGAGCACGCCCTGTGAGCGAGCGAGGATGACGATCAGCAAGATCAGTGGCGGCGCGGTGACACCGTTGAAGATCGCGGCCAGGTACAGCGCTCGGATCGGGTTCACCCCGATCGCGACCATCGCGAGGCCGATTGCCATCGAAGCGACGATCACCGCATAGAAGCCTGGAGCGTCGCGCAAGCGACGGCTCAAACCTTCGTGCCAGTGGAACGCCTCGGCGACCGCGTACGCCGTCGAGCCGGCCAGTACCGGCACCGCCAGCAGGCCGAGGCCCACGATCCCCACGGCGAACAGCACCTTTGCGAAGCTCCCGGCCAGCGGCTCCAGGGCCTTCGCGGCCTGTTCGGCGGTTCCGATGTTGACCGGCCCCGATGCTCCGAGGGTCACCGCTGCNNGTCCAGACGTCGACGCGCATGGCGACGATGTGGGGTCGATCGACAGGGTCCGCTGGGCCATCGTTGCGCTCCTCGACCTCCTCCGAGGCCTGCCAGAAGAACAGGTACGGCGAGATGGTCGTGCCGGCAATCGCGGTCAGGGCGATCATGTTCGCCGCGTCGAAGTGGAAGCGGGGCAGGAACGTGCGGGCTGCCACGCTCGCCCAATCGACGTGAACCACTCCGAGCACCAACACATAGGCCACCAGCGACAGGGCGAACCATCGCAACACGCGCGAGTAGCGGTGGTACGGCACAGCGACCTCGGCAACAGCCATCCCCACGGCGAACCCGATGACACCAACGGCCGTGGGCAACGGCACCATCAGCCCCAGCGCAGCGCTCATCGACGCGAGATCGGCGGCGATGTTGAGCGTGTTGGCGGAAGCCAGCAACACGACCGCGCCGATGAGCACCCAGCGTGGGAAGCGCTCGCGGATCAGAGTGCCGAGGCCCTTGCCGCTCACCAGTCCCAGACGTGCCGTTGCTTCCTGGACCCCCACCGCCAACGGCAGAAGAAACGGCGCCATCCACAGCAGCGACAGCCCTTGCGCCGCACCGACCTGCGAGTACGTACCGATCCCGGACGGGTCGTCGTCGGCAGCCCCCGTGACGATGCCCGGCCCCAGTCGCTTGAAGTATCCGTGCCCCCGCATTGATCGCCGACGCGGATGATGCACTCGCGCGGAGCCTGCTCGGGACGTCATGCCTGGAATCCTGTCACCTGCCCGCGGTGCAGTCGGTGTGTAACGCGCCCAACGAGCGGGTATCTCCAGATCATGAAGCAACGATTCGACTTCGACTTCAGTCGAGACGTTCAGCGATGGAACCGACTCTTCGGTGTCAATCCGCGAACGGCCTACCTACTGGTCGACGACGACACCTTGATCGCCCACTTCGGACGCTGGACGCTGACGACCCCCCTCGACAACATCGTCGGCGCAACGATCACCGGCCCGTACCGTCTGTGGCGTGTGGCCGGCCCAGCGAGGCTGTCGCTCGCCGATCGCGGGTTGACCTTCGCCACCACCACCCGCACGGGAGTCTGCCTTGCGTTCCGATCGCCGGTCCCAGGCATCGACCCGCTGGGCATCGTTCGTCACCCCAATCTCACCGTCACCGTGAGAGACCCGAGGGCGCTGGCCGCAGCACTGGGCTTCACGGACAGTTCTACGACGACGGCCGGCCCAACGCCCGAGCGTTCGACCGCTGAACGGCAGAGAGTGTCCGCATGGAGTCCTGCCGAGAACGAAAGGAGGGCATAGATGTACATCGGTGGAGGAGCGGTTCTTCTGATTGTGATCATCGTCATCGTTGTGGTGATGCGCCGATAGCAGGTGTTGCACCATTTGAGAAAGGAAAACATCATGGGCAAGGAAGTAGACAAGACCAAGGGAAAGATCAAGCAGGCCGTCGGTGACCTCACCGGCAACAAAGACCTCAAGAAGCAGGGCAAGGCCGACGAACGGGCCGGCAAAGCCAAGGGATTCGTCGCGGACGTGAAGGACAAGGCCGACAACGTCGTCGACACGGTCAAGGACAAGGTCACCAAGCACTGATCCGGGGCGGCGCCGAAGGCCCGACCGAGCAAGCTCGGCGGGCTCTTCGGCACCCCTGGCCGTACCTCTTCACCGACCATCGGGTGCGGGGCGATGCCCTGTCTCGAGGCCAGCGAGGTCGGTCTCTCCCGAGTATTGGACAGCCCCTGTCAGTTCGATCGTCATGTGAGCAGCGAGGAACTCGAAGTCGGTGTCGACGTTGCGCCGTTCCGCGGGAAGCGGCACCGGGAGCACGTGCGGTTCACCGACGCCGACCCCGACCAAGTGAAGTCTGCATCCGTGACCACGCGCGCGGACTTCCCACCGGGTTCCGTCGGTCGAACTGCGCACCGTCGAGAACGGTGGTGCGAACCGCACCACGTCGTCGCCCACGCGCACCACTGCACCGCCGACCGTGATCGCGAGGCGCCCGGCGGTCAACCGGCCGCCGCCGAAGGCCACGCAGACATCGGGGCGTTCGAACCCTTGCGCCTGGCCCCACCACCAGCGCTCGGGGAAGCCGGCTCCCCAGTTCTTCTCCGCATAGATCTCGGCCCCATCGAACGTCCACCGTTCGGTCCCGATCGACGCCTGGCCCGACACGACGCCACCGAGCACATGTGGATGCCAGTACTGGCCGAGGAACGGGACCGCCGAGAAGATGCCTCCTCCACCCAACGCATGCGGCCAGACGACGGTGCGATCGATCGTAAGGTCGACCACAGCATCCCCGCCGAGGTCGAGGTGCACATGGGTCGCCGTTGCGCGAAACGCGCCATCACCTGCGGTCACGACGAACGCATCACGTCGCGAAATCGCCCGCGGGAGCACGGCCGAGCGGACGACGCCGCCCGGTTCAGCGGCGATCGCGACCGTTGCCCAATCGCCGTCGGGGTGACGGTTCACACCGCACAGCACCACGACCACGCGTGACGAGGCAACGTCCGTGACCCGCCAGAAGTAGCCCTCCATCTGTGCGCCGTGCGAAGGGAGTGGGTCGCCATCGGGCAGGTTTGCGCCCGTGCGCCGGTACAGCGCGTCGAGCCGGTCGATCACCGGGCTGCGACGCCTTCGCACAGCGTCTTCAGGCTGACCAGGATCTGCTCCGCGTCGTGTTCGTGACGCTTCTCGAAGACGGCCTTGTCGGCAATGTCGCCAAGGATGCCGAATGGCGGGTCGTACTCGATCTCGAACGTGACCAACGATCCATCGCCTTGTGCGGCGATCTGCTGAGTGACCGTGGCCGAACCGTTGGCCTTCGATCGGCCCTCGACGCGAATCCGCTCGTCGGTGACGATCTCGGTCACCTCCCATTCGGTGTCGAGCTCCAGGTGGAGCACCTTGACGACCTGATCGAAGCGATCACCCACCGCCAGCGGTCGGCCAGGACCATTGCTGATCGCGACGGTCATGTGCGAGAAATCAGCGAGACGTTCGACGTCGGCAAGCACCTCGAACACCTTCCCCGGTGCGCACGAAATGGAAATCTGTCGTCGGATACTGGTCACGAGTGCCTCCTCGATGGTGGGCCAAGGCGGCACACCAGCATCGATGTACCCGGCAGGTGCAACGACGAAACACTCGCGGCTCAGCGTCGACGCGGCTAGGCGGCAGCGAACGCGTTCCACATGAAGACGAACACGAAGAAGCCGAGGCCGAAGCCGATCAGGTTCTTCTTCCCCGGCGTGACCGAGACACCGGCGGCCATGAAGAGCACTACCGCAATGAGGAAGAAGATCCCCTGAACCGATGAACTCATGGTGCTGATTGCGAACACTTTGTCTCCTTGGTGTGTGAAGCGGATTCGACGCTGAACGGCGAGGGTTGTGGGTCTCAAACGTCGTGGAGGTCGTGGTCGGCCGGTGAGTCGAGTGGGTCGAGAGTCCTGCTGGTGACTGCAACTTCGGAGTCGGCCAGTCGTTCGGCAGGCGACATCTCATCCTCCACCGGGGGCGGGTCGCCAGGCATGACGTCGGTCTCGGAGACGTGCCACGCAGGGCTGTCGCCGGCGGTCTCCACGTTGAACCCATGCTCGAAGACGAGGCTCCCGCCGAAGGTCGCACCCACGGCGACCAGTGCGGCCACGATGATCGAGATGACGAGGGTCGCCACGGTGGGGTGGGTGCGGGTGTGGTAGCCGTTCAGGCGCAACGCGATGTCGACCAGGGCGAGCGCCATCACGAACATCATCGTCAAGGCGTGGGTGTTCGCGGTCCGTCGTGCTTGCGTGCCCTTCTCCGTCGAGCGCAGCCAGTCCCAGAAACCCGTGAGGGCTGCGAGCAAGGACACGACAGCACCGCCGATGAAGAGGAAGGTGCCGGCGCGGAAGAAGTCGCGGCTCCAGGCGTGGTTCCGACCGACGGTTGCGATCACGTCGAAGGTTGCCCCGAGGATGTACGCCGCCACGGGCAGGTCGGTGAGCGGCGGGTGCGTCGGCTTGCCCGACCATCCGCGCAGACCCTTGAACGTCCTGCCGCGCAGCGTCAGCGTCGGTCGTATGGAGAACTTGCGCATCGTTGTTCGTCCGATCTGGGGGTCTCGGATCTCCTGTACCCGATGTCGCTGACGGCAATACGTGAGACCCTCCGGCCGGTGCCGGCCGTCGTGAGGTTTGGCCAGTGCGCCGACGGGGTATCCAGCCGATGTTCGCACCGCGGCCGAAAGGGCACACCATGTCAAGCGAAGAACTCCATGCTCCGAGAGAACGGCTATCCGCGTTGACGTACGCGACCCATCAAGCGATCGTGTCGTTGATGGAGGAGCTGCAGGCGATCGACTGGTACGGCCAACGTGCCGATGATTGTGCCGACACCGAACTCAAGGCCGTCCTCATCCACAACAAGGATGACGAGATGGAGCACGCGGCGATGCTCATCGAGTGGCTGCGCCGAAACGTTCCGGAGTTCGCGACGCAGCTGACCAAGTTCCTTGGGGTCGACGGTTCCATCGCCTGATCACCGGACCGCCAGCGTGATCACGAACGGAAGGTGATCGCTGCCGCGGGGTTTCAAGGTGCGGATCTTCAACGCGCAGACCCGGTCGTTCACGAGCGCCTGGTCGAGGCGGGCGACGACACCGAAGATGCCGAGCGGCCAGACCGACTTCAGCGAGAACGACGGCTTCCAGGCCTGCCCCAGCGAATCGATCGCGTCGTCCAGCCCGACCTTCAGCAGTTCCTCGAACTCCGGACGGAACTCGGTGCTGTTGAGATCTCCCGCCACCACCAACGGACCGGACACCGTTGGGACGTAGGACTTCAGTTCATCCATCTGGTCCTTCCAGATCTCCTGACCGTCCTGGTCGAACGTCGACCTCGGATTCAGCCCGGCGATCGTCGTGAGCAGGCCGCCGATCTCCACCTCGGCGACGGCGAGACGGAGCCGTCCGAGTGACCGCACCGCCGAGCGCGGACCGAGAGGTAGACGCGACGCGATCGCGACCGCGTAATCGCTGGTGTCGGCGGGATCGGATACCCGATGAGGATGCGAGGCGTCGCCACCGGCGGAATCGAAGGTGCGCATGAACTGCGGTGTCGCCTCTGCGATCACGATCACGTCGACGTCGCTCTCGGTCAGTTGTTGGGCTGCCGCCGCAGGTGTGGTGTTGTCCACGTACACGTTGGCGACGGCCAGACGGAACTGCGGCGCAGTGCGCGCCCAGGATGGCACGCGCTGGGAGACCAGTCTCGGGACGACGAGCACGCCGTGGTACACGGTCAGGGCCGCACCGGCGGCGGCCAGCAGCAGATGCCCGCTGATCACGGCTGCGATCGAGATCACCGGCGCCAGGAAGAGCATCAGCGGCAGGATGTCGTACGCGATCGCGAGCACTGAGCCCTCGTCGACGGTGAACCAGATCTGCAGGCGATGGGACACGACAACTGACGCCAACGCCGCACAGACGAGCCAACCGATCGCCGGGAACACGGGCACGGTTCTGCTGCCGAACTGGTCGGCTGAGCCGTCGATGTGGCGAGCGATGAACGGCGTCGCCAGGACGAGCACTCCGCCGACGATGGCGCACACGAATGCGGGGAAGCCGCGATGTGGTCGGGGTGACGAAGCGGTCGACGCGGCCGGTCTCGTCGTCATCGGGCCGAGGTCGAGCGGTTCGCGGGAGATGGCACACGAATCGTCACCGCGTGTGGGACGACGTGGACCCGCAGCTTGTTCGTCTTCGGACGTGCTCCACCATCGAGTTCGTACGGTCGCCGCGTGCGGGTTTCGACCGTGATCTTGCCGGCTTGGGTCATCTGGATCAGCGGCGAGTTCTCGGCGTGCCCGATGGACGCACGGGCGAGGGTGCGCAGCCACTGCCATGCACCGTCGGCGGTCATCACCGCGACGTCGAGCTTGCCGTCGTCGGGTGAGGCGTGCTCGAAGGCGGTGACGCCTCCGCCGATGGACCCTACGTTGGCGATGAGCACGCAGCTGGCCTTGTCGTCGAACCACGTGTGGCCGTCGATGCGGACGGTGGTGCGCACCGGTGTGGAACGGATGTGTCGGGCGCCGGTCCAGATGTAGGCCGCTCGGCCGAAGCGGTCCTTCATCCCGGAGTCGGCGTCGCGGATCATCAGCGCGTCGAGCCCGATGCCGGCCATGACGGCGAAGTGCTCGCCATTCATCTTCCCGACGTCGATCGTGTGGTTGTTCCCGTGCAGGCCGACCTCGACCGCTCGCTCGAGGTCGATCGGGATGCCCAGGTTGTTCGCCAGCAGGTTGGCCGTTCCAGCGGGAAGGATCGCGAGCGTGACCGGTGATCCCACGACGGCATCGATGCAGCGTTGGACGCTGCCATCGCCACCCCACACGAAGATGAGGTCGGCACCCTCCTCTATCGCCTCCTTGACGCGGGCGGGCACCTTGCGGCTCTTGGGCACTTCGAGCCAGATCGGATCGGTGACCCCGTGCTCGGTGAGGACGTCGCGCAGCCGGCCGAGGCCCCCTCCGAGCACCTTGGCACTGTGTGCGATGACGGCTACAGAGGTCATGTGTGACTCCTCTCGGTCGTAGAAACGGGGGTGTCGGCACCGGGCGACTCAGTGGCGAGGACGGCGCCGGCCTGCTCGACGGGTGCACCGAAGTGCAGCAGCCGGCCTCCGAAGGCGATCGAGCACAGGGCGAAGCAGGCCCAGCCCAAGGCCGCACCGGCGATCACGTCCGTGAGCCAGTGAGCCCCGAGCAGGACTCGACTCATCCCCACGGCGACGGTGATCCCGCCGGCCGCACCGGCCAGCATGGCCTTTGTGCGGCGACTGCGGCGGCGGCCCGCTACCAGCGCGATCGCGGCGTACAAGGCAGCACTGGCCGCGGTGTGGCCGGACGGGAACGAGAAGCCGGATGCCGAGACGAGCCGCGCAACGTTGGGGCGCTCACGTCCCACGATCACTTTGATGAGATTGGTGATGACGAGTTGACTGGTGACCACTGTGACCAAGAAGGCAGGCACTGCGCGCGTGGGGATGCGGCGATACTCGACGATCGACACGATGACGCAGAGCGCGATGACGACCGGCGTGCTGCCCAGTTGGGTGATCACCCGCACCACCGACTCTGCCGTGCCGCTGGTGTGTGCCGCGCCCCAGCGAGCGGCGGAGTCGTCCCATCTCGCGAACCCTTCGCGGGTCTGGACCATCTCGAGCACGAGGCCCACCAGCAGCGTGAGCGCGCTGATCGTTCCGAGTGCGACCGTCAGCAGCCACCCTGTCGCCTTGGTGGTGTCGCGGCGGTCCACGAGGAACCGTCGCAGCGCAGGGTGCCGGTGCGCCTGATCGACGAGACCGTCAGCACCTGTGCGCACGTCCGCAGGGTCGGCCTGACGCCCGCGCCGTGCCACGAGCGTGAGGACGACGGTCACCACGACCGTCGCGACGGCGACAGCGATCAGGATCGGCACCGGCGGCCTCCACCGGCGCGGCGCGACATCACGCCACGATCCGATCGTGGTCGGCCGATTCCAGGACATCCAGGCTCGGGTCGGCGACCTCGGGGCTCGGGTTGACAACTGCGGCGCCCTCTGGCGAACGTGCCAGCACTACCGCGGTGAGGGCTACCGCAGCGCCGCCCAAGACGGTGCCGGCAATGGTGTCGGAGAGGAAGTGCATGCCGCGGTACATGCGCGCCAGAGCGACGATGACGGGGATGAGCGCGGTGAGGACTACGACCACGATTCGCGCCCAGCGCTTGCGGGTATGTAGGAACACCACCACGGCGATTGCGGCATAGGCGGCGGCCGCCGCGGTGTGCCCGCTCGGAAAGCTGGAGCCCACCGGCGAACCATCGAGTCGGGGCACGTCAGGTCGATTGCGCCCGACGACTGTGGTGACGGTGATGAATGCGGCGGCTTCGATGACGAGCGAGACGACGAGCAGGGCCGGTTCGAACCAGCGCCGCCAGAGCCTCAGGAACACGAGAGCGAGCACCGCCGTCACCACGACCTTCGTGGTCGTCTCTGCCAGGAGCGACCCCCACACGGTGACATGGTTCCACGTCGGGGTCCGATGAGCGACCATCCAATGCGCCACGTGCTCGTCGGCGTGGACGATCGACCCGGCCGAGAGTGGGCCAGTGAGGAGCTTGCCGAGGCCGATCCACACGACCGTCAACACGACCCAACCACACAGCAGTTGCACGCTCTGGCGACGGTGCACCGGCCACGTCGCTCGGAGGCCACCGCTGGGGGCGGTCACGGCGCCTGCAGCTCGCGGTGAGTGAACGTCGCGAGGCAGAACACCCCATATGCGGCGAATCCGACACCGATGACGACCACGACGAAGAGGCCCCAGTTCTCGGTGGCCAAGCGGCGCAGGGCACCGTCCAGACCGGTCGCCTGTGCGGCGTCATAGGTGACGGCCGCGCGGAGCAGGAAGAAGCCGATCAGCCCGATGCCGAGGCCTCGCCCGATCTCGCCGACCGCACCCAACCGCTCCGTCCAACGGCGTCGCTGCGGCGAGAGCGCCGACAGGTCGAGCTCGTCGGTCACATCGCCTCGGATGCCCTTGACGAGCCGGTAGAGCCCCGCGGCGATGGCGATCGCTCCGACGACGCCGATGACGAGACGGCCGCCGGAGTGCGCCATGACACGGTCGGAGAGCGAGGTCACCTTCGCGTTGCCATTCGGGTTGGAGCGTCCGCTGCGGGCGAGCGAGATCGCCGTCACCGCGAACGTGGTGTAGATCGCCGCGCTGACCAGATAGCCGATGCGCATGATCCATGCCTTGGTGTCACTGCCGCCAGGGAGCAGCGCAGAGACCACACGCCATGCGGCGTAGAGCAGCATCCCCCCTGCCAAGACCCACATCAGCAGCGCGCCGCCCGACATCTGAGCGATCGTCTTCAACGCGCCGGTCGGACTCGCTTCCTTGTTCGGAGCGGTGGCCGCGCTGGACCAACCCGACGCCTTGGCTGCGATCAAGAGGGCCAGCACACCTGCCACGAGATAGACGACACCCTTCGCGAACCAGCCGGCACGACCGAACTTCACGACCACCGGGTGGTCGCTCGTGAGACGACCGACAGGGTTGTGCGGCAACGCGTGCGCTCTTGACATCTGGATGCTCCTTCGACGGACCAGCTGTACCCGGACGTGCCCGACGGCAAACCCACGGCCGACATCCGCTTGCCCCCGGCGCTTCGGATGTCGCATCCGATGGCAGCTGTCCGCTCGCGTGGTGCTTGACTCGCTCCGATGAGCAGCTTCGACGATCGTGCCGCCACGTGGGACGACGATCCCGGCAAGTTGCAGCGGGCCAGCGAGGTCGCATCGGCGATCCGCGACGCGCTCGTTCTGGACGGGTCGCAACGCTTGCTCGAGTACGGCGCAGGCACTGGGCTGGTCACCCAGGCCCTTCGGCACCTCGTTGGTCCGGTCACGTTGGTGGACACGTCTGCAGGGATGCGCACGGTGATGCTCGCCAAGATCGCGGCCGGTGCCATCAGCGACGCGCGGGTGTGGGATCTCGACCTGGCAAGCGCACCCGTGCCCGATGAACGGTTCGACCTCGTCGTCACCGTGTTGACTCTGCACCACGTCCACGACATAGGCGTCGTGCTCTCGAAGTTCGCTGAACTGCTCGACGAGGGCGGTCGGCTGTGCGTCGCCGATCTGGTGAAGGAGGATGGTTCCTTTCACGGTCACGGCGTCGACGTGCACCATGGCTTCGATCGATCGGAGCTGGCGACCGCGCTGACCGCCGCCGGCTTCATCGATGTCGAATTTCGCGAATGCCACGACATCGTGCGCGACCGTGCGACCTACCCGATGTTCCTCGCAACCTGCAGGGTTGCCGGGCTCAGGTGACTGGTCCGGCGGTGAACTCGCAGAATGCTGCGTAGGCGCGGGGACCGTAGATGGTGGCCGGGCCGCCGTTCATGAGCAGGGCGACGCCGATTGCTTCCGCCGCCTCTTGTCGTGTCGCTCCCGCTCGTGCGGCACCTTCCGCGTGCGACGCGATGCATCCGTCGCATCGCTGGATGACGCCGATCGCCAGCGCGATGAGCTCCTTGGTCTTCACGTCGAGATCGCCGGCGGCAAACGCGGCGTGATGGAACTCGCTGAAGCCCTTGTACACGTCAGGGATGGCGTGGCGGAGCTCGCGATGCAGGGGTCGCAACTCTTCGAGCACTGCCTTGCCGTAGCCGTTCTCACTCATGATCGATCCGATCCGCTGTCGTCCGGGATGCCGGTGATGCTCGCCGCGTCGGCGGTAGCCACCCACTCCTGAAGGTATACCCCTGTAGGTATCGAGGCGAGGGCCGAAGGTCCCCGGCGGAACCCGCCGACAGCAACTTCTCAACTCGGTGGCCGGCAGAACTTGGAATATACCCGCCGGGGTATGTGTTGATGTCGTCGACGGGTTCACAACGGGATCCCGAACACTCGAGAGGACTCGACATGGCAACCGTGATCAAGGCTGACGACCAGGCGACTTTCCAGCGTGAGGTGCTCGACGCGACAGTGCCGGTCGTAGTCGACTTCTGGGCGGCGTGGTGTGGGCCGTGTCGCACGGTCGCACCCGAGGTCGAAGCGCTCGCCGACAAGTACGGTGCGTCGATCAAGGTGGTCAAGGTGGATGTCGACGCGAACCAGACCGTCGCCGGCCGCTACGGCATCCGCGGCATTCCGACGATCGGACTCTTCGAAGGCGGCAAGCTCACGAAGCAGGCCGTCGGCGCCCGCCCGCGTCACGCCATCGAGTCGGAGCTGGGACTCAGCCGCTTTGCGATCGCTGAGAAGAAGTGAACGTGCGCGCCATCGAGACCACCACCACACTGTCGATGGAGGCCGCCGAAGCCGCTGTTCGCGAGTCGCTCGCGGCCCAAGGCTTCGGCGTCCTGACCGAGATCGACCTGGCGGCGACGCTGAAGGCCAAGCTTGGGGTCGAACGGTCACCGCTGAAGATCCTTGGCGCCTGCAACCCGACGTTCGCACATCGGGCGTTGGAGCTCGACGAGTCGGTCAGCCTGCTCCTGCCCTGCAACGTCGTGCTCAGCCAGAGCGACGATCGCGTCACGATCAGCGCGGTCGATCCTCGGGAGTTCATGACCGGTGAGGCGTTCCAAGAGCTGGCGACCGACGCTGCACATCGTCTCACTGCTGCTCTTGCCGCCGTGCCGCCCGCGTAGCGAAAAGGGTCTCTCTTCGGGCCGGTCGCCACGAATGTGACTGATCGACGCCGAAGTCGCATCCAACCGTTGACGGCGTCTCGCCGACAACTCGAACAAGGAGAACCATCATGTCGTTCGCTCGTTTCATGGCAGGCCCCGTCGGTCGCGGGATTCGAGTCGTCGCTGGTCTCGTGATGATCGTCGCCGGTCTCGTGATCGGATCAGGAAGTGGGTATGCCCTTGCGGCGGTCGGCCTGCTGCCGTTGATCGCCGGCCTGTTGAACGTCTGTGTGATCGCTCCGGTGCTCAAAGCGCCGTTCAGCGGCAAGACCTGTCTTGCGCAGCCCCGCTGAACCCGACGTGCTCCAGCAGACACTCACGTCCGATGCGAGCGAAGTGCCACGATCGCCACCCCGCCGGCCAGCGCGGGAAGCAGCGTTCCCGCCGCTCGGTACACCAACGTGGCGGCGAGTGCGTCGTCGAGCGGTGCGCCGAAGCGGTGGAGGACGCTCGGGATTGCAGCTTCGACGAGCCCGAGCCCGCCGGGCAACAGTGGCACCCAGCTCACGACAGTGCCCACGGTGCGGGCCAGCAGCACCAACTCGGGATGGATGTGGAACCCGGCGGCGTGGCAGGTGGCCCACAGGGTCCCGGTGTCGGCCAGCACTGTGCCTGCCGACACGAGTGCCAACCGGACACGGTTGCGGGGCGGGCCGACGACGGCCATGGCCTGAGCGTGCCAGGCGTGGGCGGCTTCACGTCGGGCCTCCGGTGGGGGCTGCGGGCGCCGAGCCCGAACTGCGGCGAGCAGTCGTGACACCGAGGCGGCGGTGCCCGGGAGGCGGGCCATCATCGCGGTTCCGGCGAGCGCCAGGATGACGACGCCGGCCACGATCAGGAACGGCCATGAGGCCGAGAACGACAGGTGGCCGAGCAACACGACGAGGAACAGGTCGAGCGCTGCGATGCCGTAGAAGGTGCGCTGTGAGAACCATTCGGTGAACCCGCAGATCATGCGTGCCTGTTGTTTCGAGCGCCCCCGACGCCGCAACTCACGACTGGCAATCGCCAGACCCTCCGCAGGAGCGGCCGGCGTGATCGCGCCGAACCCGTAGACGACGAGTGAAAGCCCCATCGCAGTACCGATTCCCATCGGTCCGGTGCGGCGGCCGAGCCACAACAACTGCAGCCCGAACAGTGCGAGGCGGAGCACCGCGAACGCGCCAGCGATCGCGATGAACTCCGGTCGCATTCGTCCGACAGCCGCGACCGCGTCACCGAGACCGCCAGCCGTCGACACGACGAGCCAGGCCGCAGCGACGCCCACGACGCCGCCGATGGCCAGCTTGAGGGCAGGATGCATCCGTCGCCCGGAAACTGGATCGGGCTCGTCCACGATCATGCGATGGCCCTTCGGCTGACTCGACGACGTGTTCGACTGCGCATGGCACATGATACCCTAGGGGGTATGTGTGTCGAACTGATCTGTCCGATGTGTCAACGACCGAGCTGGGCTGGATGTGGCGCCCATGTCGAGCAGGTGCTCGGCCATGTGCCGCCGGCAGAGCGATGCACGTGCAATGACGATGACGATCACGTCGATACGCAGCGGGTCTCAGGCCTGCGTCGATGACCGAAGCGCCCACTCCGCGCTCGATGTGGGAGCAGCGCTACAGCGTCGACCACTACCACTACGGCACCGACCCCAACGAGTTCCTCCGCGCCAACCTCGAGCTGCTTCCTGGCGGGACAACGCTGTGTCTGGCCGAGGGGGAGGGGCGCAACGCTGTCTTCCTCGCTGCCACTGGTCGTGAGGTGCACAGCGTCGACCTGACCGAGGCGGGGGTCGCCAAGACCCTTCGCCTCGCCGAGCAACGCGGCGTCCACGTTGCTGCAGTGGTCGGCGATCTGGTGGTGTTCGACCTCGGCATCGACCGCTGGGATGCGATGGTGTCGATCTTCGCTCACATGCCCCCCGGCGTACGTCGCGACGTGCACCGTCGGGTTGTCGCCGCGCTCAAGCCAGGCGGCATGTTCCTGCTCGAGGCGTACACGCCGGCCCAGATCGGTCGTGGTACCGGAGGCCCGTCGGTGGCGGAGATGGCGATGACGCTGGACGGCCTACGAGAGGAGCTGGCCGGCCTGGAACTGGTCCATGCCGAAGAGCTCGACCGCGACGTCGTCGAAGGTACCGGGCACACGGGCGTCGGGGCCGTGGTCCAGGTGATCGCTCGCAAGCCGATCTGACGGCGGGGAGCTTGGTCAGAGCGCGGCGATACCAGCCTTGAGGCTGGCCAGACCGGCGGAGCTCACGCAGTAACGGGTGCGGGGTCCTTCGATCTCGCCCTGGATCAAGCCCGCTTCGCGGAGGATCCGCAGGTGTTCCGAGATGGTCGACTGCGCGAGGCCGACCTCTGTCACGACGTCGCCGGTGACACATGTCGTCCGGGCGTCGAGGACCCGAAGGATCTTCACGCGCGCCGGGTGAGCGAGTGCCTTGGCCATCGCGGCAAGAGTCTCGTCGTCCGGTACTGCAACGGCCGCTGCGACGCGACGTGAGCGGCTGGTTCTGGTGGCTGTGCTCATCGTCGTTGCTCCTCCGGCGAGAACTTCTCTCGCCAGTTCATCGATAATCGTCGAACGACGATGAATATACTCGCGAAACCGAGGAGATCGGTTCTTCATCGGTTATCGTCGATTGACGATGGAGGAAGTTTCGAGAGCCAGCGAGCAAGCGGCAACGAGTACACCGACGCTGCCGTCATCGGGTCCGGCACCGAAGTCGTCCCTGCGGCGCTGGGCACCGGTCGCCGTCGGCGCGGTGGTCTGGTGGTCGCTGTACCACTGGAACCGCCCGTTCTGGAACTGGGTCATCTTCGACACGGCCGGCCTGACGGCCGGCAGCCGGCTCGGCGAGTCGGTCCACTTCTTCTTCTACGACGTCACCAAGATCGCCCTGCTGCTCACCGGGGTCATCTACCTCGTCACGATCCTGCGCAGCTTCATGTCGGTCGAACGCACTCGGGCGCTGCTGGGCGGTCGCCGCCAGGGCGTCGGCAACGTCGCGGCTGCCGGCCTCGGCGTGGTCACCCCGTTCTGCTCGTGCTCGGCGGTGCCGGTGTTCATCGGCTTCGTCGCCGCAGGCGTGCCGCTCGGGGTGACGCTCAGCTTCCTGATCGCCTCGCCGATGGTCAACGAGGTCGCGATCGTGCTGCTGTTCGGCCTGTTCGGTTGGAAGATCACCGCCCTCTACATCGGCTTCGGGCTCGTCATCGCAACCGTCGCCGGCATGGTGCTCGGCAGGATGAACCTCGAACGATGGGTCGAGCCGTTCGTCTTCGAGACCAAGCTCCGCGGCAAGATCATCGACCCCTCCCAAGGCCTCACCTGGGACGACCGCCTCCAGATGGCCCGCGAAGAGGTTGTCTCGATCCTGCGCAAGGTGTGGCCATACCTGCTGGTCGGCATCGGCCTCGGTGCAGTCATCCACGGCTGGGCCCCACAGGACTGGTTCGCCAGACACGCGACCGGTTGGTGGGGAGTCCCGCTCGCCGTGCTGATCGGCGTGCCGCTCTACTCCAACGCCGCAGGAGTGCTCCCCCTCGTGGAAGCACTGCACGGCAAGGGTCTTCCGATGGGCACCGTGCTCGCGTTCATGATGAGCGTCGTCGCNNTCCTGCTGCGCCGCGTCCTCAAGCCCAAGCTGATCGCCACCTACATCGGTGTCGTCGCGTCCGGGATCCTGCTCACCGGCTTCCTCTTCAACGCCATCCTCTGAACCCCGTCTCAAACCCACACACACAGAACAAGGACCCCATCATGGACATCAAGATCCTCGGCACCGGATGCGTGAAGTGCAACAACCTCGAAGCGGCCACGCGCGCCGCAATCGGCGAACTGGGCCTCGCCATCGAACTCGAGAAGGTCACCGACCCCGGCGAGATCGCGTCGTGGGGTGTCATGTCCACGCCGGCGCTCGTCATCGACGACGACGTCGTCTCGGTCGGAAGAGTGTTGAGCGCTGCCGAGGTGAAGCAACTCCTGATCGCATCAGCCTGAGCAGGGGGTGTCGTGAAGCGTGTCGTACGCTGGCCGCATCAACGTCGACATCGAGACCGAAATCGTCATTGCCCGGCCGCCCGACGTCGTCTCGTCCTATGCCGCCGACCCGTCGAACGCCTGACCCCCGGCAGGCGTCTCGTCATGCGCACCCAGCAGGGCCCCAATCGAGCGCGGCGCTCAGTTCGCTGATCGGCGGCCGTGCGTCCGGGGTCGATGGCAGGGAGACGTACCGCAGGGAGCGAAGGAGCCGTGCATACATCCGGATGGTGCCCGCCGACCACACCTGGCGGTTGCTGCCTCGTTCGGCGCCGAGCAGTCGGTAGAGCGTCCGGTCGGTGTCGGCGACGACGTCGAACGGGAGGTGGAGGTGCCGGCGGTAGGCGGCGACGCGTGCGGGGAACGGGTCGCCGACGTGGATGGTCACGCCGACGTTCCTGGAGTCGACCATGTGAGACCGAGGCGGATCGCCGACCGCTCGATCGCCGCGACGAGCCGATCGATCGAACCGTCGCACGCCTCGAGGTCCTTGGCGCCGAGGATCAGTGAGTGACCGGCGTCGGTTTCGGCGACGACCACCGGTGCAGCTCCGGCGGCGACTGACCGGATCGTGTCGGGCTGATCGTTGCGGTGGTATGTGTCGAACGGCACCGGCAGGCCGGCCCGACACTTCGTCCACTCGGGTCGTTGGCGGACCGAGCCGTGGGTGATCTCGCACAACGAGCAGTGCCGCCGGCCGAGGCGGGCGCCGACCCAGTAGGACAGCTCGCCGCGCAGGGTGCTGTCGGCGTCGTAGACGCCGATCAGGCGAACGATCCTCTGGGTCGGTGCCGCTTCGGAAGAGCTCATCGCCACAGCATCGCCGATCGAGAACCGCCGACGGTTGCCGACCTGACCGAGGGGTCACCCAGCGGGGGGCGGCGTCCCGGTCGGCCACACGAGCTCGACGGCGTCGCCGACCCGGATGGTGCCGGGGCGCAGTACCGCGGCGTTGAGGGCGAGCTTCCCGTCGAAGCGGGCGAAGATGTCCTTCAGCACGGCACGGTCGACCTCGAGGGTGTCGGGGTCGACAGTGGTCATGGGGCAGCGGCCGCGGCGTGAGTCGAGTGCGATGACCGCGTCACCGATGTGGAGCTCGGCTCCGGGCCAACCCGTCTCGTCCATTCCGTCGACGCCGTCGATGACGATGTTGGGGCGCAGCCGGCGGACGTCGCGCCCGAACGAGGCGACGGCGCCGTCGGTGGCCACGAGCAGGGGGAGGACGTCGAAGCGTTCCGGCCCGTCGTAACGGGCGAGGGTCGCGTCGGGTCCTGCGGCGGCTCGCACGCGTTCGAGGATCTCCGGTGAAGTCCACGGCCGGCCGTCGACGAGAGGTTCACCGTCGGGCCCGAGCGTTGCGTGCTGGCCGATCAGGTTGTGATGGCGTCGTGACGTGCGCACTCCCTCCGGACCGCGCACGTGGACGACTCGATCGCCCACGATGCCGTTGGTGGTGAGCTCGGCGGTGTCGAGGCGCTCGCCGGAGAGGGTCTTGACGGGGTAGCGCCACAGGGCGCCGATGGTGAGGCTCATGTCGGGATCGTTTCCAGGAGTTGGTGCACGGCGCATCGCGCCGCGGTGAGGGGATCGGAGCTGGCGAAGATGGTGCATTGCACGATGGCGCCGTCGACGATGACGGCGAGGGCTGGGGCGAGCCACGCAGGAGCGTCGGGGCGTTCGCGTCGGGCGAGTTCGGCGAGGTGCTCGACGAGGTCGCGCTTGTGCGCGGTGATGATCGTGTGATGGACGTCGGCCATCTCGCTCGCCTCGGCCAGCGAGTTGATGAAGGCGCACCCTCGGAAGCCGGGCGTGGTGACCCAATCGCCGATGGCGTCGAACGGGGCCAGCACCGGATCGGTACCCGCGGCGATGTGGCGGTCGACGCTGGTGGTGAACCACGCCATCCACGTGACGTGGCGCTCCGTCAGCCACCCGGTCACCAAGTCGCGCTTCGACGGGTACATGGCATAGAGCCGTCGCATGGAGACACCCGACGCATCGCGGATGTCGCTCATCACCACCCCGGTGATGCCGTGCGCGTAGAACAGGTCGTCAGCCGCGCGCAGCACGGCGCGACGAGCGTCGTCGGTGGACATGGTGGCGGCCGGACTCATCGCCGCGGACGTCCGCTCATGTCGCCGTCGGCGTGACGTCGCGAGTGAGAAGGCATGTTCTCAGTATATGAGAACGATCATTCTCTTGTCAACTCACTAGTCTCGGACGCGTCGGGCGGAAGGAGATCGCGATGAAGTCGATCGAGGAGTACGTCGAGCAGTACAAGGCAATCGTGCAGGAGGCCGTGCCCGACGAGCAGGTGGTCGCAGTCGCGGTGCTCAGCCGGCCCGGCTCGATGGGGGCGGTGCTCCTGCGACGAGCCTCCATGGCGGCTGCCGTGGTCGCGAACCATGGCGGCAAGGACGCTTCTGGCGGGCTCCCGCTGAACGTCGTGGTCGGTCTCACGGCAACCCGCGTGCTGGCCTTCGACTACAAGCCGAAGATGACCTCGATCAAGCTCAAGGGTCTGGCCGCGGAATGGACCCGCGAGGGTCTGCAGGTATCGACCGCGACCGGCACGTTGGCGACGCGCGTGTCGTTCACCTGGCCCAACGGCAGCCTGATCCAGCTCGACAGCAACCGCAGCGTCGGCACCTACAACCAGATGAACGATGGCTTCCTCGCCGCGCTCGGCTGCGCGCCTGCCGATGGCTGAACCGATCGTGTCGCCGGATCTCGATGATGACACGACCACGACGTCGCGACGTCTCCCCGAAAGTACCCGTGTCGAAGCGTTCAGCGACGGTGTGTTCGCGATCGCCGTCACCCTTCTGGTGCTCGACCTGCACAGTCCGAGCGGCGAGCGCGGACAGTTCCTCCACGAGCTCGTGCGCCAGTGGCCCGCATACGTCGCGTACCTCGCCGCGTTCTTGAACATCTCCGCGATCTGGATCAGCCACCACGACCTGTTCACTCGCATTCACCGCGTGGATGCCCGCCTCATCTGCGCGAACCTGCTCTTGCTGATGGTCAGCTCGTTGTTCCCCTGGCCGGCATCGGTCATCGCCGAGGCGATCCGAGACGGCAACCACCGCGATCAGGTGGCGGCAACCGTGCTCTTCGCGATCGTCGGCCTGCTCGTTCCGTTGGCATGGCTCGTGCTGTATCGCTGCGTTCGGCGCAGCCCGCACCTCTTGCGCGCCGGCGAGGATGTTGCGTTCACGCGTGTCGCATCGAAGCAGGCTCTCGTGAGCGTGATCGTCTACCCGATCGCCGCCGCGCTGGCCTTCGTCGCACCGATCGCCTCGCTGGTGGCGTTCGTGGCGCTGCCGTTGTTCTTCATCGGCACCGTCTTCGCGGCTCAGCAGGTGCTCGGGGCGGGCCGGCCGAGGTAACGATCGTCGAGCCACGCGACGACATCGTCGTGGGCTGTGTCGATGACGCTGTCGTGCGTCGCACCTGGATATGTGCGTCGTTCGACGACGGCGTGCAGCGCGCAGTACTTGGCGGCCAGGACGGCACTCACCCTGACCGGTATCTGCTCGTCGGCCTCGCCCTGGACGAGGAGGATCGGGATGCCCGGGTCGGTGCTCCCGGGGGAGTTGCGGTCGAGCACTGTGGCGACGGCGGCCACCTGCGCCGGATCCGCAGTGAGGATGTCGGCGATCGGTGTGTTGGCATAACGAGCGATCGTCGCGTCGACGCACTCGTCGGCGACCTGCGGGAGGTCGGCGTTCGCAGCCGCGGTCAGGAACGTCGACGTGTCGAAGCTCGCGTCGTCGGCGTGGAGACCGGCTGCGGCCATCAGCAGCAGACCTCTGAACGGCGAGGTCTGCACTGCGGTCGCGATCTGGCCGAGCTCGGCTGCCGGCGCCACGGCGAGGACGCCGCGCACATGGAGCTCGGGCGCGTACGTGGGCGCGAGCTCGGCCGCGAACAGCGCCGCGCCTCCACCTTGCGACTGCCCAGCGATGACGATGTCGCCGAGCAGTCCGGCTGCGGGGAGCGAGCCAGCCGCGCGGATGGAGTCGAGCACGGCCTGACCTTCGGGCCGGCCGGCGAGGTAGGTGTGCGCGCCGGGCGTTCCGAGACCTTCGTAGTCGGTCGCGACGACGAGTGCGTTCCCGCCCACCAGTTCGCCGGCGTACGGCGGGATGTTGGCGCGAAGCGAGCGTGAGGGTGCGCACTGGTCGCCGAGCCCGGTCGTGCCGTGGGCCCAGGCGTACACGGCTCGTCCGGATGTCGGCGCGGGAGCCGTTGGCACGATCGCGAAGCCCGACACGGCGACGTCGTTGCCACGTTCGTCGCGGGAGTGGTAGAGCATCAGCCACAGCGTCTGCGGCGGGGAGAAGGTGATCGTGTCGACCCGCTGGGCCCAGATCAGTTGCCCAGGAGCACCCGGCGGCAGCGGGTTCGGGGGCTGGTAGAGGTCGCCCGCAGGCTGCACGGGAAACGAGCTCGTGGGGCTCGATGTCGTCACTGTGCTGCTGCTGGTCGTCGCGATCGAACTCGTCGCGATC
>PMCN01000259.1:25613-25798 GCA_003154135.1 Acidimicrobiaceae bacterium
GCGCCGAGTTGCAGCATGGCACACAGGTCGTCGCGCACCGTCCAGTGCTCGATGAGCCGGTCGCCGGCGATCCGGTACCAGTGGCACTGCTCCGCGTCGAAGCGACGTCCCGTCGGCGGCATGACGCCGTTGAAGGGTCCGAGGTTGGTGCCCACCGCCCGAACGCGAGCCGCCACCAGATCGCC
>PMCN01000243.1 GCA_003154135.1 Acidimicrobiaceae bacterium
ACTTGTCGTGCTGCTTGTAGTAGTCGGCGAACACGCTGGGGCTCTTCACGAACAGCTCGCCGGTGTGCTCGGGGCCGCTGCCGGTGACCTCGTTGCCGTCGTCGTCGAACAGCTTGATCTCGACCATCGGCGACGGTTGCCCGCACGAACCGGGCTTGCGCAGCTGGTCTTCCGGGCGCAGCACGCAGTTGACGCCGAGCTCGGTGCTGCCGTACACCTCGAACAGCGAGTCGGCGGGGAAGTAGGCGAGGTACATCTGCTTGAGCGCGAAGCTCCACGGGGCGGCGTTGGCGATCATGCGCTTCATCGAGCTCACGTCGTACCTCGCCTTCACCTCGTCGGGCAGGTTGCAGATCATGCGGATGGGCGTCGGCGCACTGAACGTGGACGTCACCTCGTACTTCTGTACGAGGCGCAGCCAGTCCTCGGGGTTGAACTTGCGCTGCAGCACCGTGGTCTGGCCGAGCAGCTGGGCGATGCCCATGAACCCTCCGGGACCCGAGTGGTACAGCGGGCCGGTGGGGATGTACACGTCGTCGGGCGTGTAGCCGATGAACCCGACAAGGGCTGCGCCCTGCGCTGCGCCCTGCGTTCCCCGGCGCAACGCGCCCTTGGGCTTGCCGGTGGTGCCGCTCGTGTAGATCATCGTCGAACCGGCTTCGGTGGCCGGAGGGATCTCGGGTTCGGCACTCGACGCGACGTCGATGAGCGGGTCGATGTCCACCATTCCGGTCGGCACGTCGCCGTCGAACACGAGGTAGTGCTGCACCTTGGGCAGCTCACCGCGGATGCGACCGAACATGGGGGCGAACTCGGCATCGACGTACACCACCGTGGCGTCGCAGTGGTCGGTGACGTATGCGGCTTCCTCGTCGCTGAGCCGGTAGTTGAGCGGCACTGCGGTGACGCCCAACTTGCGCGCGGCGTTGATCATCACCACCAGTCCGATGGAGTTCTGGCCGCACCACACCACCTTCGACTCGCCCGGCGTGACCCCGAGGCCGAGCAGCACGTTGGCGAGCTGGTTCGAGCGAGTGTTGAGCTCGGCGAAGGTGAGCGTGCGCAACGTGCCGTCGGGACGGTCGTCGACCATCGCCAGCTTGTTCGGCTGGGTGAGTGAGTAGGCGGTGAGAAAATCGGCCATGAGCGCGCTCCTGACGAGTCGGGCGGTGTTCTTCGCGAGGCGGAGTGGGAACAGCGCAGCACGGACGAGCCGTTCCCCAGGCGCTGTGTCCCCCACGGCTTCACCGTAGAGCATCGACAGGTGCCATGCTGGGGTCATGGCACCTCGCATCATCAACGGCAGCGCAGAGATGAAGTCCCTCATCGGTGAGCACCTCGGCTACTCCGACTGGATGGACATCTCCCAGGAACGCGTCAACCTGTTCGCCGACGCCACGGGCGATCACCAGTGGATCCACATCGACGTCGAGCGGGCGAAGAAGGAGAGCCCGTTCGGCGGCCCCATCGCCCACGGCTACCTCACCCTCTCGCTGGCGCCCGTGCTGCTGCCGCAGGCGGTCATCAGCACCGGGTTCAAGATGGGCGTCAACTACGGCTGCAACAAGGTGCGCTTCATGTCGCCCGTGCCGGTGGGCGCCAAGCTGCGCCTGGGTGTCAAGCTCCTCGCCGCCGACGACATCCCCGGTGGCCTGCAGACCACCTACGAGCTCACCTTCGAGACCGAGGGCGCCACCAAGCCCAGCTGCGTCGCCGAGGTCATCTTCCGCTCCTACGAGTGACCCGCGGGTAGCCCCACGCCACATGAGCAATTGCCGCGGCCGCGATCGGCGATCGACCCCGTAGGGTGGGCGAGCCGATCGCACGAGCCGGGAAGGGGGTGGTCGGAGATGAAACGTTCCGAACCTCCGAGTACCCCTTGTCCGTTGCGGCCGCACGTCGAGCGCTGACACTCCCTTCGCGAGTGCGCGTACCGGCGCGGCCCCTCCCCTGAGGTTGCGCCATGTTCCATTTCTTCGACATCCATCTCCCGCGCCGCGGCCTCCGCGCCGGCGAGCGCCTCTCGACGCCCACGCGCATGTTGGCCACGCAGCTGGTCTCGATGGCCGGGCTCGTCGGCCGACCCGTGCGCAACCAGAGCGGTCTGGAGATCGGCCGGGTGCGCGACGTCGTCGTGCGCTGGGACGACTCTCTGTACCCGCCTGTGACCGGCCTCGTGGTGCGCGTCGGCCGCCGCGCCTCGTTCCTGCCTGCGTCGAGCATCGACAGCGTCGATCGCGAGGGCGTCGCGCTGCACTCGGCGCAGCTCGACCTCCGCGACTTCCAGCGCCGTGCCGGCGAGATCACACTCGGGCGAGACGTGCTCGATCACCAGCTCATCGACGTCGACGGTGTACGGGTGGTGCGCGCCTCCGATCTCTACCTTGCCCGCTTCGCCGGCACGCTGCGCCTCGTGGGCGCCGACGTCGGCTTCAGCTCGTTGCTGCGCCGCCTCGGCCCGCGCCGCTGGCGGGGCGCCCCCACCCCGAGCAAGGTGATCGACTGGGCCACCATCCAGCCGATCGCCAGGCCGGGTGAAGCAGTTCGCATGGCCCGCACGCGCCAGGCGCTGCACCGTCTGCGCCCGGCGGAGCTGGCCGAGCTGGTGGAGGAGCTTGGTGCCACACAGGGTCAGGCCTTCGTCGCCGCACTCGACCGCGCGGTCGCCGCCGACGTGTTGGAGGAGATGGACGTCGAGCACGTCGACGAGCTGCTGTCCGAGATGCCGACCGAGCGTGCCGCGGACCTCATCGCGGCGATGGCTCCCGACGAGGCGGCCGACATCCTGCGCGAGATGGACGGCGACGACCGTGCTGAGATGCTGCGTCAGCTCCCATCCATCGCCCGCCGCGACCTGACCCGCCTGCTCGCCTACGAGGAGGGCACGGCCGGCTCGGTGATGACGACGACCATCGTGGGCGTCGTGGTGATCGACAGCATGATCGACCTCCTCGTGGAGGATCGACGCCTCGCCAGGAGGACGTCGTGACCCCGGCCGCGCCGCGCCGCTCGACGGCCAAGCGGATCGCGGTGATCGTCGCCGTGATGGGACCAGGTCTCATCGCGGCCAACGCGGGCAACGACGCCGGCGGCATCGCCACCTACGCATCGGCCGGCTCGCAGTTCGCGTACCGGATGCTGTTCGTGATGGTGCTCGTCACCATCGCCCTCGTCGTCGTGCAGGAGATGTCGGCCCGACTCGGCGTGCACACGGGTGAGGGTCTCGTGTCGCTCATCCGCGAGCAGTTCCCGCTCCGCTGGGGCGCGTTCGCCACCGCGTGCCTGGTGGTCGCCAACCTCGGCCTCGTGGTGTCGGAGTTCGCAGGCATCGGCGCCGCGCTCGAGCTGCTGCACGTGTCGCGCTACCTGTCGGTGCCGATCGCGGCGGTGGTGCTGTGGTCGCTCGTCGCCTTCGGGTCGTACCGCTACGTCGAGCGGGTGTTCCTCCTCCTCACCCTGCCGTTCCTCGCCTACCCCATCGCTGCGGTGCTCGGCCATCCTTCATGGACGACCGTGGCGACGCACACGCTGGTGCCCCACTTCATCGCGTCGCGGGCGTTCCTGGTCGTCGTGGTCGCGCTCATCGGCACCACGATCACCCCCTACATGCAGCTCTACCAGGCGGCAGCGGTGGCCGACCGCGGCACCGGTGCCGACGACTATCGAAGTGCCCGCAACGACGCCGTCGTGGGTTCGATCTTCTGCAACGTCATCAGCATGAGCATCATCATCGCCACCGCCGCGGCCATCGGCGGCTCCGGCCCGCTCAGCTCCACCAAGCAGGCCGCGCTCGCGCTCCGGCCGGTGGCCGGGTCGGCAGCGACCACGCTCTTCGCCCTCGGCCTGCTGGGTGCGTCGGCGCTGGCCGCAGCCGTGGTGCCGCTGTCGACGGCCTATGCGCTCGCCGAGGCAGTGGGTGCCGAGCGGTCAGTGTCGCGCGGCTTCCGGGAAGCGCCGTTGTTCCTCGGGCTGTTCACCGGTCAGCTCGTCGTCGGCGCGCTCATCGCGCTCGCCCCGGGCAACCTGATCGACCTGTTGATCGACACCCAGGTGCTCAACGGGGTGATCAGCCCGATCTTCCTCACCTTCATCCTCGTGCTCGCCAACCGGCGCAGCCTGCTGGGCGCGGCCGCCAACGGCCCGCGCATGCGAGTGCTTGCCACCGCTTGCGTCGCGGTTGTCGCCGTGCTCGCGGTGGCAGTGGTGGGGCTCACCGTGGCGGGTTGGCTGTGAGCCGCTACTTCCCCGCGCCCAGCCCCAGTTCGATGCCGCAGGTGGTCTTCACGTAGGTCTCGATCTGGGGCAGGTCGGCAGTGGCCTTCGGTCCGTAGGCGTGGGTCGCGTCCTGCACGATCTGGCGCCCGGCGGCATCGGCGGGCGGGATGACGAACCCCACTTTCTGCAGCTCGGCCACGTAGTCGGCATAGGCACCGAAGTAGTCCGACACCGTCGGCAGCACATCGGCCGGGGCATCGGTCTGCATGTCGAGCAGCAGCGGCAGGAGCTGCTCGGCGCTCTTGCTCATGTACTCCGGCGTCGCCACCGCCACTCCCCCGGCGATGTCCTTCGCCTGCTGCGCCGTGTAGTCGGCGAGGTGCTGCGAGTCGACGCAGAACTTGGTGATGCCAGGATCCACACCGGGAGCGACGGTGACCGTGGTGGTGCTGCCGACCGGGCCGGCGGGAGGCAGGGTGGGCAGGGTGGGCAGGGCAGAGCTCGCGCTCGCGGCCGACTTCCCGGCGTCGAGCGCCTTGCTGGAACAACCAGCCAGCGAGAGCACGCCTGCGATGACTGCCACCGCCGTCACCTGTCGTCGCTGCGCCATGCCCCGTGCTCCCGTTCCCGTCGAGTTGCACGAAACCTAGTGGGTGCGTCAGGTCGGGCGCTGCCAGACCGACACGTGGCTGCGGCTCTCGCCGGTGAACGGGGTGCGCTGCCAGTCGGCCCACCGCTCGAGCAGCGAGAGGCCGGTCAGGCGGGCCATCAGGTCGAGCTCCGCCGGCCACACGTAGCGGTGCGGCGTGGAGAAGGTCTCGACCGCTCCGTCGGTGATCCAGAAGTGGTGCGACCACGCGATCTGCGCGGCGAGGTCGTACTGCTCGAACCCGAAGTGCGTGGAGGTGATGCCGAACGGGTGCACCGTTTCGCCCGGGGGAAGGCGCTGCAGATCGGGTATCGACACCTCCACGACGAAGCAGCCACCGGGCTCGAGGTGGGCCGCGGCGTTGCGGAAGCAGGCGACCTGCTCGTCCTGCGTGGTGAGGTTGGTGATGGTGTTGAACACGAGGTACACGACGCGGAAGGTGCGCTCCACCTGGGCGGTGGCGAAGTCGCCGATGGTGACGCCGACCGCCCCGGCGCCGGCCTTCGCATGCATCTGCTGCACCATCGCCTCGGACAGTTCGATGCCGTGCACCGGTACTCCGCGGGCACTGAGCGGCAGCGCGATGCGTCCGGTGCCCACACCGAGCTCCAGCGCGGCACCGTCACCGGCAAGGTGCGCGAGGAACTCGACCGCGGGGTCGACGACCGACGGCAGGAACATGTCGGCCGACGCCGCGTCGTAGCGGTCGGCGATGCGTTCGAAGTGGTTGTCGGGCACGGCTCATCCTCGCAGAGGAGGAGTCGCGGCTCATCGGAAATTGGGCATCACCTGGGAGGCGAACAGCTCCATCGTCTCCGTGCTGGGGTAGTCGGCGCACCACGGGACGAACCCGCTGCAGCCGAGGTCGACGTAGGTCTGGATCTTCTCGCACACCTGCTCGGGCGTGCCCACCAGGTTGCCGTCGCGCCAGCTCTCCAGCGCCTCACCCCAGAAGCTCTTGCTCCCGGCAGCTTCGATCTCGGCCTCGGTGCTACGGATGAACACCTCGGGCGACCAGGTCTTGCGGATGGTGGTCTCGTCGCGGCCGACGGCGGCGCAGTGACCCTTCAGGATCTCGCGCTTGCGTGCCCACTCGTCGGGCTTGCCGCCGAAGTTGCTGCAGTCGGCGAACCGGGCCACGACGCGCAAGGTGAGCTGCTCGCCGCCGCCGCCGATCCAGATGGGCGGGTGCGGGCTCTGCAGCGGCTTCGGATCGCACTGCGCCCGCGACAGCTGGTAGTAGGCGCCGTCGAAGGAGGTCTCGGGCTCGGTCCACATGCTGCGCACGATCTGCACCGACTCGCGCAGCATGCCGATGCGGTCCTTGGGCCGCGG
Source organism: Acidimicrobiaceae bacterium (assembly GCA_003154135.1). Taxonomy (GTDB): domain Bacteria; phylum Actinomycetota; class Acidimicrobiia; order Acidimicrobiales; family Ilumatobacteraceae; genus UBA668. The sequence continues at coordinate 6,200 of PMCN01000243.1, forward strand.
GAAGTCGAAGCCGTAGCCCTTGTACTCGTTCTCGTACCAGCCGGCGCCGATGCCCCAGTCGAGCCGTCCGCCGCTGATGACGTCGATGGTGCTCGTGATCTTGGCCAGCACCGACGGCTCGCGGTAGCTGTTGCAGCCCACCATCTGGCCGAGGCGCACACGGGAGGTGCGCTGGCTGATGGCGGCCAGCGTGGTCCAGCACTCGAACACAGTCTCGTGCGCCGGGCGGGGAACGTTGTGGAAGTGGTCGTAGACCCAGATCGAGTCGTAGCCGAGCTCCTCGGCGAGCACGGCGACCTCGACCGCCTTCTGCCACTTCGCCGCCGCCCCGTCGATGGACGACAGCTCCATCTTCCAGCCCTGGGGGACGAACACGCCGAAGACGGTCTTGGTCAGATCGCGCGTGTCGGTGGCAGGCCCGCTGGGAACGGTGTGCTGGGTGCTCATGAGGGCGACTGTACCCCTTGACGGTTTGTCAGGCTGATGGTGACCGGCGACACACCGCTGGCTAGGTTTCCCCGCCATGACGGCACAGTTCCCGGTGGCCGAGGTCCACGAGGCCATCGCCGCCTCCCGCCCCGACGACGTGTGCCTGGTGTTCCGCGAGCGGCGGCTCACGTGGCGCGAGGTCACCGAGCGCACCCGTCGACTCGCCAACCACTTCATCGGTGCCGGGCTGGGCTGCCACACCGAGCGCGACCAGCTGAGCGGCCACGAAAGTGGTCAGGACCACCTCGCCATCTACCTGNNAACTACCGCTACGTGGCCGAGGAGCTGCGCTACCTGCTCCACGACTCGAAGGCGTCGGCCGTCGTGGTGCACAGCCAGTTCGCCCCCACCCTCGCCGAGGTGCTCCCCGACCTGCCGGCGTTGAAGGTGGTCCTGCAGGTGCCCGACGAATCGGGTCACGCGCTGCTGCCCGGCGCCGTGTGGTACGAGGATGCGCTGGCGGCCGCATCGGCTGATCGGCCGCCCGTCCAGTGGAGCGCCGACGACCTCTACATCCTCTACANNGGCGGCACCACCGGCATGCCCAAGGGAGTGCTCTGGCGCAACGCCGATGCCAACGTCGAGTGCTTCGGGGGCAGCCGGGCCGACACCATCGAAGGCGTCGTGGCCGAGGCGACGGGTGGGCTGAAGTCGCTGCTCGCTCCCCCGTTCATGCACGGCGCCGGCCACTGGATGAGCTTCCGCACGTGGAACACCGGCGGCACCGTGTACGTGCAGAGCGTGCCCGAGCGCCTCGACCCGCACGACATCTGGGGCCTCATCGACCGCGAGCAGCTCAACTTCCTGCTCATCGTCGGCGACGCGTTCGGCCGCCCGCTGCTCGACGAGCTCGACCGCGGCGGGTACGACCTGTCGAGCCTCACCGTGCTGCTCTCCGGCGGCGCCCCACTGAGCGCCAACCTGAAAGAAGAGTTCCTGCAGCACCTGCCGACGCTGATGATCGTCGACGGCCTGGGCTCGTCGGAGGCCGGCGGTCAGCTGTCGCACGTGTCGGCCGGCAGCGGCGCGACCACCGGCACCTTCCCGATCAGCCCCGGCAACCACGTGCTCAGCGACGACCTGAGCAGCGTGCTGACGGCAGGCGACCCCGAGATCGGCTGGCTCGCGAAGAGCGGCCGTCTCGCCCTCGGCTACCTCGGCGACGCGGCGAAGACCGCACGCACCTATCCGGTGGTGGCGGGCGAGCGCTACGCCGTGCCCGGCGATCGAGCCCGCCTACGGGTCGACGGCATCATCGAGCTGCACGGACGCGACTCGGTCACCATCAACTCCGGCGGCGAGAAGATCTTCGCCGAGGAGGTGGAAGCCGCGGTGAAGGCCCATCCCGCGGTGTACGACTGCGTGGTGGCCGGCCGGCCCAGCGAACGGTGGGGCAACGAGGTGGTCGCCGTGGTGCGCGTGCGCGAGGGCTACACGGTCACCGACGCCGACCTGCTCGCCGAGGCCGAGCGCCACATCGCCCGCTTCAAGCTCCCCAAGGCGTTCGTGTACGTCGCCGACGTGGTGCGCTCACCCGCCGGCAAGGCCGACTACCGCTGGGC
>PMCN01000032.1:0-2799 GCA_003154135.1 Acidimicrobiaceae bacterium
TGCCGCGGTGGCGCACCTGCGGGTCGCCCACGTGACCGGCGGCGTGGGCCAGCAACGGCACGTGCTCCTTCAGCAGCGAGCTGGTCTCGACGTCCATGTGCCGGGTGAGGGCACCGATGGCGATGTGATCACCGGCGTCGCGGATGTAGCTCAGGTCGCTCACGCGGCCGATGTCGACCAGCACGCTGGGCGACGCCAGCCGCAGCTTCATGAGGGGCAGCAGGCTGTGGCCACCGGCGAGGAACTTGGCGTCGTCGCCGTGCTGGCCGATGAGGCTGATGGCCTCGGCCGCCGAACCGGCGCGGACATAATCGAATGCTGCGGGGATCACTTGCTGGCTCCTTGTGTGGCGGCTTGGATTGCTTTCCAGACGTTGTGCGGACTGGCGGGCATCGGCATGTCGTGCACACCCAGGCTGCTCAGCGCGTCGACGACGGCGTTGATGACGGCGGGCGCCGCACCGATGGTGCCCGCCTCGCCGATGCCCTTCACGCCCAACGGGTTGGTGGGCGACGGCGTGACCGTGTGGCCGAGCGTGAGGCTGGGCACGTCGCTGGCGGCGGGCACCAGGTACTCGGCCAGGCTCGCGTTCTTCAGGTTGCCGTCGGAGTCGTAGACGGCCTCCTCGAACAGCGCCTGGGCGAGGCCCTGGATGACGCCGCCGTGCACCTGGCCCTCGACGATGAGTGGGTTCACCTGCACGCCGCAATCGTCGACCGCCACGTACTGCAGCACCTCGACGTGACCGGTCTCGGTGTCGATCTCGACGGTGCAGATGTGGGTGCCGAACGGCCACGAGAAGTTGGGCGGGTCGTAGCTCACCTGGGCCTCGAGGTTGGGCTCGAGTCCGTCGGGCAGGTTGTGTGCGGTGAACGCCTCGAACGCAATGGCGGCGAGCGGCATCGCCCGGTCGGGTGAACCCTTCACCGAGAACGTGCCACCGGCGAACTCGAGGTCGTCCTCGTTGGCCTCCAGCTGGTGGGCGGCAATCTTGCGTGCCTTGTCGATGACCTTGTCGCAGGCCATCGCGATGGCCACGCCGCCCACGGGCAGCGAGCGCGACCCGTAGGTGTCGAGGCCGAGCGGGGCGATGGCGGTGTCGCTGTGCAGCACGTCGACGTCGTCGGGCGACACGCCCATGCGGTCGGCGACGATCATGCTCCACGCGGTCTCGTGGCCCTGCCCGTGCGGCGACGTGCCGGTGACCACCTGGATCTTGTTGGTGGGCAGCACGCGCACGGTGGCGGCCTCCCAGCCACCGGCCGAGTAGTTGAGCGAGGCGAGCACCCGCGACGGGGCGAGGCCGCACATCTCGAAGTAGCTCGCCTGGCCGATGCCGAGCAGCTTGGTGGCACCGGGCACGTTCTGGGCGACCTGCCGTGCGCGCACGCCGGCATAGTCGGACAGCTCGGCCGCCTGCTGCATCGCGGCGAGGTGGTCGCCCGAGTCGTAGGTGAGGCCGGTGAACGCGGTGTACGGGAACTGGTCCTTGCGGATGAAGTTGCGCATGCGCAGCTCCATCGGGTCGATGCCCATCGCATCGGCCAGCACGTCCATCGAGCGCTCGATGGCGTACGTGGCCTCGGGCCGGCCGGCGCCGCGGTAGGCGTCGGTGGGCGTGAGCGTGGTGTACACCCCCGTGCAGCTGAAGTCGTAGGCCTGCGGCAGGTCGTACACGCCTGCGTACAGGAACGCACCGAGCAGCGGGATGCCGGCCGTGATGAGCTGCTGGTAACCGCCCATGTCGGCGAGGATGCGAACTCGGATGGCAGTGAGCTTGCCGTCGGCGTCGGCCGCGAGCTCGACGTGCTGGATCTGGCCGCGGCCGTGGATGGTGGCCACCGTGCCCTCGCCACGCTCTTCGTTCCAGCGCACCGGCACCTTGTGCTTGCGGGCGAGCGCCACGCACAGCAGCTCTTCGGCGTACACGTCGAGCTTGCTGCCGAAGCCGCCACCGACCGCCGGGGCGATGACGCGCATCTGGTGTTCAGGGATGCCGAGCGTGAGCGCGGTCATCACCTTGAGGATGTGCGGCACCTGGGTGGCGCTGTACAGGATCATGTCGCCGCCGAACGGCTGCGGCACCGCCGCCACGGCGCGCGGCTCCATGGCCATGGGGATGAGCCGTTGCTGCACGAACCGCTCGCTGGTGGTGTACGCCGCGGCGGCGAAGGCCTCCGCCACCTGGCCCTCGTGGCCCTCGATCTTGAGGTCCCACGTGTAGCTCGAGTTGGTGCCCAGCTCGGGGTGGATGACCACCCGGTCGCTGAGCGCGTCGTCGAGGTCGACCACCGCGGGCAGCGGCTCGTACTGCACGTCGATGAGGTCGAGCGCATCGCGGGCGGCGACGTCGCTGGTGGCCAGCACGCACGCCACGCCGTCGCCGACGTAGCACGCCTTCGTGCTCGCCAGCGGGTAGTGCGCGGGGTTCTTCATGTCGGTGGTGACCGACCATGCGCTGGGCATGGGCGAGGCCCACAGGCCGGCGAGGTCGGTGCCGCTGTACGCGGCGACCACTCCGGGAGCCGCAGCGGCCGCAGCCAGGTCGACGCTGACGATGCGGGCGTGCGCGTACGGGCTGCGCAGCACCGCCAGGTGCAGCGCGCCCGGCAGGTGGAGGTCGTTGGTGTACTTCGCCTCGCCGGTGAGCAGCGCAGGATCTTCACGCCGCAGCAGCCGTGTACCCAGCACGGTCGACGGGCGATCGTCGGTGACGGTCATCTCGGTACCCCCAGTACCTTGAAGTGGCTATTGGTTCGCGGCGGCCAGAACGGACTTGACGATGTTGTGGTAGCCGGT
>PMCN01000032.1:2863-14631 GCA_003154135.1 Acidimicrobiaceae bacterium
GCCAGCATGGTGCAGCTCTTCACGGCCTCACCGTTGACGTGCAGGCTGCATGCGCCGCACGACGATGTGTCGCAGCCGATGTTGGTGCCCGTGAGGCCCAGCACTTCGCGCACGTAATGCACGAGCAGCGTGCGCGGCTCGACGTCGCTGTCGTGTGCGGTCCCGTTGACGGTGACTGAAATCTTCACCAGTGATCCCCCTTGCGGATCGGTTGCCCCCAATGGCCTTGCCATCATGCACCAAATCGCGCCGTACGGGAAACCGGGCGGGAAACCGGGCGGTGGATTGTCGCTGATCAGCCGAGCGGGCGATGGTGGTGGGGCATGCGGCGGGGGAGGGTTGCCGCGAAGACGATGCCGAACACCACGGCTGCGAGCAGCCCGATGGTGGCGCCCGGCGGCACGCGGCCGAGGTGGTACGACAGCACCAGCCCCACCACCGACTCGCCCACGCCGAACGCGATGCCGAGCAGGGTCATCTGCCGCAGCGTGCGGGCCAGCAGGCGGGCGGTGGCCGCGGGGGTGATGAGCATGGTGACGCTCATCACTGTGCCGACGGCGCGCAGGCTGATCACCACGACCACCGACACGAGCAGCACCACCACGCCCTGCACCAGCTCCACGCGCACGCCCACCTGCTCGGCCTGCACGTGGTCGAACGCGGCGAGGCGCAGCTCGCCGAACAGCAGCAGCACCCCGGCGACGGCCACGCCGCCCAGCGCGAGGTTGGTCCAGACATCGGTCCACGACACGGTGAGCAGCTGGCCGAACAGGAAGTGGGTGAGCTCGACACCGGTGTCGAGCCTGGAGATCACCACCACACCGAGTGCGAAGAGCGCCGTGCCGACCACCGTGATCACCGCGTCCTGCCCGAGGCGCCGGTTCGACGAGAGCAGGACGAGGAGCACCGCCATCACCAACCCGGCTCCCATCGCTCCGAGCACCACGTTGACGCCGGCGGCGTAGGCGATGCCCACGCCGGCCAGGGTGCCGTGCGACATGGCGTCGCCGAGGTTGGCCATGCGGCGCAGCACCACCCAGGTGCCCACCACCGGCGCGACGACACCGATGACGACGGCGGCGAGGAACGCACGTTGGAAGAAGTGTGCGTGGAAGGGATCAGTCAGCCAGTGCATGGTGCCCTGCCGATCCGAAGGTGGCGTCGAGCACGTCGGCCGACAGCGCGGTCTCGGGAGGCCCGTCGGCGCGCAAGGTGCCGTTGACCGCCAGGCAACGCCGGAAGCGGCGCCGCGCCAGCGCCAGGTCGTGCGTGGCGACGAGCAACGTGGTGCCTTCCGCGGCGAGCGTCTCGAAGACGTCGATGAGACCGGTGGTCGTGGGCTGATCCACGCCGCTCAGCGCCTCGTCGAGCAGCACGACCGAGGCCTGCTGGGCCAGCGCCCGAGCCACGTACGCGCGCTGCAGCTGTCCCCCCGACAGCTCGTGCAACGAGCGGTGCTCGGTGCCGGCGAGCTGCACGCGAGAGAGGGCGTCGGCCGCCACGTCGCGATCGTGCGCCGTCGGCCTGCCGTACCAGTGCCGGAAGCGACGCCGCCCGGCCAGCACCAGTTCGCCGACCGTGATGGGGAAGTTGAGATCGCTGTCGTTGCGCTGCGGGATGTAGGCGAGGTCCATCCGGTCGGCGTGGTCGTGGCAGTGCACGCCGTTCACCTCCACCACCCCCTCGTGGTTCACCAGCCCGCAGATGGCCTTGAACATCGTGCTCTTGCCGGCGCCGTTGGGCCCGATGACCGCAACGAGCTCGCCGCGGCCGACGCCGAACGACACGTCGTACAGCGCGCGCACCGGGCCGTAGCGCACGCCCAGGCCGGTGACTTCCAGTACGTCGGGATGCGGCAGGTTCATGTGCAGTCCAATCCGTGGCGAAGGGTCGCGAGGTTGTCGCGCATCAGCGAGTCGTAGGTGGCACCGGCGCGCAGCTGGTCGCGCGACAGGCCCTCCAGCGTGTCGAGCACCGCCGTGCCCGCGCCCACCTCGTCGGCGACGGTGCGCGACAACGCTTCGGGCAGGTTGCGTTCGAAGAAGATGGTGGTGACGTGGTGCTCGCGGGCGAACCGCGCCACTGCCTCGAGCGTGGATGCCGACGGCTCCTCGCCGGGCGAGATGCCGGCGACGGCCACCTGGGTGAGCCCGTAGGCCGCGGCGAAGTAGCCGAACGCCTGATGCCCGGTCACGAGGTACGGGCTGGCGCAGTGCGCGAGGCCGGCCCGCAACGAATCGTCGAGGTCGGTGAGCACGGTGTCGTAGGCCGACAGCCGTTGGTCGAGCACCGTCGTGTCGAGGCGCTGGCCGGCGAGATGGCCGGCGAGCTGGCCGGCGAGATGGCCGGCGACTTCGGCCGCCATCGCGCGCATGTTGGCTGGGTCGAGCCACACGTGCGGGTCGTACCCGCCGCGGAGCTGCTCGCCCGGCGCGGCGCCGGTGGTACCCGGCAGGCGGTCGCCCATGCGGCGCAGCTCGAGACCTTGGAGGAGGTCGACCTTCACCACCGACGAGGGCAGTTGGTGCACCAGCTGCTCGACCACCGGCTGGAACCCGTCGCCGAGGTAGAACACGATGTCGGCCCGTTCGAGCACCGCCACCTGCGGTGCCGTGGGCTCGTACTCGTGTGCCTCCTGGCCCGGTGGCACCACCGTCAGCACGTGCACCGCATCGCCGGCCACCTGTTGCACGATCTCGGCGATCGGGTAGAACGCGGCGGCCACCGTGGGCTTGCCGTCGGCCGCAGCCTGCGGTCCGCACGCTGCGAGCGCGAGGCCGCCGCCGGCCGAGACGACGGCGAACAGCCCGGCGACGAGAGCGTGGCGTGAGAGCACAGCGTCATGCTAGCAGAAATGAGAATGATTACCATCACGATGGGAAGGGCTCTCGTTCCCGATCGCGGCCGCGATAGCGTGGATGTCGTGACCTCATCGCGAAAGCCCGCACCCACGCTGTCGCTGTCGCCGGCCACCGCCGCGGCGGTGGCACACGTGCTGGCACCACTCGAACTGCGTCTCACTGCCCACCGCCGCGCCGTGCTCGCCGCGCTCGAGATCTCCGACCGTCCGCTCACCACCGACGAAGTGGTGCACCGGTCGGGTGTGCCCGTGTCGACCGTCTACCGCAACCTCGCCGAGCTGGTGGAGGCGGGTGTAGTCGTGCGCGTGGCCGGCGCAGGAGGCGGCGATCGTCACGAGCTGGCCGAGCCATTCTCGCAGCACCACCACCACCATCTGGTGTGCGTGCAGTGCGGCATCGTCACCGACTTCGACCCCAGCGCGCAGCTCGAGCGGCTGATCGACAAGGAAGTGGGGGCGCTGTTGCAGAGCACCGGCTTCGAGGTGTCGAACCACGTGTTCGACGTGCGTGGCCGCTGCTACGACTGCGTGTCAGCCGGCTGAGTCGTTCGCGGGCACAGTCAGCCGTTGCCGCCAGTCGGCACCGTGGGCGGCCACCCAGTCGGCCACTTGGTGGGGCGGCAGCGGACGAGCGATGAGGTACCCCTGGGCCGAGTCGCACCCGATCTCCTGGAGCGCCACCAACTGCTCCTCGGTCTCGACGCCCTCGCCCACCACCTGCAGTCCCAGCGCGGCGGCCATGCCCACCATGGCGGCGATGACCGCGCGGTCCTCGGCGTGCTCGCACACCCCGGCCACGAACGAGCGGTCGATCTTGATGGCGGTGAGCGGGTAGCTGCGGATGTGGGTGAGCGATGAGTAGCCGGTGCCGAAGTCGTCGAGGCACAGCGACGCGCCGAGCGAGCGCAGCTCCTGCAGGGTGTGCTCGGGCGACACCCGCCCACCGCCGGGGCGACGGGTGATGGTGGCGTGCTCGGTGATCTCGACCATCAAGCGCTCGGGCGGCATGCCGTGCTGGGCCAGGATGGTGCGCACGCGGTCGCACAGCCCGCGGTCGGCCAGTTGGGTGACCGAGAGGTTCACGCTCAGGCGGATCGACGGGTCGACCCTCGCAGCCGCCGCGCAGGCCGACTGCAGCACCACGTCGCCCATCAGCAGGTCGAGGCCGGCGTCCTCGGCGAGGTCGAGGAACGCCGCGGGCGACAGCACCCCCAGCTCCGGGTGGTGCCAGCGCACGAGCGCTTCGAGGCCCACGGTGTGGCCGTCGACGAGCGACACCAGCGGCTGCAGGTACGCCATCACCTCGCCGCGCTGCAGGCCGGCGGCCAGATCGTCGGCGAGACGCCGTCGCTCGTTGGCGTTGCGCTGACGCTGGCTCACGCTGCGGGCGGGTTCGCCGCGTCGGGCGGCTTTCGCCTCGTACATCGCCAGGTCGGAGTCGGCCAGCAACCCGGTGACCGTGGCCTCGTCGTCGACGAGGGCGAGCCCGACGCTGGCCGTGACCCGCACCGGGCCCTCGGCGAGCAGGTACGGCATCGAGAGCGTGGCGTCGATGCGCTCGCACAGGGTCTGCCCGGTGGCCCGGTCGGCCACGCCCAGGGCGAGCACGACGAACTCGTCGCCACCCACGCGGGCCACCAGATCGCCAGGGCGCACGATCTGGCGCAGCCGCTCGCTGACCACGCGCAGCAGCTCGTCACCCGATTCGTGGCCGAGGAGGTCGTTGACCGGCTTGAAGCGGTCGAGGTCGATGAAGACCACCGCCGCGGTCTGGTGCAGGGAGACGACGTGCTCGAGCTGCTCGAGCAGCACCGAGCGATTGGCGAGGCCGGTGAGCGCGTCGTGGCGGGCGAGATGTTCGAGCGTGCGCCGTGTGAGGTACAGCTCGCTCACGTCGTAGGCGGTGACCACGAGGCCCGCCACCACCGGGTCGTCGAGCAGGTTGACGATCTCGAAGCGCAACGGCTTGGGCGCCAGCACGGGGTCGAACATGCGCATCTCGGCTTCGGTGCTGACGGGGCGCGTGCTGTGCCTGGCTCGGTCGAGTGCGTCGGCGAGCTCGATGGCTGCTTCGCCGTCGCAGAAGTCGACGAGCGGATGCCCGATCACCAACGAGAGGTCGTGGCCGAGCAGCCGCGTGAACGCGGCGTTGGCGCTGCTCACCCGTCCGGCGGGGTCGAGGAGCAAGGTGATCGACGAGGCGTGCTGCACGACCTGCTGGAACCGCACCGTGTCGTTCTCGGCGATCTCCCACATGCGCCGGCGAGTGATGTCTCGCGCAGCGACCACCACGCCGTCGACGCCGGGAAGGCCGAGCGCGTCGGAACCGATGAACTCGACGAGCTGCCAGGCGCCGTCGGCCCGGCGCACCCGAGCCTCGATCGGTGTGCCCACCGACTTGCCCTGGACGGTGCCCATCGACGACACCACCCCGGCGATGTCGTCGGGGTGCACGAGGTCGAGCACGTTGCGCCCCTGCCACTCCTCGGGCCGCCATCCGAACATCTCGGTGGCGGCGAGGTTGGCGTACTTGAGCCGCACTTCGGTGTCGACGATGAACACCGTGTCGGGGAGCGCGTCGACAAGAGCCTCGAAATCGATGTCGATCGCCATCACCCCCATTATCGGTCGGCACGCGGGCTCAGTGGGCGCATATCCGACGATTTCTCAGCGCGTGCCCCACACGAAGCGATGGGTGTGGATGCCGAAGTACGTGAAGCTCTCGACGCTGCGCACGTCGGGGATGGAGCGGATCTCGTCGTCGATGACCGCGAGCAGCCGCGCCGAGTCCTCGCACAGCACCTCCACCAGCAGGTCGAACGAGCCGGATGTGAACACGACGTAGATGACTCCTGCGATGCCGGCGATCTGGTCGGCGACGGCGCGCACGTTGCGCTCGACGCGGATGCCCAACGCCGCCATCACCGGGTAACCGAGCGCGAGCGGGTCGGTGACGCCCACCACCTGCACGACGCCCGCGTCGAGGAGCCGTTGCACGCGCAGGCGGGTGGCCGCGGGCGACAGGTGCACGAGGTCGGCGAGGTCGGCGTAACTGGCGCGGCCGTCCTTCTGCAGTGCCTCGATGAGCTGGCGGTCGATGGGGTCGAGGGGGATCATCGGCGCCAGTGTCACACGATGCCGGCCGAGAGACCGAAGTCGATCGACAGGTTGGCGCCCGTGATGGGTGCGGCGAGTGGTTGGGCGAGGAACCAGACCAGCTCCGCCACCTCGTCGGTGCGGATGAAGCGGGCGTTCGTTCCCTGCGGATACGAGGCGAGCAGCCGGGCGAGGTACGCCTCCGGTCGATCGCCGCCGTGCGCCTCCGCCTGGCCGTGCAGCATCGGCGAGTCGACATCGCCCGGGCACACCGCGTTGACCCGCACACCGCGCGGCGCCAGTTCGAGGGCGAGTGCCTTGGTGAGGATGCTCACGGCGCCCTTCGACGCGCAGTACACCGCTGCACCCGCGTTGCCCTGGATGCCGGCGTCGCTCGACAGGTTGACGATGCAGCCCCGCGACTGGGCGAGGTGAGGGATGGCCGCCGCGCTGATGAAGTACAGACCCTTCACGTTGACGTCGAAGACGTGGTCGAACTCGGCCTCGGTGGTGTGCTCGCTCGCGCCCTGGGTCCACACCCCGGCGGCGTTGACCAGTGCATCGAGACGGCCCGCCCACGCGACCGTGGCGTCCACCGCGGCGGTGCACTGCGCCGGGTCGCGCAGGTCGGCGCCGACGGCCAGCAGGCGCTGGTCCGACGCGATGGCCGCAGGTGTGTCGGCGAGGTCGCACGCCGCGACGCGCCAGCCGCCGTCGAGGAACCGCCGCGCGACGGCACCACCGATGCCGCCGGCCGCGCCAGTGACCAGCACGACCGGACCGGCGGGACGGGTGCGCGTCAAGGCGTCCACGAACGGTCCTCGGGGAGCGAGTTGCCGCCGTCGACCACGAGCAACTGGCCGGTGATGTACGAGGCATCGGGATCGGCGAGGAAGCGGATGGCCGCAGCCACTTCGTGGGGTGTGCCGGATCGGCGCAGCGGCGAGCGGCTGCCCGCGACCACCTCGGCGGCGGTCTGCGATCCGGTGGAGATCCAGCCCGGCGCGACTGCGTTGACGGTGATGCCTGCACTCGCCACCTCGAGCGCTGCGGCACGGGTGAAGCCCACCACTCCCGCCTTGGCCGCGTGGTAGGCGACGTCGCCGACGAACGCCTGCAACGGGCCGGAGGTGCTGGCCACGTTGACCACGCGGCCGTACCCGCGAGGCAGCATGGCCGCGATGGCGGCGCGGGTGACGGCGAAGCACGTCGACAGGTTGCGCTCGATGCCCTCGCGCCATGTGGCATCGGACGTGTGGGGCAAGCTCGACGTGCCCGCCGCCTCGGTGCCGACGGCGGTCATGCCGGCGTTGTTGACGCAGATGTCGAGACGGCCGAACCGTTCGAGGGTGTGGGCCACCACCCGATCGGCCTCGCCGGGTGTCATCAGGTCGGCCACCACGCCGTCGGCGACGAGTCGCTCGGCCGTGAGCTCGACCACTCGCTGGAGGACCCGCGCCGTGGTGCTGGTGAGCACCACGGTGGCGCCGTCGGACGCGAGCATCCGTGCCACGGCCATGCCGATGCCGTCGGGCGCCCCGGCCCCGGTGACGAGCGCGACCTGCGACGTGAGCTTCACGCCAGCAATGCTTGCACGGCGTCGTGGAACACACGGGTGTGGAGCGCCACGTGGTCGCGGGTGTGGTGTGGCGACATGAGCGCCATGTTGTGGAACGGCGTGAGCAGGATGCCGCGGTTGAGCGCCCACAGGTGCATGAACGCATCGAGCTCGGGGTGCACAGCGGCGGCCGCCGCGGCGCCGTCGCGCGGGGGAGGGCAGAACCAGTACTCGGCCCGCGCACCCAGCTGCTGCACGTGCCACGGCAGGCCGAACTCGTCGATGGTGGACTGCACGCCTGCCGCCCACTCGGCGGCGAGCGGCACCATGCGCTCGAAGTGCTCGTCGCGCAGCGAGCATGACAGCGTGGCTCGCACTGCCGCGAGCGCGAGTGCGTTTCCGGTGAGCGTTCCGCCCACTCCGCTCACGTCGATGCTGTCACCGAAGAGGGCCGGTGCGACGCGGTCGGCCATCTCGCTGGTCATGCCGTACGCGGCTGCGGGCATGCCGCCGCCGATGGTCTTGCCGATGACGAAGAANNGGCTCGGGCAGCACGATGCCGATGTTGGTGAGCGCGGGTTCGGCGATGACGCACGCGATGTCTTCGTTGGCGAGGGCCGCTTCGAGCGCCGGGACGTCGTTGAACGGCACCACCACGGTGGTGAACGCTGGGTCGACCTGGGGACCGATGTTGCCGGGGCGCGAGAGCGGCTTGCCGTCGGCTCCGGCGATCACCAGCGTCTCGTCGACGGTGCCGTGGTAGCACCAGTCGAAGACGAGCACCTTCGGGCGCCCGGTGATGTGGCGCGCGAACCGCAGCACGAAGCGGTTGGCGTCGGTGGCGGTCATCGCCATCTGCCACAGGGGCAGGCCGAAGCGACGTGACAGCTCGCCACCCACCCACGCCGCGTCGGTGCTCGGCAACATGGTGGTGATGCCGCGCAGCGCCTGGCGGTGCAGCGCCTCGGCCACCTCGGGCAGCGCGTGGCCGGTCATGGCACCGGTGTCGCCGAGGCAGAAGTCGACGAACTCGTGGCCGTCGACGTCGCTGAACGAGGCGCCCTGGGCCTGCTCGACGAACAACGGGAAGGCACCCGGCCAACGGGTCATCCACGCCATCGGCACGCCGCCGAGGAGGTGGCTGCGCGCCTCCTGGGCCATGACCGCGGAGCGTGGGTGCCGGTCGACGAAGCGATGTTCCTCGGCCTGGTGCAGTGTGGCGAGCTGTTGTCGATCGATCATGACAGCGACGCTATCACGATCGAATCGACAATCGATTCATATTTCCACGAGCGAATCGCTCGTCTTCGACTGGCTCGTCGATCGAGGGTCAGTGTGCTGCGGCCTGGATGGCCAGCCACACCTTCTGCGGGGTGCAGGGCATGTCGATGTGTCGCACGCCGAGGTGGCTCACCGCGTCGATGACCGCCGACTGCACGGCGGGGGTGCTGCCGATGGTGCCGCTCTCGCCGATGCCCTTTGCGCCGAGCGCGTTGATGAACGTGGGCGTCTCCATGTGCACGACCTCGATGCTGGGCAGTTCGGCGGCGGAGATGAACGCGTAGTCGGCGAGGTTGGAGGTGACCGGGTTGCCGTCGCCGTCGTAGCGCACCTCTTCCATCAGGGCTTGCGCCGTGCCCTGCGCGACACCGCCGTGGATCTGGCCCTCGAGCAGCATCGGGTTGAGCACGGTGCCGGCGTCGTCGCAGGCGACGTGACGCAGGTGACGCACCTGCCCGGTCTCGGTGTCGACCTCCACCACCGCCACATGGGCGCCGAACGGGAAGGTGGCGCCGCTGACGGCGTAGTACGCCGCGTGCGCGAGCCCTTCGGGCAGATCGGGGTCGGCCTTCGCAGCCACGGCCAGCTCGGCCCAGCTCTTGCCGATCGACGGGGTGCCGGACACGTGGAACGACGCGGAATCCTTGTCGAGCACGATGTCGGCGTCGTCGGCCTCGAGGAGGCGGGCCGCGATGGCCTTCGCCTTGTCGACCAGGTCGGCGGCGGCCAGGAAGACGGCGTTGCCGCCCTGCTGCAGCGAACGCGAACCCATGGTGCCGTCGCCCTCCGGCACGAGGTCGGTGTTGCCCCACACGACATCGATCTGGTCCATCGGGATGCCGGTCTGCTCGTGGGCGAGCATGCTCCACGCCGTGACGTGACCCTGGCCGTGCGGCGACGTGCCGGTGTAGACGACGGCCCGGCCGCTCTCGAGCACCTCGATGCGAGCGTGCTCGCCCGAGCCCACGCCGCCGGTGATCTCGACGTAGGTGCTCACGCCGATGCCGAGCTGCTTCACGTCGCCCGCGGCACGTCGGCGGGCCTGCTCGGCGCGGAGGTCGGCGTAGCCGGCGGCGGCGAGCGCCTTGTCGAGTGCGGTCTCGTAGTCGCCCACGTCGTAGCTCTGGCCGACCGCCGTGGTGTGCGGCTCGAGGAACTTGGGGATCAAGTTGGTGCGTCGCACCTCGACCGGGTCGAGGCCGAGCTCGGCGGCGAACAGGTCCATCGCCCGCTCGGCGGCGGCGGTGGCCTCGGGCCGGCCGGCCCCGCGATAGGCAGTGGTGACGGCCGTGTTGGTGACCACGCTGGTGGTGCGGCACTCGATGTTGGGGATGGCGTACACGCCGCTCGACATGGGTCGGGTCATGAACGGGGCAAGGATGGTGCCCATCTCGGCGAAGTAGCCGGCGTCCTGGATGGCGTGCAGCTGGTAGTGCGTCACCTTGCCGTCGCGGGTGCCGCCGACGGTGAGGTACTGCACCTGCGCGCGGCCGTGGCCGAGCGCCATCATCGACTCGCTGCGGGTCTCGCGCCAGCGCAGCGGGCGGCCGACCTTCTTGGCGAGGATGCCGAGGATGCTCTCCTCCGGGTCGCACGAGATCTTGGCGCCGAAACCGCCGCCCACGTCGGGGGCGATGACGAGCACCTGGTTGGCCTCGATGCCGTTGATCTTGGCGATCAGGGTCTTCGCACCCTGCGCCGCCTGCGTGCTGAGCCACTGGTGCAGGCGGGTGCCGCCGTCGGCGTCGGTGACCCAGGCCACTGCCGAGCCGCGCACTTCCAGCGGGCACGGCGCGACGCGTTGGTTGAGCACGCGGTGAGGGCCGCTGACCACCTCGCAGCCGTCGAAGAACGACGTGCCCGAGTTGTCGGGCAGGCCGAGCACCATCGTGTCGAACACGACGTTGCTGCCGGTCGATTCGTACAGCAGGGTGGTGCTGGTGAGCGCGTCCTCGATGTCGATCACCGCGGGCAGCACGTCGTAGTCGACCACCACCTGCTCGGCGGCGTCCTCACCCTGTTGGCGCTCGTCGGTCACCACCACCGCGACCGGCTCGCCCACGAAGCGCACCTTGTCGATCGCCAGCATGCCGCGTGCGATGGTGGGGTTGAAGTCGCTCGCCACCTCCTCGAGGCCGAGGTCGGCCGCGGTGTACACCGCGACCACGCCCGGCATCGCGAGCGCAGCCGAGACATCGATGCCGACGATTCGCCCGTGCGCGACGCTCGAGCGCACGTACGTGACGTGGCCGGCGCCGGCCAGCAGCGGCTCGTCGAGCAGGTCGTCGACGTACACGCCCCCGGTGGTGAGGAACTTCGGGTCCTCCTTGCGGAGCACGCGATTGCCCAAAATGCTGCCTGCCACGAGGACCCCCTGGTGTTGTCGTCGGCACTACGGCAGCGACACTAGACGGCGGTTCAGGGGCTGGTGGAACCCTGCGCTCGTGCGGCGACGATCTGAGCCACCACGTCGTAGGGCCAGCCACTCGGCATGGTGATGGGCGCCGCCGGCGCGGCGAGCACGGTGAGGCGGATCTCGCCGCGCTGCACGTAGCCGATCTCCTCACGCGCGGCCTCTTCGATGCCGTCCTTGGTGTTGAGACGCGCCACCTGGTTGTCGAGGTCGGCGTTGGCCTGGTCGAGCGCGGCGACCTCGCCTTCCTTGCGTTGCAGGTCGGCTCGCTGGCGCAGCCACGCCTTCACCGGCAGCACGAACAGCGCGGCGATGAGCGCAGCGGTGATGACGGTGGCAGCGAGCGCGATGACGCCGCGCTTGCCGCGCCCCTTCACCAACTGCTTCTCCTGCGCGATGGGCCGTGTGAGGTCGCCGAACAGGGTGTCGTCGCGGGCGGGCGGCTGCGGGCGCGCGCGGGTGGCGTCCTTCGGGCGCGGGATCGCCGACGTCTTGTGACCGCCAGAGCTCATCGCACCCATTCTCGCAGCGTCGGACCTCGCAGCGCTGTCACTCCGCTG
>PMCN01000032.1:14672-22506 GCA_003154135.1 Acidimicrobiaceae bacterium
CCGCAGTTGGTGGCCACCGCGAGGTCGGCGATGGTGCTGTCCTCGGTCTCGCCGCTGCGGTGGCTCATCACGCTGCTGTAGCCGTTGCGGGTGGCGAGCTCGACCGTGTCGAGGGTCTCGCTGAGGGTGCCGATCTGGTTCACCTTGACGAGGATGGAGTTGGCCACATGGAGTTCGATCCCGGTGCGCAGGCGGGTGACGTTGGTGACGAACACGTCGTCACCGACGAGTTGCACCTTCGTGCCCAGTGCGCGGGTGAGCGCGCCCCAACCGTCCCAGTCGTTCTCGTGCATGCCGTCCTCGATGCTGACGATCGGGTACGTCTCGACGAGCCGGCACCAGTAGGCCACCAGCTCGTCGCCGCTCAGCACCTTGCCCTCGCCGGTGAGGTGGTAGGCGCCGTCACGGTAGAGCTCGCTCATCGCCGGATCCATCGCGATGGCGATGTCGTCGCCGGGGGTGTATCCCGCCTTCTCGATGGCCTCGACGAGGATGCGGATGGCGTCCTCGTTGGTCGACAGGTTGGGAGCGAACCCTCCCTCGTCGCCGACGGCCGTGCTGAGACCGCGGTCGTGGAGCACGTTCTTCAGCATGTGGTAGGTCTCGGTGCCCCAGCGCAACGCTTCGCGGAAGCTCGGTGCCCCGATGGGCATGATCATGAACTCCTGCATGTCGATGGTGTTGTCGGCATGCACGCCTCCGTTCACCACGTTCATCATCGGCACCGGCAGCACGTGGGCGTTGGGGCCACCGACGTAGCGCCACACGGGCAGGTCGAGCTCGTCGGCCGCTGCNNTTGGCGACCGCCAGACTGGCACCGAGGATGGCGTTGGCGCCGAGGCGGGCCTTGTTGTCGGTGCCGTCGAGCGCGATGAGCTCGCTGTCGATCGCGCGCTGGTCGAGCGCATCGGCGCCGAGGAGCAGATCGGTGATCTCGCCGTTGACGAACGCCACCGCTGTCGCGACACCCTTTCCGCCGTAGCGGGACCCGCCGTCGCGGAGCTCGACGGCCTCGTGCTCGCCGGTGGATGCGCCGGACGGGACGGCGGCCCGGCCGGTGCCACCGGTGTCGAGCGTGACCTCGACCTCGACGGTGGGGTTGCCGCGCGAATCGAGGATTTCGCGGCCGATGACGCTGATGATCTCGCTCATGCGTCCCACCGTATCGAAGCGTGGCATCGAGAATCGCATAAGCCGGCGCTCAAGTTCTTGACGGAGTCTTGCGATAATAGGACATGGCGGAACAACAGCCCGAGCACGCATACGACGCACTGGCTGCCGTCGCGCTGCCCTCGGTCAACGCGCCGATGACGATCGTGCCCGAGGAGGCCCTGCTCGCGGAGCAGCGTCACCCGGTCCGGCCCAGCTGGAACCCCGCCGAAGAGGCCCGCCATCGTGCCAACGTCGAGGCCGCCGCCCTGGCCGCCCACACCAAGGCCGCCGGCAAGCGCAATCGGAAAGATGCCGGTCCCGCTCGGATCGAGACCCCTGCCGGTCTCGCGTCGTTCGTGCAGCAGACCCCGGCCACACCGCTCGGCCCTGCGCGGGTGCACAGCACTGTCGCGCCCCGCAGCCTCACCATCACCGGGTTCTTCCTGGCCTTCGCCTATCCGGCCGTCTTCCTCGCCCTCAACGACTGGGGCCACATCGTCTTCGACGGCAACAACCACGCCCACCTCGACGAGCGCGCGCGTCGCATCACCTACGTGGTGCTCGGCGGCGCCGCCTTCTGCCTGCTGCTCGGCTGGTTCTGGTGGGGCATCACCGCCGCCGTCAACGCACGCAAGCGCACCCGGTGGGCGGTCTCGCCGACCTGGCTTCCCGTCTCGTACCTCCTGGTGGCGATGGCCGCCGGTGGTGCCGCCGTGTCGAAGCACTGGCTCGATCACGACGTCAAGTACGCGTACGTGGGCGCCGGTGCGTTCGCGTTGTGCGTCTACTTCGCGACGCTGGGCACGTACAGCAAGACCGCCGCGGCCGTTGGCTCGGAGTCGAAGTACTTCACCCGGCTCATCGTCATCCCGTGGGTCGTGCTCGCGATGGCGGGTGTCGTCGCGTTCTTCTCCAGCTTCCTCAGCGCGCAGGTGCGCCTCGCCCTCTACCTCGTGCTCGAGCTGGTGCAGGGCGTGTACGGCCTCACCATGTACCAGGCCATGGCGGCGTTCGACCGTGCGTGTGCCGGTACTCGTCTCACCCGTGCCGACGACGACGAGGCGATCAAACATTTCCTCAAGATCCCGCGGCGCTAGCCGATACGGAGGCGTGGGTCCTGCTTCGACACACGTGGGGATGCGTCTCATCCCTCTCCGTCCTGCACGGGCGGGGATGCTGTCGTTCTTCGCCGCGCTTGCATGCATCGAGGTGGGCGCCGGCGCGGTGGTGGCCGAGGCCTGGCGTCTGCACCACGACAGCGCGATCGTCACCGTCGACGAGCGGTGGCAGTTGCACCTGCTCCTCGAACGCCTCCGCGTGATGGAGGGCGTCATCGCCATGGGTGCGGCCGCCACCACCGTGCTGTGGGGCTGCATCGCGGTGACCAACGCGGCGATCGCCGGTCGGCGACGGCGCACAGCGCTCTACGGTCTGAGCGCGTGGATCGTCGGTCCCGTGCTCGTCGGCGTCGTCGGCCGCATCACCACCGCGGGGCGACCGGCCCACTTCGACGTGGTGATCCTCACGCTGCAGGTCTTCGCGCTGTACCTGCCCTTCGGCGCGCTCAGCGTCGCCTCGGCCAGGGTGGGTGGGCTCCGCCTACCTGCGCTGCGGTGGTACATCGGTCTCGTGCTCGCACTGGTCGTGCACCGCATGTTCACCGGTTCGCTCGATCTCTCGACGCCGACCCCGGCCGACGACCTGGGCCGTACGGCGGTGCTCTACCTCGTCAACGCGGTCGTCGTCGGCGTCATCGTCGTGATGGCCGCCGAGACCACCCGAGAGATGCACGACGCCATCGGCGAACGCTTCGCGATGCATCAGCACTGGAAGGACGACGCCCGCTCCCGCTTCCTGCCTCGGCCGGCCACGGGCGAGCAGCCGGTGACGGCGCCCACGCCGGTCGCGGCGCCCACGCCGGTCGCGGTCACTCCCGAGTCTTGACCTCGTCCCACCACGCGTCGAGCGTGGTGAGACCGGCATCGCGCAGCTCGATGCCACGCGCCTGTGCGAGTGCTTCCACCTGCTCGAAGCGCCGCCGGAACTTGCGCGTCGCGGCGCGCAGCGCGAGCTCGGGATCGACGTCGAGGTGGCGCGCCACGTTGACCACGGCGAACAGCAGGTCGCCCAGCTCGTCGACGGTGCCTGCGGGGTCGCCGCCGACGGCGGCCTCGACCAGCTCGGCTGCCTCCTCGGCGATCTTGGGCAGCGCGCCGTGCACGTCGGGCCAATCGAAGCCCACCTTCGCCGCCTTCTTCTGCACGGCCGACGCGTACGAGAGCGATGGCTGCGACACGGGGACGCCGTCGAAGACCGATGTTCGGGCCTTCTCGGTCTGCTTGATGACCTCCCAGTTGGCGACGACCGTTGCTGCGTCGTGCGCGGCGACGTCGCCGAACACGTGCGGGTGGCGGCGCACCATCTTGTCGTGCACGCCCTGCACGACGTCGGCCATCGTGAAGCGGCCCTCCTGCTCGGCGATGGTGGCGTGGAACTCCACCTGGTACAGCAGGTCGCCGAGCTCCTCGACGAGCGCCTCGTCGGTGGCGGGGTCGTCGGGGTCGAGCGCCTGCAGCGCGTCGACCACTTCGTAGGCCTCCTCCAGCAGGTACTTCACGAGCGTCTGGTGGGTCTGCTCCTGGTCCCAGGGGCACTCCTCGCGCAGCGTGCGGGCGAGCTGGTGGAACCGCACCATCTCGGCCGCCACGGGCGCGGCGAGGTGGGGGATGTACAGGCAGGTGAGGTGGTCGGCCTCGACGCTGCGGTCGAGTTCGGCCCAGGTGGTGCGGGTGACGGCTTCGTCGGGAGCTCCGAGGCGCTGCAGGAGCACGACGGCCTCGTCGCCCTCGGCATGCTCGACGGCGAGCTTGATGTCGCTGAGCACCCAGTTGGCATGGGTGTGGGCGACCAGCATCGGACCAGGGTTGCCGGCCGCCGCCGTGGCGAACTCGTGACCGTCGACCAACGTGAGGCGGGCCTCGACGGGGTCGATGCCGAGCCGGGCGTACGCGAGGTCGAGGAACGACATGGCGGGGTGCACGACGCAGTCGACGCGAGGGTCGGCGAGCAGGGCCCGCACGGTGCGCTCCAGCACCAACGGCGATCCGGGGACGGCGTAGAGCACTTCACCGTGCTCGGTGGCCGCGGCGACGAGCCGGTCGGTGATCTCGGCGTACACGTCGTCGAACGTGTCGGCTCGTTCGTACACCTCGTCGAAGGTGAGCGCATCGGGCACCAGGCCGGCGCTGGGGTGGCGCGACGTGCGCAGGTAGCGGTGCCGGGCGCGCTGGATCTCGTGGAGCGTGTGCTCGGTGACGTACTCGGGGCCGGCCGGGCCGAGGCCCACTACGACCACCCGAGGCAGGCTCACGTCGACAACGCCACCACGGAACCGGTGGTGAGGTCCCACCGGCCGTAGCGCGGGTTCACGTACACGGACTTGGCGTTGGCGAGCTTGGCCAGGAAGGCGGCGCGCGACGCGTCGGGGGCGAAGCGGATGATCTGCGTGGCGGGCACCTCCTCGATCGGCCGCAGGATGAAGATGATGTCCTGGCCGTTGTAGGAGATGTTGAAGGGCGTGCCGACGGTGGGCTTGGCGGCGGTCAGCAGCGGCAGCAGGGTAGCGTTGATGCCGGAGATGTCCTGGCAGTCGTTGCCGCTGCTGTCGGGGATGATGCCGCCGTTGCCGGCCAGTGTGGAATCGGTCGAGTACCTGGTGGCGAGGGCAGCCCAGGTGGCGCCCGCCGTGCGCTCGGCCAGCACCGCGTCGACCGACGTGCCCGCGGCGAGCGGGATGGCGCCGAGGCACACCAGCGGGGCATCGAGGCCCTTCGCATAGGCGGAGGCGACGATGGGGGCGAACAGGGCGTGTTCGGCCTTCTCCAGCCGTGCCTTCAGGTCGGTGGGGGTGATCGTTCCCGACACGTCGCCGTCGAGCACGCCGAGCGTCACCCAGGCGGAGATCGCGTTGCGCAGCGTGTCGCCCTCGGTGATGCCGGGGGCCAACGCGCCCAGCTCGGTGACGGTGAGCGACTCCGAGCCGAACTTGGCGGCCGTGTCGGCGCGTGAGACGGAGGTGCAGGACGACAGGCCGGCGATGGCCAGCACGGCGCCGAGGGCGAGGACGGAGCGTCGGATCACGGCCGAAACCCTACCGAACGTCGTCGACCGATGACGATCCCCCCAACCCGTCGTCGCCCGTGCGCCGGTTCTTGCGATCCTCCCAGTCGACCCACACCACCCCGTACGTGCGCAGGTACGCCTTCACGGCCTCGCCGGTGGTGCGAGCGGTGTGGTCGGGCATCTCGCCGGCGAACACGCGGTAGCGATCGACGCGTTCGTGCACCGTGCCCTTCAACTCGGCGAAGCGCAGCTCGATGGTGCGCGCCGTGAGGTCGGCGAGCAGGTCGCGCAACGTCTCGGCCGCGGTGGCATCCACGTCGGTGATCGGCTCGGCGGTGACGATCACGCAGCGCACGGGTTCGTCCTGCGTGGCGATGCGGCGATTGAGGTCGTCGGCGAAGAAGCGGCAGTTGGCGAAGAACAGCGGTGCGTCGAAGCGGTAGAGGAGGAGCCCGGGGATGACGTGGCCCTCGGGGTGGCGGGCGCGGTCGTGGTACCCCTTCAAGCCGTCGACCCGTACCAGTTCGGCCGTGTACGGCTTCCACGACTGGCGCAGGAAGTTGAGGATCGAGAGCACCACGGCCACCACGGCGCCGGTGACGGGGCCGAGGACCGCGACGGCCAGCATCGCCGAGATGGCGAGCACGAACTCGCTGCGCCGCACCGTGTAGAGGTGCACCATCACCGGGATGTCGATGAGCGACACGGCGGCAGCGAGCACGATGGCCGCGAGCGTTGCCCTGGGCATGTGGCGGAAGGTGCTGGGCGCGGCGGTGGCGATGGCGATCATGGCCACCGCGGCCACCACACCGGTGAGCTGCGTGCGCGCACCGGCCGACTCGGCCACGGGGGTGCGCGAGCTGCTCGAGCTGATCGGAAAGCCGTGGAACAGGCCGGTCGCCAGGTTGGCGAGACCCAACGCGACGAGCTCCTGGTTGGTGTCGACCTGCTCGCGTCGGCGGATGGCCATCGTGCGCGACAGCACGCTGGTGTCGGCGAACGACACGAACGCCACGCCGAGCGCCGCGCCCACCAGGGTGCGCGTGGTGCTCCAGTCGAGGTGCGGCCACGCTGGGGTCGGCAGGCCGCGGGGGAGGTCGCCCACCATGGGCACGCCCTTCGCGGCGAGGCCGGCGGCGAGCGACACGACGATGCCGAGCACCACGGCGACGAGCGTTGCCGGGAGCCGACGTGAGATCGCGCGCAAGATGAGGATGGTGGCGAGGCAGACGCCGCCGACGGCGAACGCCCAGCCGGTGAACAGTCCGTCGGCCAGCCCGTGCCAGAGCTGGCGGAGCTGACCGAGGAGCGACTCGCCACTCACCGAGAAGCCGCACAACGTGGCGGTCTGCCCGACGATGATGGTGATCGCGATGCCGTGCAGGTAGCCGTAGCGCACGGGCGCCGACAGCAGCTCGGCCAGGAAGCCGAAGCGGGCGATGCCCGCGCACACGCACATCACCCCGGCCATCACGGCCAGCATTCCGGCGATCGCGACGGCCTGTGCGGGATCGGTGGTCAGTGCCGGCAGCACCGCGGCGGCGATGAGCGGCGTCAGCGCCGAGTCGGGCCCGAGCACCATGATGCGCGACGGGCCGAAGAGTGCGTAGACGAACAACGGGATGATCGACGCGTACAGGCCGTTCACCGGCGGGAGGCCGGCGGCTGCGGCGTAGGCCATGCCGGCGGGCGCGAGCAGGCCGGTGAGCACCAGACCGGCGGTCAGGTCGCGCGTCCACCATCCCGGCTGGTACGCGCGCGCCTCGCCGATGCCGGGGACCCAGGTGGAACGTGCCCGCATGTCACGGAACTCTGCCACGCGGCGTGGCTCCGGCGGTGGTGTCGCGTGTCAGCCCTGGCGCACGGTGAGCTGGCCGACCGCCTGCACCTGCACGAGCAGTGCGTCGAGCGCGGCGAAGAAGGGAAGGGAACCGTCGAAGTGCACCTTGGTGCTGTCGAGCTGCACCGGTGTCGCCAGCCCCGGCCAGGTGATGGTGATCACGCTGTCGGAGCCGTCGAAGCACGACTGGCAGACGCCCGGGCCGGCGGCGACCGCGAGGGCCACGAAGTCGGTCTGCTGGGCGAGTTGCAGCCACTGCAGCACTGCCTGCTCGGGCACGGCGCCGGTGATCTCGGGTGGCTCCTCGGTGCCGGTGCGTGTGATCTCGACGGTGCCGTCGGCGTACACCGCGTAGGTGGGGCAGTTCGGGCCGAGCACCACACAGCCACCGGTGGTGACGTCGCGCAGCACGACGACGCGTGCGGGAGTCATCGTGAGCCGGGTTGCCGTCGCCAGCGTGCCGTCGGGTGCCGTGACCGGCCGGGTGGTGGCTGGCCGGGTGGTGGCTCCGCCGTCGATCTGCTCGCTGGCGCACGCGGCGAGCACGGCGACGAGTGCGAGGGCAGCAATGACGTGTCGTGAGGCGTCGTGTCGTGAAGCGTCGTGTCGTGAAGCGTGGCGGCTCATGCTCGTTCGACGCCGACGGCGGGCCTCGGGTTCCACGTCGGCGCCGACCGCGGGGTGAGTGGGGAGCACTGGCGCCCTCGGAGAGATTCGAAC
>PMCN01000137.1 GCA_003154135.1 Acidimicrobiaceae bacterium
ATCCCGGTGATCGCCGTCGTCGACACCAACGTCGACCCCGACGTCGTGCAGTTCCCCATCCCCGGCAACGACGACGCCATCCGCGCCAACGCGCTCATGTGCCACGTCATCGCCGAAGCCGTGCTCGAGGGTCGCTACATCTCCAACAAGCGCAACCCGCAGGTGGCTGCCGCGCCCAAGCGCACCGCCGAGGACGAGGCCGCCTTCTCGGCCGCCCAGGCCGATGCCCGCCGTCAGGCCGCTGCCGCCCAGGCCGAGCGCGACGCCCGCGTGGCTGCCGCCCAGGTCGAGTCGCCCACGGACGAGAGCGACGAGTCCGCGACCGAGGCCCCCGTCACCGAGGCCGAGGCCCCCGTCACCGAGGCCGTGACCGATGCCGACACCGACACCGAGACCGCCGAGACCACCGAGAGCTGATCCCGAATGGCATTCACCGCAAAAGACGTACAGGCGCTCCGCCAGGCCACCGGCGCGGGCATGATGGACGCCAAGAAGGCCCTCGAGGCCAACGACGGCGACATGGAGTCCTCCAAGCAGTGGCTCCGTGAGAAGGGCCTCGCGGCCAGCGCCAAGCGCGACGACCGCGAGAACACCCAGGGCGTCGTCGCGCTGGTCGTCGACGGCAACGTCGGGGCCATGGTGAAGCTGAAGAGCGAGACCGACTTCGTGGCGGGCAGCGACCTGTTCAAGGCCGAGGCCACGGCCCTGGCCCACCTCGTCGCCGCCAAGGGTGAGGCCGCCGTGTCAGAGCGCGCCGCCATCCTCGACGACCTGAAGATCACGCTCAAGGAGAAGATCGAGCTCGGCGAAGTGGTGCGCATCGAGGCCGCCCCCGGCAACGTCATCGACAGCTACCTGCACCTCCAGGGTGGTCGGGGCGTCAACGGCGTGCTGGTCGAGATGAGCGGTGCCGGCCAGGAGCTCGCCCACGACGTGGCCGTGCACATCGGCTTCGCCCGCCCCAAGTACCTCTCCCGCGACGAGGTCCCCGCCGACGTCGTCGAGAAGGAGCGGGCAACCCTGGAGACCCTCAGCCGCAACGAGGGCAAGCCGGAGGCGGCGCTGCCCAAGATCGTCGAAGGGCGCGTCAACGGCTTCTTCAAGGACGTGGCGTTGCTCGAGCAGCCCTACGCGAAGGATGACAAGCAGTCGGTGAAGCAGTTCATCGGTTCGGCAGCCATCGTGCGCTACGCGCAGGTCGAGATCGGCTGATCGGCAAGAATGGCAGGCATGACCTCTCCCCGGTGGAAGCGCATCGTCTTCAAACCGTCGGGTGAGGCATTCGCCGGTCCTTCCGGCTCGGGTCTCGACGGCGAGACCCTCGCCGCCACGGCGCAGGAGATCATCGCCGTTCGTGAGATGGGCGTCGACGTCACCGTCGTCGTCGGCGGCGGCAACTTCTGGCGTGGGCGCCAGGGCGCGATGACCGGCATGGACGCCACCCAGAGCGACCACATCGGCATGCTGGGCACCGTCATGAACGCGCTGGCGTTGCAGGACGCACTCGAGCGCGCCGGACAGACCACGCGCGTGCTGAGCGCCATCGAGATGCCACGCATCGCCGAGCCATACATCCGTCGGCGGGCCATGCGACACCTCGAGAAGGGCCGCGTGGTCATNNCACTCCGGTGTCGACGGCGTGTACGACGCCGATCCGCGCAAGGTGCCCAACGCGGTGAAGTACGACGAGGTCAGCTACATCGAGGTGATGACGAAGGATCTCAAGGTGATGGACGCCACCGCCATCGCGTTCTGTCGCGACCACAAGATCCCCATCGTGGTCTTCGACATGTCGTCGCCCGGCGCGCTGCAGGCCATCCTTCGTGGCGACGCGGTGGGCACCATCGTGCGCGACAAGTAGTGCAGTACGCTGGCCCGGTGACCGAAGTAACGATCCTCGAAGCCCTCGACAAGATGGAGAAGGCCGTCGAGCACGTCCAGAGCCAGTTCACCACGGTGCGCACGGGCCGAGCCACGCCTGCACTGGTCGAGAAGCTGCTCGTCGAGTACTACGGTGCGCCGGTGCCGCTGCAGCAGCTCGCCGGATTCCAGGTGCCCGAGGCACGTCAGCTCCTCGTCAAGCCGCACGACCGTGGCGCGCTGGCCTCCATCGAGAAGGCCATCCGCGACAGCGACCTCGGGGTGAACCCGAGCAACGACGGTGTCGTCATCCGGCTCAACTTCCCGCCCCTCACCGAGGAGCGGCGCAAGGAGTTCGTGAAGGTGGTCAAGCACATGGCCGAGGACGGCCGTGTGGCGGTCCGCAACATACGCCGCGACGCACGCAAGCATCTCGACGCGGCCGAGAAGTCCGGCGACATCTCCGCCGACGAGCTCGACCGGGCCGAGAAGGAGATGGAGAAGATCACCCACGAGCACGTGGAGCTGATCGACAAGGCCCTGGGTCGCAAAGAGCAAGAGCTGCTCGAAGTCTGAGCGGGCAACGAGAGCGAGGCAACGATGACTGACGATCAATATCGCCGCAAGCGCGGCGACGACGAGGACGACAACTTCGGCCCGCCCCTGTTCTCCGACGAGGCGGCGCACGGTGGGGGCGCCATCTCGTTCGGCGAGAGCGACACCGGGCCGCTGCCGCACTGGACCCAGCCGCCCACGGGTGAGATCCCGCGCGTGCTGAGCAGCGGCGCCGATCCCACCGACGACCTCGACGTGTGGTCGTCGTTCTCGGGGCAGTCGTCGCCGGCGTGGCGCGACGACCGTGGCGGTGCCGATCAGAGCGGTGGCCTGGGCGACATCACCGGGCTCTCGCCGGTGTTCGAGCACGAGGCCGGCGATGCACCGTTCGAGGATCCCGAGCCCACCGGCCGCGACGAGTCGGCACCCGTGCGCCGCGAGCCCGGTCGCATCACCATCGGCACCGATCCCACCGACGGCGCCGGCTCCCGGCCCGCCGGCGCCAACCGTCGCGCCCGTCCCGGCGATGCCGTGTCGCGCGGTGGTCGTCCCACTCGCGGACCGGCCACCGGCCGGCCCACGGGGCAGCGTTCGGCACCTCCCGCCACTTCCGGGCGCGACCTGCCCACCGCCATCGCCGTCGGCCTCGCCATCGCCGCCGTGTTCCTCGGGGTGCTCATCTACGCACCGCCGTCGGTGTTGGCCATCGTGGTCGTGCTCGTCCTCGGTCTCGCCGCCGTCGAGTACTTCGACCGCGTGCGCGAGAAGGGTTACATGCCTGCCACCTGGCCGGGCATCATGGCCTGCGTTGCCGCACCCGTCGCCGTGTACCACTACGGCACCGGTGCACTACCGGTGGTGGTCTTCCTGGCCTTCATGGCGTGCGCCGTCACCTTCATCGGCGCCAACGGCATCGACTCCAACCCGATGCCCAACATGGCCATCTCCACGCTCGGCATCGTGTGGATCGGTGTGCTCGGTTCGTTCGGCGCCGCGATCGTCGCTGCTTCCAACGTCGCCACTCCCGTCGCCGCCGGCTTCCTGAGCAAGCACATCGGCACCGACACGCTGTGCCTGCTGGCCATCGCGGTCGTGGCCAACGACGTCGGCGCCTACTTCATCGGCAGCAAGGTGGGCCGCACACCGCTGCGTCACTGGATCAGCCCCAACAAGAGCATCGAAGGTCTCATCGGTGGCACCGTCTTCACGCTCGCGGCCATGTTCGTGGTGGGCATCTCCAACCGCTCCAGCACGTGGAACAGCACCGGCGATCTGCTGCTGCTCGGCATCGTCGTGGCCATCACGGCTCCCATCGGCGACCTCACCGAGAGCATGTTCAAGCGCAACCTCGAC
>PMCN01000157.1 GCA_003154135.1 Acidimicrobiaceae bacterium
CCGGTCGCAGACGAGACTCCCGTCGCAGAGGAACCTGTCGCCGACGAGCCTGCTGTGGACTCGGCCGAGGAGCAGTAACTTCGTCTCGTGTGACCGCATGAAGCGACTGTCGGTTCATGTGGTCACCGCTCGTGGCGATTGTCGGTTCGCTCGGGTGTGGCGGGCGCCCGTACAGTCGACGCCATGTCCGACATCGTTCTCTACGAAGCCCGCGGCCGCATTGGCCTGATCACGCTCAATCGTCCCGAGGCACGCAACGCCGTCAACGGCGACGTGGCGACGGCGATGGAGGCTGCCATCGACCAGATGGAGGACGACCCGGCGATCTGGGTGGGCATCATCACCGCCAACACCGAAGGACAGGAGCGCCCCGTCTTCTGTGCCGGTGCCGACCTGAAGGCCATCAACTCCGGTCAGGCCGGCGCGCTCGCCACTGCCCGCGGCGGTTTTGCCGGGTTCGTGTACCGCGAGCGCAAGAAGCCGGTGATCGTCGCCGTCGACGGGCTCGCCACGGCGGGCGGCTGTGAGATCGTGCTCGGTTCCGATCTCGTCGTGGCCACCACCCGTTCCTCGTTCGGTCTCGCCGAGGTGAAGCGCAACCTCATCGCCGGCGCGGGCGGCCTGTTCCGCCTGCCCCGCGCCATCGGTCAGGCGGCCGCCATGGAGGCCATCCTCACCGGTGAGCCGATCCCGGCCGAGCGCGCCTACCACCTGGGTCTCGTCAACCGTCTCGTCGAGCCCGGCAAGGCCGTCGAGGAAGCGATCAGCCTCGCCGCCAAGATCTGCGAGTCGGCTCCCCTGGCTGTGTGGGCGAGCCGGAAGGTGGTGCTCGCCTCGGCATGGGCCGACGACGAGACCCTGAAGAAGATGACCAACAGCGAGTTCGCCGGCATCATGGGCTCCGACGACACCAAGGAGGGCCTCACCGCCTTCATCGAGAAGCGCCCGCCGAACTGGCAAGGCCGTTGAGCAAGCCCGGCCGTTGAGCACGGCTGGCCGTTGAGCACGCCCGGCCGTTGGGGAGCAAGCCCGGCCCTCGACCGTCAGAGCGGCCGGGACACCACGATCTTGCGAGCCACGATGTGAGCACGCTCGTAGAGGTTCTTGGTGTCGCGGTCGCCCGGCAACGCCGTGCCCTCGAACCGTGTGCAGCCGAGCGACGTCGCCGACTGCACCGCGGTGGCCAGCAGGCTGTCGCCCAAGCCGAGCTCGCGCGCCTCGGGGTGCACGTACACCTGCATCACCTCGGCCACCGGGCCGTGCACGCTGAGCTGCAGGTAGCCGACCACCGCGCCGTCGATGGTGGCCACCCACACCGGTTCGCCGACCAGCGGTCGCCAGTCGCCCACCGCCGGCAGTTCACCCAAGCGCGCTGCACCGCCGCGCTGGTCGGCCATCGCTGCGCGAGCCGCGGCTTCCAGGTCGGCCACGTCGGCGCAATCGGCCTCGGTGAGCGGTCGTACGTGCTCGTCCATCAGCCGAGCAGCTGATCGATCTTGGCCAGGATGGTGCGCCGGCGCCGACCACCGGCTTCGTACTCGCGCACCATCTGCAGCTCGACGTGGGGCAGCCGCGGGAGGAGCTGCACGATCTGCGCCGCAGCGAGGTTGTCGTAGCTCTCGAACGGGGGGTCGGCTGGTGCGGCAGGGACAGGCGGTTCGGGAGCCGCAGACGGCGACAGAGGGGCCGCCACAGGGGGATGCAGGCGTGCCGAGAGCTGCCGGGCGCCGAAGTGCACCGCCATCTCCCCCACCCAACGGGCCACCTTCACCCGCGACTCGACGTGCGCGCGGCCGTCGGCCACCAGTCGCGGCACGTCGGTGCGCAGTTGCACGGCCAGGCCCACCGGTGCGTAGACCATCACGTCGAGCACCCGTTCGACCCACGCCTCGGGATGGGGTTCGGGCGTGCGCTCGCTGGGCGACCGGTCGGGTGTGGTGACCATCGGGGTGCGGTTCAGCGGAACAGCGGGCACTCGTCGTCGCCGACGGGGCACACGGGGGCACTCTGGCGCACGAGCAGGAAGCAGCTCGGGCAGAGCTGCTCGTCGGCCCGCTTGGGTTGCAGCCGGTCGGCGGCCTCGCCACGCTCCTCGGGCTCCTCTTCCTCGTCGTCCTCGTCCTCTGCGGCAACGAGGCGGTCCTTGAGGATGGTGTCGAGGTCGGCTTCCACGTCGTCGGGGGCGAGCATGTCGTCGTCCTCGTCCTCGTCCTCGGAGGTGACCGAGCGTCGCACCGGGCCGCTGGTGTCGTCGTCGTCCTCTTCTTCCTCGACAGCGACGAAGTCGTCGTCCTCGCCGAAGGCGTCCTCTTCGACGACCAGTTCGTCGTCGAGCTCGTCCTCGTCGAGCTCTGCGGGGTCGATCTCGGCCTCTTCGGGCTCGAAATCCTCATCGACTTCTTCAGTGATCTCTTCGTCGTCAGCCATCTTCGTTCCTTGTCGCGTACCCCGTGTGAGGTCCGGGATACTAGGGGCGACGTCGACGGAGGTTACTCGCCGATTCTGTGACAACTGTCACTCAGGGCCTGAACGGCCTCAACTCTGGCCGCGACGGGCCTCTGCACGGCGCTCGGAGTCGAGCCGTTCGAGCTCGGGTGCCTCCGTGGTGAGGTGCGTCATGGCACCGGCGACGGCGCGGTGGCCGGCCTGCTCGGCGATGAGGCGGTGCATCTCGAGCGCGATGCGGCGGTACGACGGGTGACCCTGCGGCGACGACCGCAGCTCGAGCATGTGGATGGCCTCGCGGGCGTTGAACTGCATGGTGTAGCGCATGCGATACGCCATCGACACGGCGTACTGCGCCTGCTGCGGGAACTCGTCCTTCAACGCGTCGTACAGCGCGGCCGAGCGCGCCATGGCGTCGTCGAACACCTCGGTCATCCCGGCTTCCTCGACCAGTTCGGGCCGCACGTAGCCGTGGTTGGGGGTGAGCGATTGCCACTCGATGGTGAGCATGCGGTGACGTTGCAGGTCGCGGAACGCGCCGTAGTCGCTGAGCACGTCGAAGCGGTAGTCGACGCGCTCGAACGCCCGGCCAGGCTTGTGCCGCCGGTTCTCACGGTCGCCGATGTACGCCTTGAGCAGCGCGAGGCGCTCGGTGGGGCCGAGCATCCGCACCCGTTCGGCGAGCTGGCTGCTGGGCAGCTGGGTGAGCGGGAAGCAGATGGCTTCGAGCAGCTTGTCCTCGGCGTCGGGATCGAAGTCGACGAGCTGCACCGACGGCACCTGCTCGACGGGAGTGCCGCTGAACAGCGACTCGACCAGTGCGGAGGTGTGGTCGCGTGTGGACGCCAGGTACTGCGACCAGCGTCCGCCGCGGTCGGCGAGGTCGACGCGCTTCAAGAAGCTGGGGATCACCTTGCGCAGCTCGACCAGCATGAGATCGGCGTACGACCGGGCCTCGGGCAGCGGGTGGGAGCGCAGGCGGATCAGCAGCGACTCGAAGGCCTGGCCGGAGCCGTAGATGCCGACGTTGCTGAGCGCGGCTGCGGGCAGCACGCCGCGCACCGCATCGAGCGCCTTGGCCCGGGTGGCGGTGCGGTAGACGAAGTCGCTGTCGCCGGCCTGACGGGGCACGGTGGCGCGCACGTGCTCGGTGACCCGGTTGAGCAGCAGGCTGTAGCTGTCGAACATGCGGTCCATGTCGCCCACGTAGCGGGTGCCGAAGCGGCTGGAGAGCACGGCCGGGTCGCGGAAGAATCGGTAGCGACCACCGAGCCGTGCGTCGTAGCTGATGTAGCGGGTGCTCTGCTCGAGGTAGCTCATCAGCCGGCCCCATTCGAGGGCCTTGGTGAGGATGTTGGAGGCCTGCTCGCACGCCAGGTGCACGCCGCCGAGCTGGGCGACGGAGTCGTCGCCGTACTCGAAGAAGACCTTCTCGTAGAGCTCCTCGGCCCGTTCGAGGCCGATCGTGGCGTCGACGGAGATGTCGCCGGCGATGTCGAGGTCGCCCACGAACTCGTCGAGGAACAGCCGACGGAGGCTCTTCGGGCTGCGGCTGTAGCGCGCGAAGAGCGCGCCCTTCACCACCTCGGGCAGGTTGACCAACGCGAAGACAGGGCCGTCGAGATTGGTGAAGTACCTCCGGAGGATGTCTTCCTCGTTGGGCGTGAACTCCTCGGGGACGTACACCGTCACAAGGGATCATCCTACGGGGAGAACCCCGGCGGGCCGGGGATCCCCGTCAGTACACCTCGACACCCTCCGGCCGGCGTGCGAAGTCGGCGCGGACCCGTTCGAGCAGACCCGGTGAGGTCCAGAGGTCGACGATGGTCATGGCCATCGCCTTGGCGCCGTCGATGACCGCCTGGTCGCCGGCGGGGCTCGCCGCCCACTGGGCGAACTCGACGCTGTGGATGGGCACGCCGTCGGGGGCCACCTTGATCATCGGGTGGATCGACGGGACGAGGTAGCTGACGTTGCCCATGTCGGTGCTGCCCACCACGTGGTGGCCGCTGGTGGTGGGGTCGAGCACGATGCGTCCGAGGCGGGCCGCGTTGGCCACGTACGACTGCACCATCGGCTGGTTGTCGATCATGTCGGCGTAGGTCTCGCCCACGAACTCGTGGCTCATCGTGCACCCGCAGGCCTGCGCGGCGCTCTCGAGGCAGTTGAGCACGCGGGCCTTCAACGGCTGCAGCGACTCGATGGTGCCGGAGCGGATGTACCAGTCCATCTCGGTCTCGGCCGGCACGATGTTGGGCTTGTCGCCCGACTTGGTGAAG
This sequence comes from Acidimicrobiaceae bacterium, assembly GCA_003154135.1. GTDB lineage: Bacteria > Actinomycetota > Acidimicrobiia > Acidimicrobiales > Ilumatobacteraceae > UBA668. The sequence goes on from PMCN01000157.1 coordinate 4,725, forward strand.
ATGCCGTGGATGCGCTCGTTGGGCCTGATGTGCTGGCGCAGGGTGGCGATGTTCATGTAGCCGAGCACGGCCGCGTCGAGCGCGTTGCGGCCCTCCCACGGCGCAGCGGCGGCGTGCGCGGCCTTGCCCTGGAACTCGACGACGAGCTCCTGGATGGCGATGCAGTCGATGGTGATCAGGTCGGCATCGGCCGGGTGCACCATCATCGCCGCGTCGACACCGTGGAACGCGCCGGCCCGGGCCATCTTCACCTTGCCGCCCCCGCCTTCCTCGGCCGGTGTGCCCATGATGCGCACACGTCCGCCGGCCTGCTGTGCCACGAAGGCGGCGGCCAGGCCGGCGCCCAGGCCCGCGGTGGCGATGACGTTGTGCCCGCATGCGTGGCCCACACCCGGTAGTGCGTCGTACTCGCAGAGCACCGCGACGGTAGGCCCGGTGTCGCCGGCCGTGGCGTCGAACGCCGTGGCGAGCCCGTACGCGTGGCGGCCGGGCTCGATGCCCTGATCGGCCAGCAGGTCGGTGAGCAACCCGTGGGCGAAGTGCTCCTCGTAGTTGAGCTCGGGGTGCTCGTGGATCGCACGGCTGGCGTGCACGAGTCGCGGCGCGAGCGCGTCGACCCGGTCGCACACGGCCTGCTTCAGCGCTTCGATGTCCATGTCGTGCTCCTTCCGGACGGGCAGCGCCGTGCATGAGCACGATCGCCGCGTGGCGACCCGCACGTCCAGGCCTGCATCTGCTCGACGGTAGCGCGAACCGCCGGACGCCGGGTGAGGCGGCCGGTGGCCTCAGGCGTAGACGAACAGCGCGTCGGGCTCGACGGTGATGTCGATGGTGCTCGCCGTGCGCCAGCGCACCCCGTCGACCCATACGACGAGCGGCCGGGAGAACTCGGCCCGGTGCGTGGGGCCCGAGGTGGCATGCAGCTGCGGATGCGGCAGGTGCGAGCCCGTGCGGGCCCGGGAGCGAGCGTGCGCACGGGCTCGCCACGACATCGCCGAGTCGACGCGAACGACGTCGACGCGACCGTCGTTGGGATGCGACCGCGGGGCCACGTCGTACGGTCCGAGGAACTGCGCGTTCATCGCCAGCAGCACCTCACCGGTCCACCACGACCGGCGGGCGACCACGTGCGCCACGGCCCAGGTGGTGTCGTCACCGGCCGTCACGCGCAGCAGGTCGACGCAGGCCCGGGTGACGGTGCCCGGGAACCGACCGGGCCTGCCACCACCCATCGTGCGCGCCAGATCGCCCTCCCCGAGGCCCAACTGCGTGCCGTGCTGCCCGACGTCGTGGGCAGCGTTGCGGTGGCGCACCACCCACTCGCGGGCCGCGGCGTCGTCGGGTGCCACGTGCAGATCGGACGGTGACTCGACGGTCTCGCCCCACTGCTCACCCTTGCGGATGGTCATCCTGCGACGTCCTGGGCGGGTGCCACCACCGGCGCGGGCGCGTCGTCGACCTCGACAGCGCTCGACGCGGCGACGACACCGCGGAAGAGAGCATCGGCTGCCTCCTCGGCAACGAGGCGGGTGTCGCGCGAGGGCGCCACGAGCGCGAGCTGACGCAGGAGGTCGATGAGCTGCTTCATTGTGCGCACGAAGTCGCCGCCCGACAGCTCCTCTGCCGCCACCACCTCGGCAAAGCCCTCCCCTGCCGCCCACGCATAGGCGACCGCGATGAACGTGGGATCGGGCGGGCGGTGCACGTTGAGGCCGGCCTCCTCCTCGACGGCCTGCAGCTCGTAGCTGATGCGCGCGATCGACTGCCACCGACGACGCGCCAGTGGCGACGGGTACCACGGAGCGGGAGGCGCCTCCGGACTGCGGTGCTCGTACACGAACACGCTCGCGAGCCCCGCCAGGGATGCGGCGTCGAGGCCGTCGAGAAGGCCTTGGCGCACGCACTCGACCACCAGCAGATCGCACTCGTGGAACGTGCGGGCGAGGATCTCCCCGGCTTCGGTGAGCGACCAGCCGTCGACGTAGCCCCACTGGTCGAGCACCCGCAGCACTCGGTCGAAGTCGCGGGCGATCGACTGGCTACGGCCACGGACGCGCTGGCGCAGCTCCTCCACCTCGTGCGCGATGCGCTCGGCCTGGCCGGCCGCCTTCATCCTGTCGGCGAGGTCGGGGTCGTCCTCCACCGGGTGGGTGAGGGGCAGATCCTCGGTGAACACCCGGTGGCGCCGGCCGTGGGGCGAGGTCTCCGCGCGCTCGAGGCGCAGGGCCACCTCGCGCTGGAAGTCGTGCCGGTTGGGTGCGTAGTCGGCGGGCAGCTCCACGCGGCCGATCGACTTGGGCGGTTCGTCGAAGTCGACCGAGGTGAGCATGAGCGTGTCGCGCCGCGTCGTGAGGCCGGTGAGGCGCACGCCGCCCTTGCGATGCGCGTTGGAGAGCACCGCGACGCGCCCCGCGTAACGGCCTTTCTCGACGTAGATGATGTCGCCGGGGCGCAGCTTCATCAGGGCCAGCGTGACCACGTCGTCGCGGCCCACCGTGCCCGCCCCACCGGCGTTGCCTTCCCTGCGCTTGGCCTCCACGTCGGCGCGTTGGCGGCGGTACTCGTCGATGTCGCCGAACGGGCTGTGCGACCGCTCGAGCAGCTCGCCGAGGTGCTCCTGACGGCGCTCGAGGCGGGCTTCGATCTTCACCACGTCGCGGTCGGCCTGGTACTG
>PMCN01000163.1:0-170 GCA_003154135.1 Acidimicrobiaceae bacterium
TCTTCGCAGGCCCGCACGCAACGAGAGCAGACGATGCACTTCGACGTATCGAACGTGAAGTACGGGTTGGACGTGTCCTTCGCGAGGCCGAGGTGGTCCTGCCCCTCGAGGCCGTAGCGCACGTCGCGAAGGCCCACGGCACCCGCCATGTCCTGCAGCTCGCAATCGCC
>PMCN01000163.1:178-14691 GCA_003154135.1 Acidimicrobiaceae bacterium
CCTTCGATCTCGACGAGGCACAGACGACACGACCCGAACGGATCGAGGCGGTCGGTGGCGCACAGCTTGGGCACGTCGACGCCGCAGAGCGCCGCCGCACGCATGACCGACGTGCCTTCCGGCACCGCGACCGGCTGGCCGTCGATGATCAGCTCGACCGATGCCTGCGCGGGGACGCGCAGGTGGCGATCGGGTGCGGGCGTGCCGAGGTCGCGCTCGATGAGCGTCATCGCAGGGCTCCTTCGGGGAGGGGGTGGAAGTCGTCGGTGAAGTGGGCCAGCGCGCTGCGCACCGGCATGGGGGTGAGGCCACCCATCGCGCACAGCGATCCATCGGCCATCACCTCGCACAGGTCGATGAGCGTGTTGATGTTGGCAGCGCGATCGACACCGGCGACGATCTTGTCGATGAGCTCGACACCGCGGGTGCTGCCGATTCGGCAGGGAGTGCACTTGCCGCATGACTCGGCTGCGCAGAACTCCATCGCGAAGCGGGCCTGCGCCGCCATGTCGACCGTGTCGTCGAACACCACGATGCCACCATGTCCCACCATGGCCTCGGCGGCGGCGAACGCCTCGTAGTCCATCGGCAGGTCGAAGCGATCGACAGGCAGGTATGCACCCAGCGGCCCTCCCACCTGCACAGCGCGCACCGGCCGGCCGGATGCACTTCCCCCGCCCAGATCGTCGACCAGCTCGCCGAGCGTGATGCCGAACGCCGTCTCGACGATGCCGCCGCAGGCGATGTTTCCGGCGAGTTGGAACACCTGCGTGCCACGGCTGCGTCCCACCCCGAGCGCGGCATACGCAGCTGACCCATCGGCCAGGATGGCCGGCACGGTGGCGAGGCTGAGCACGTTGTTGACCACGGTGGGCTTGGCGAACAGCCCCTCCAACGCCGGCAGCGGAGGCTTGGCACGAACCACGCCGCGTCGGCCTTCGAGGCTCTCGAGCAACGCCGTCTCCTCGCCGCAGATGTAGGCACCGGCACCCACCCGCACGTGCAACCGGAAGTCGAAGCCGGTGCCCAGGACGCCGGATTCGGGCGTGTCGGAGTTCGGCGCGGGGCTCACACCGGTGAGCCACCCTCGCGATTCTGCCTCCGCGATCGCGGCCCGCATGGCCTCGACCGCGTCGGGGTACTCACTGCGGATGTAGACGAAGCCGTCGTGCGCGCCGACTGCCCACCCTGCGATCACCATGCCTTCGATCAGCGTGAAGGGGTCGCCTTCCATCAGCATGCGATCGGCGAAGGTGCCGCTGTCGCCTTCGTCGGCGTTGCACACGATGTACTTCGTGTCGCCAGGCGCATCGAGCACGGTTCGCCACTTGACGCCCGTCGGGAACGCAGCGCCACCGCGTCCGCGCAGCCCGCTGTCGGTGACCTCACCGACCACATCGTGCGGCTGCATCGAGAGCGCCCGGAGCAGGCCCCTCATGCCGCCGTGGGCCTCGTAGTCGACCGCCGATCGCGGGTCGACCAGACCCACGCGACCGAACGTGATGCGCTGCTGGCGCCGCATCCACGGCAGGTCGTCGACGAGCCCGAGCCGCAGCGGATGTTCGCCGCCGTGCAGCAACCCGGCCAACATCAGATCGGGCACATCGGCCGCCGCAACGGGGCCGTACGCGATGCGTCCGTCGAGCGTCGACACCTCGATCATCGGTTCGAGCCACAACATGCCACGCGAACCGTTGCGCACGACGCGCAGACCCGGCTGGCCGCTGAGTGCCGCGGCCACTTCGTCGGCACCTGCCGCACGCGACGCGGCGTCGCGCGGGACGTAGACCACCGTGCCGAACGCCCCGGCGTCGGGCACCACCGGTGTGGGGCGGCGAGCGACGTCGGCGATGATGGCCTCGACCCCGGCTGCGTCGACCCTGGCGTGCAACCGCCCGGGTGTCGCGACGGTGGGTCCGAGCGCGCAGTTGCCCAGGCAGAACACCTCTTCGAGCTCGACCGCCCGGCCTGCGGCTGCCGAGCGGGCGTGGCGCACCACGTCGTCGGCGCCACGCGCCTGACACGCCTCCGCGCGGCACACCTGCACCAGCGGCCCCGCGGGCGGCTCGGTGCGGAAGTCGGTGTAGAAGGTGACGACGCCGTACACCTCGGCCACCGAGATGTTGAACGTGTCCGCGAGCAGCGGATACAGCGCAGGGCTGATGAAGCCGGCGTGGTGCTGCACCGCGTGCAGCGCAGGCATGAGCCCACCCGCCCAGTCGGCGTGCTGGCCGATGATGGCCGCGACGGCCGGATCGATGCCGGGATCGCGGTCTGGATCGCGGTCAGGATCGGGGGCCGGGTGGGTGACGTCATTGGCACTCAAGGCTCTTCATCGTAGGCCACCAACGCTCGACGTGCGACCCTTGTCACAGCCATTTCCAGCACGACTGTCCAAGGAATTCGACACCCCGGGCGAGGCGCCACCGCTGTGGAACGACAGCCTCGGTACGACAGCCTTGGTACGGTGAGTCGGCAATGGACCTCGCTGCGCAACGCCCCTGGTGGCCACTCGGCGACCTCGACCAGTTCGGGGAGGCCTTGCAGTACTGGCTGTCGAAGCGATGGCACCCCGATGTCACCGTGGCGCAGTGGTGGGACGACCTCGCATCGGCCGGCCTCACGGTGCCCACGTGGCAACGCGCGCACGGCGGCCTCGGCGCCACCACTCCCGTGCAGCAGGCAGTCGAGGACGGACTGGCCGCGGCCGGCACCGTCGCGCCGCCCGTCGATGCGCTGGGCATCCGCGTGGTGGGTCCGGCACTGCGCCAGTACGCCACCGCCGATCAGCTCGCGGCCACGCTGCCGGGCCTGCTCAACGGGCAGCACGCGTGGGGCGTGCTGCTGCACGACGTGGGCAGCGACGATCCGGCCGCCACCGCGGTGCGCTGCAAGGTGGACTGGAAGTACATCTCGGTCGACGGCGCCAAAGTGCTCACCGGCCCTGCCACGTGCACGCACGCAGTGACCCTGGTGCGCTCCGGCGACGACAACGGGCGCCGCGGGCTGTCGTGCCTGCTGATCGACCTGGCGACGCCGGGCATCACACGCGACGGCGACACGGTGCACTTCAGCGACGTGCAGTTTCCGCTCGATGCCCTGCTCGGCCGGCAGAACGACGGGTGGAGCTCGGTGAAGGTGATGCTCCCGTACTTCGAACGCAGCCTGGCCGGCCGCATCCGCCGCGGTGTGGTGCACTGCGATCCGGGCACCCTGGCCGGCAACCTCGAACGCACGGTGGGTGACGTCATCGCGTCGTATCGGCCTCCGGAACCTCCAGCGGTCGATCGTCGCCAACGCTGAGTCCCGTGGCCGCCCGCGCGGCGTCGATCTTCGCGGTGGTCAGCGCCGGGCGGCCCACCACGAACAGCACCGCCATCACCGCCGCCTCGGCGAACCACACCGAGCGCAGCGCCGCGCCGTGCGACACCACGTGTCCGGCGATGCTCACCACCAGTCCGCCCAAGGCGGCACCGATGGGCATCATGCCCCAGGCGAAGAAGCGGTAGACGCTGTTCACCCGGCCCAGCAGGTGCGACGGGATGATCGACTGCCGCAAGCTGACGGTGATGACGTTCCAGGCCGAGCCGAGCAGGGTCATCACCGCGAACAGCAGGCCGGTGAGCGGCCACCACGACGACATGCCGATCAGCACCGGCATCACTGCTCCGGTCGCCAGCGTGAGCGAGAGGCACGGACCACTGCCGAAGTGCTCCGACATCCACGGTCCCGTGTACCCGCCGGCGATGGCGCCGATCGCGAACCCGAAGCCCATCACCGTGAAGGTGAGCGGCGACACGTGCAGCACGTCCTGCGCGAAGAGGACGAAGACCGCGCCGCTCATGATGTTGGCCATGTTCATGATGCCCAGGATGATGGCCATCGATCGCAGGAGCGGGTGGTGCCAGAGCCAGTGCACGCCCTCTTTCAGCTCGGCCCGCCACGAGCTCACCTCGTCGGCCGCTCGTTCGGGGCGCTCGGCGCGGAACGACCCGGGGATGGCGGCGACGAGCGCGGCCGCCGCGAAGAACGAGGCCGCGTCGCAGAAGAACGGCACGGCGAAGGCGGCCAGCAGGAACAGCGAACCGAGCGGCGGGCCGATGAACGTGTTGGCTGCCGACTCGATGCTCCACATGCGCCCGTTGGCCCGCTCCAGGTGCTCGGGCTGCACGATCATCGGCATGATCGTCTGCGCCGAGTTGTCGCGCAGCACCTCCGCACAGCCGAGCAGCAGGGTGGCACCGAGCAGCAACAGGAACAGCCCTGTGCGCGTGCCCACCACGTGCTGCACCTGCGACGGCGCCGGCAGCGTGCCCTGCTCGGCCAGCACCGAGAACGCGACGACGAGCGTGAGCGCGAACCGCAGGAAGTCCATCGTCACCATCGCACGCCGGCGGTCGACGCGATCGGTGATGACGCCGGCGGGCAGCGTGAAGACGAGCCACGGCAGGCGCTGCACCATTGCCACCATCGCGACCAGCAGGGGGTTGCGCGTGATTGCCGACGCGAGCCAGGGATAGGCGATGGCTGACATGCCGTCACCGATGTTGGACAACGCGGTGGCTGTGTAGATCTTGCGGTAGTTGCTGCCGAAGCGCAGGCGTTCACGAGCCATGGGAGCCCTCCGGCGGAGCGACGGGACGTGTGGTGGGGAAGACGCCGACGAGCAGCGCGAACTCGCGGTCGCCGCCGCGCTTGAGCCGACTGAACTCCAGTGCCAGCTCGTTCACCCGCGCGCAGTACTCGGCCGCCACCGAGTCGGGGATGCGCACCGAGCGCATGGTGAACGTACCGGGCACGTCGGCCGCCATGGCGTCGACGTCGGCGATGGCGCGAGCGTCGGCGATGAACGGGAGGTCGCCGTCGTGCGCACTGTCGGGAAAGTTGATGGTGCGCGCCGTGCGGCCGTAGAAGCGTTCGTCGATCGCGCGCACGCGCCGGGTGCGCACCACCTGCAGCAATCCCGCATCGACGAGGAGGTCGACGTGATGCGCGACACTGCCACGCGGGCGCCGCACGCGTTCGGCGATCTCCGTGACGGTCATCGCTCGCTCGAGCACGAGGTCGAGGATGAGGTGGCGCAGTGGGTCACCCAACGCCTTCAGGCGGGCAGGCGTGTCGGCGTCGACCGACTCGGCGAGCTCGTAGTCGAGGTGCTGGAACCTGTCGTCCGGACGGTCGGGACGGATATGCGTATGGATGTCATCCGACATTTCTCGGACAATAGAAGAAGATCGGACGTTCGTCAACCACGTTCACGGCTGCGCAACCGCTCGGCGTTACGCTCGCCGACGGATGAGAGCCCCCGAGCGAGCAGGCGACGGCCCGTGGGCGCCGCTGCGCGCCCGGGTGTTCCGCGGGCTGTGGATCGCCAGCGTCGTGTCGAACGTGGGCACCATCATGCACACCGTCGGCGCGGCCTGGGCGATGACCTCGCTCACCAGCTCCCCTGCAACCGTCAGCCTCGCTCAGACCGCGTGGACGGTGCCGGGCTTCCTGTTCGCACTGCCCGCCGGCGTGTTCGCCGACACGCTCGACCGGCGCCGGCTCATCATCGTCACCCAGCTCGTGGCGATGACCACCGCCGCGGCACTGGGCGCGTTGCAGGTGGCAGGGCACCTCACCGTTCCCCTGCTGCTGCTCGGCACGTTCCTGCTGTCGGTGGCGCTCACGCTGAGCGCGCCGGCGTTCATGGCGCTCATCCCCGACCTCGTGCCCGACGAGCAGCTGCCGCAGGCCATCGGCCTCAACGCCATCGCCTACAACGGGTCGCAGTCGCTCGGGCCGGCTCTGGCCGGCGTGCTCATCGCGCTCTCGGGCCCGGGGGCGGTGTTCCTGGTCAACGCGGCATCGTTCCTCGGCATCGTGATGGTGCTGCGCAACTACCGCCCGCGTGCGAGTGCCGAGCCCGTGCACGAAGGCGCCCTGCAGGCGATGCGCAACGGCGTGCAGTACTTCCGCGAGTCGCCGTCGCTGCGCCGGTACGCGCTGCGAATCATGCTCGCGTTCACCGTCACCTCCGCCCTCACCGCGCTGCTGCCGCTGCTGGCCCGCGAGCGGCTGCACACCACGCCCGCACAGTTCGGGATGCTCTCCACGGCCCTCGGCGTGGGCGCCGTGACCGCAATCTGGGTGATGCCGCGCGCCCGGCGAGTGGCCGGGCCCGACGCCGTCGTTGCGGCCGCCGGCGTGCTGTGGGCGGCGGGCGCCGCGTTGCTCGCCACCACCCACACCTTGGGGCTGGCGGCGCTGAGCCTGCTGCTCACCGGTGGCGCGGCCATGGCCACGATGAACTCGGTCTACTCGCTGTTCATGGCGCAGCTGCCGGCATGGGTGCGCGGACGGGCGTCGTCGGTGGTGATGCTGGTGGTGTGGCTCGGTGCCTCGGCGGGCGCCTATGGCTGGGGCGCCCTTGCCTCGGGCGTCGGCATCCCCACCGCGCTGCTCGCCTCGTCGGGTGCCCAACTGCTCGTGACGGCCGTGGCCTTCGTGGTCCTCCGCCTCGCGCCTGCGCCCGGCGTCCCTCGCCCGGCGGAGCCGGCCAGGACTACATTCGAACGGTGACCTCCGCGACGCGCATCCTCATCGACACCGACCCCGGCATCGACGACGCCATGGCGATCTTCTACGCGCTGGCGTCACCCGAGCTCGAGGTGGTGGCTCTCACCACGGTGTTCGGCAACTGCCACACCGATGTGGCCACGGTCAACGCGCTGCGCCTGCTCGACATCGCCGAACGGCCCGACATCCCGGTGGTCGAGGGTGCCGTGGCCCCACTCGTCATGCCGTACCGCGGACCCGTCGCGTTCGTGCACGGCACCGACGGTCAGGGCGACGTGTTCCTTCCGCCGTCGAGCCGGGCGCCGCTGCCCACCACTGCAGCGCAGTTCATCGTCGACACCGTCCTGGCAGATCCCGACGAGATCACCATCGTGCTCCTCGGGCCGTTCACCAACATGGCGCTGGCGATGATGCTGTGCCCGGGCCTCACCCAGCACGTGAAGCAGATCGTCGTGATGGGCGGTGCTGCATTCACCAGTGGCAACGCATCGCCCGCCTCCGAGGCGAACGTGCTCAACGATCCAGAGGCCGCCGACATCGTGTTCGGCGCCGACTGCCCCATCGTGATGGCCGGGCTCGACGTCACCCACCGCATCACGATGACCGACGACGATCTCGCCCGCTTCGCCGCCATCGACAACCCGCGCGCGCAGCACCTCGCCGCCATCATGCCTCACTACGTGCGCTTCTACCTCGAGCGCAACGGCGTGCACGGCATCTACGTGCACGACTCCACCACGATCAGCTACCTCCTCGCCCCGGAGCTGTTCTCGTGGCGCGAGCTGCCGGTGCGCGTCGACACCGGCCACAGCGTCTGCCGCGGCCGCACGTTGCCGGCCCTGCGCGACAGCGACGAGGAAGGTCCGTGGCACGGCCGCCGCGCCGTGCGCATCCTCACCGATGTCGACGCCCGCGCGGTCATCGAGCTCGAGCTCGACCACCTCTCGTGTTGACCCGGCTCACACGTTGCGGCGCGTCTGGTTGAACGGGAGCCCGGCATCGACCGCGGGTTCGCGCGGCAGGCCGAGCATCTTCTCGCCCAGGATGTTCTTCTGGATCTCGTCGGTGCCGCCCGCGATCGACTGACCCGGAACCGACATGAGCACCTCGGCGACGATGCCGTCGAGTGGAGCGTCGGCCCCCATCAGCGCGCCGTGCGCGCCGGCGATGAGCGCGTGCACCCGTGCGCACTCTCTCGCCAGGTTGCTCGCCGCCAGCTTGCCCACCGAGCCCTCCGCGCCAGGGGCACGGCCCAACGCCCTGGCCGCCTGGGCGCGCGCCGCAGTCCACTGCGCGATCGACTGCATCGACAGCGCGCGGGCGATCCCCTGACGCACGACCGAGTCGCAGGCACGGCCGGCTGCGCGCGCCTGCGGCACCAACAGGTCGACCCGGCCGGCGCGCTGGGGGTACCACTTGTACGTCTCGAAGTGGTGCTCGACCTCCACGCGCGCCTCGTCGAGCGCCCTGCCGGGAGCTTCGACGAACTTGGGCCGCATGCGCGAACTGAACCGCCGCTCGAAGGCGAGCGTGGTGAGCGCCACCGACCAGCCGTCGCCGACTCGGCCCACCACCCAGTCGCGCGGGATGCGAGCCTCGTCGAGGAACACCTCGTTGAACGACGAATGGTGGTTCATCTGACGCAGCGGTCGCACCGTCACACCGGGCTGCCGCATGGGGAGGACGAAGTAGGTGAGACCCTTGTGCTTCGGGGCGCTCCAATCGGTGCGCGCGACGAGGATGCCGAGATCTGCGTGGTGCGCGCTCGTGTTCCACACCTTCTGGCCGCTCACCACCCACTCGTCGCCGTCGAGCACGGCCGACGTCGACAGGCCGGCGAGGTCGCTCCCCGCGCCGGGCTCGCTGAACAGCTGACACCATGTGACCTCACCCTGCAGCGTGGGCAGCAGGAATCGTTCGCGCACATCGTCGGGTCCGTGCTCGAGGATGGTGGGCGCGGCCAGGTTCATGCCGGCGCCGACAGGGTTGCCCGGCGTGCCGAGCCGGACCAGCTCGTCGGACACCACGTCGTCGGCCCACGCCGGCCAGCCGCGGCCGTGCCAGCGGCGCGGCCACGACGGTGCGCTCCACCCCGCCTGCGCGAGGAGCGTGCGCCACTCGACGAGCGACAGATCGGCACGCCAGTGCAGGTGCGCCCAGTCGGCGATCTCGGCGCAGATCGACGACGGCGTGAGCCCACCCGCCACCTGCGAACTGCCCGCCTCGACGTCGCTCGTCATGAGCCGGAGCGTAGCCATCCCGCCTCCCGCCATACCCGCCCCGCCGTTCCTGTCGCTCCTGTCAGCGGCTGACCACCATCCTTGGTGGTCAGCGCGTGACAGGAGCGGATGAAATTGGCGCGGCGCGACCGGGTCCGGATGCTCCGAGCGTTCGGGCAGCCCGGTCGGCGGCCTCGGGTCCGGCGAGCTGGCGCAGCAGCAGCAGACCGTCGAGGACGGCAATGGCGGCCTCGGCTTCGGCCCGCCGGCGCGCCTTCGTGCCGCGGATGAACGCGGCAGCCCACTCGATCCAGGCTTCGACGAGTTGCGGGATGAGGCCGCGGTAGGGCTCGCGACCGATGGCGGCGAGGCCGCCGGCTTCGAAGAACAGCGCGAACACCGCGTCGGCATCGGCACGTGCGAGAACCGGCCAGGCTGCGCGAACGAGGTCGAGGTGGTCGGCCGCGGGCGTGGAGAACGTCGGTGCCAGCGTCTCCTGCAACTGGGCGCCCATCGCGTGCAGGACCTCGCCGATCAGGTCGTCCTTGGTGGGGAAGTAGTAGACGACGATCCGGTCGCTGATGCCGAGCCGCTTGGCGATGCGTCCGAAGGTGAGCTGGCTCAAGCCATCGTCGAACGCTGCCGCGAGCGCGCCATCGAGGATCTCCGCCTTGGAGTGCTTGTGGCCCATCGGGCTTGATCGTAGTGATCGCTGCGAGTAGCATTTCGCAGCGATCACTACAAATGCCGAGGAGGCACGACCGATGACCGAGGACGTGGCATGAGCATCACCGCACAGGGTGCGGCCGACCTGTTCCGACAGGAGCCGGCGCGCTTCCTCGACGTCGGCGTCGGTGAAGTCGCGTACCGCACGATCGGCAGCGGTCCGGACGTGCTGTTCGTGCACGGCTGGCCGGTCAGCGGCGCCACGTTCCGCACATTGCTCCCCCACCTGGCCGACCACGTCACCTGCCACGTGATCGACCTGCCGGGGACCGGGTCGAGCCGCTTCGCCGCCGACACCCCGCTGTCGATCGAGAACCACATCCACAGCGTCCGCAGCACGCTCGACCTGCTCGATCTCGACGATGTCGCCGTGGTCGGGCACGACAGCGGTGGGATGATCGCCCGACACGCCGTGGCGGGCGATCATCGTCTGCGCGCCCTCGGTTTGATCGACACTGAGCAGTCGACCGGGCTCAGCCGGAAGTTCAAGTCGTTCATCGCCGGGCGGCGGATCCCGGGGTTCGGCGCGGCATTGGGTTGGGTCGCCGGACGACCGCGCATGCGCCGCAACCCGCTCGTGCTGGGCGACGCGTTCGCCGACCGGTCGTTGCTCGACGGCGAGTTCGACGAGTTCTTCCTCCAGCCGCTCCACCGCTCACGCGAACATCGCGATGCCGCCATCCGCCTCCTGCGCAGCTTCGACTACCGGTTCGTTCGCGAGCTCGCCGAGCTGCACCGACGGATCGACGTGCCCGTGCAACTCGTGTGGGGTGAGCACGACCGATTCTTCCCGGTCCGGTGGGCCGAGGAGATGGTCGCCGACTTCCGCGACGCACGCCTGGAGGTCATCGCCGGTGCCGGACTGTTCGCCCATGAGGAACGACCGGCCGAGGTGGCACGAGCCCTGCTCCCGGTGTTGACCGCAACACGCTGACGTGGTCGACCTCAGTGCGACTCGCGGCTCACGGCCGAACCGCTGGCGCCCACGAGGAAGTCGAGGTCGGCGCCGGTGTTGGCCTGCAGCACGTGTGCGACGTAGAGCGACTCCCATCCGCGCTGCGGCGTGGCGAACGCTGCGGTCATGGCGTCACTGGGCGACCGCCGAGCCAACTCGTCGGGGGCCACCTCGACATCGATGCGGCGAGCGTCGACGTCGAGGTTCACCATGTCGCCCGAGCGGACGAGCCCGAACGGACCGCCCGCCGCGGCCTCCGGGCTGACGTGGAGCACCACCGTGCCGTACGCGGTGCCGCTCATCCGCCCGTCGCAGATGCGCACCATGTCGCGCACACCGGCCGCGAGCAGCTTCTTCGGCAACGGCATGTTGGCGACCTCGGGCATGCCCGGGTAGCCCCTCGGGCCGCAGCCGCGAAGCACCAGCACCGAGTCGGCGCCGACGTCGAGATCGGGGTCGTCGATACGGGCGTTGAAGTCCTCGATGCTGTCGAACACCACGGCTCGGCCGCGGTGCACGAGCAGGTGGGGTGACGCGGCGGCAAGCTTGATGATCGCCCCGTCCGGCGCGATGTTCCCGCGCAGCACGGCGATCCCGCCATCGCGCAGAAGCGGATGCTCCCTGGGGCGGATGACCTCCGCGTCCCACACCGTCGCGTCTGCCAGATGCTCCACCAGGGGGCGGCCCGTCACGGTCAGCGCCGTCGGGTCCAGCAGGTCCTGCACCTCGCGCAGCACGGCGAGCAGACCGCCGGCGCGATGGAGGTCGTCCATCAGGAAGCGGCCTGCGGGCAGCAGGTCGACGAGCACCGGGACGCGGGCCCCGATGCGATCGAAGTCGTCGAGGTCGAGGTGGATGCCGAGGCGGCCGGCGATGGCGAGCAGGTGGACGACCGCGTTGGTGGAGCCGCCGATCGCGGCGAGTGCCACGATCGCGTTGTGGAAGGAGCCCTTGGTGAGGAACGTGCTCGGCCGCCGGTCGACCATGACCATCTCGACGGCGAGACGACCGGTGCAGTGGGCGGCCTCGAGCAGACGGCTGTCGGGCGCCGGGGTGCCGGCGACACCGGGGATCACCGTGCCCAAGGCCTCGGCAACCAGTGCCATCGTCGACGCCGTGCCCATCGTGTTGCAATGACCGCGACTGCGGATCATCGACGACTCGGAGCTCAGGAAGTCCCCCTCCAAGAGCGTGCCCGCTCGAACCTCTTCGGCGAGACGCCACACGTCGGTGCCACAGCCGAGCGGTTGGCCGCGGAACGTACCGGTCAGCATCGGGCCGCCGGGCACCACCACCGACGGCAGGTCGACTGAGGCCGCGGCCATCAACAGCGATGGGATCGTCTTGTCGCAGCCACCGAGCAGCACCACGCCGTCGATCGGGTTGGCGCGGAGCATCTCCTCGGTGGCCATGGCAGCCAGGTTTCGCCAGAGCATCGCCGTCGGGCGCACCTGGGTCTCACCGAGGGAGACGACCGGGAGCTCGAGGGGGATGCCTCCGGCCTCGTACACGCCGTTGCGCACGGAGGCGGCCACCTCGGTGAGGTGCGAGTTGCACGGCGTGAGATCGGACGCCGTGTTGGCGATCGCGATCTGGGGTCGGCGGCCATCGAACGCATCGGCGGGGACCCCGCGGCGCATCCAGGCCCGGTGGATGTAGGAGTTGCGGTCGTCGCCGCCATACCACTGGCGGCTGCGCAACGTCACTGCCGTCTCTGTTGCTTCGTCCACGGCGTCCTCCACTTCCAACTGTTGGAATCATGGTCCGGTAGTTGTAACGACAGCAGCACCGTAGCAAAATGCACGCATGCACGTGACCGTCGCCGACGACGCAACCCCCCGGGTGGTCGGGGCCGACCGCGTCCTGGCGGTGTTCAAGGAGCTGGCCGCGCACCCGAACGGCGCCTCGCTCGATGAGCTGACCCGGATGATGGGCAGTCCCAAGCCCACCGTGCACCGAGCACTCGCCGCGCTGTGTCGCGCCGGCCTCGCCGACCGCCACGCCACCGGCAGGTACGTGCTCGGCGACGAGTTCCTGCGGATGGCGTTCGCCGCTCACGAGGCCCGTCCCGAACAGGTGCGGCTTCGCCCGGTGCTGGAAGGCCTGGCCGAGCGATTCGGCGAGACTGCGCACTATGCAGTCCTCCACGGGAGCGAGATCGTCTATCGAGCCAAGGTCGATCCACCGACGGGTGCCGTGCGCCTCACGTCCACCATCGGTGGACGCAACCCGGCGCACACGACGGCCGCCGGGAAGCTGTTGCTCGCGCACCGCCACCGCACCCGCGCCGAGTTGGCCGAATGGGTGGGCGACCGCGACCTGCAGCGTCGCACCGCGAACTCGCGCTGCACGGTCGACGCGCTTCACCGCGAACTCGCGCGCGTACGCACATGCGGCTACGCGACAGACGACCAGGAGAACGAGATCGGGGTCAACTGCCTCGCACTGCCCGTGTACCTCACGTCACCCGCGATGCCGTCAGGGGCGGTGAGCATCAGCGCGCTGACGTACCGCACGCCACTCAGCCGCCTGGTCGATGCAGTGGAAGAGATCCGCTCGCGCCTCGCTTCCCAGGGGCTCTCCGCGTGAATCCGGCCACTGCGATGAACACGTCGACGATGCGGGCATTCGTCCTCACCGGACCGCGCGCGGGCGGAGTGGAAGAAGTTCCCACCCCCATCGCCCGACACGGTGAGGTCTTGATCGACGTCGAGCGTGTCGGCGTCTGTGGGACCGATTCCGAGTTCTTCAGCGGAGAGATGGCATACCTCCACCAGGGGCACTCGCACTACCCGATGATCCTGGGCCACGAGTGGTGCGGCCTCGTCGTCTCGGTCGGCGACGGCGTCGATCAGTGGTGGATCGGCAAGCGGGTGATGGGCGACACGATGCTCGGCGACGGCACCTGTCGCCGGTGCCGACGAGGTGCACAGCACGTGTGCGAGCAACGCGAGGAGGTCGGGATCCGTGGCGGTCGCGCAGGGGCGCTGGCGGAGCAGATCGCAGTGCCGGTGTCGTCGCTGCACGTCCTGCCCGACGGTGTCGACCCGGTGTGCGGCGCGCTGGTCGAGCCGGCCGGCAACGCGCTGCGGGCCGCGCGCGCCACCAAGGCGGGCCACGGCGACCGCGTCCTCGTCATCGGTCCGGGAACGATCGGGCTGCTGGCCGCGATGTTCGTGCGCGCCAGCGGCGCGGAGGTGCACCTGCTGGGCGTCACCGACCGATCGCTTGCGTCCGCCCGCGGCCTCGGTTTCGAGCACACGTGGCTGGACGAGGTCCCCACCGACGTTCCGTTCGATGCCGTCGTCGATGCGTCGCACTCGGCTCATGCCCCGGCGCTCGCGCTGGATCTCGTCGAGCCGGCCGGGCGCGTCGTGTACATCGGTCTCGCCGGCACGCCGAGTCACATCGACACCCGCAACCTGGCGCTGAAGGACGTGACCGCCGTCGGCATCCTCTCCGCATCACCGGCGCTCGCCGACACGATCGCCGCACTCGCCAGCGGCATCATCGACCCGCGGCCACTCGTCGCTGCGACCGTCGGGCTCGACCAGGTGGCCCTGATCCTCGGCGGTGGTCGCCCAGCCGACGCCGGGCCTGGGCCGAAGATCCACATCGACCCCACACGCACTGGAGCCGCCAGCTGAACGACGTCGCCGACCTCGGTGACGTCAGGTGATCCCGAGTTCGGCGTTGCCCTGTTCGCGCAGCTTGTACTTCTGGATCTTGCCGGTGACCGTCATCGGGAACTCGTCGACGAAAAGCACGTAGCGCGGCACCTTGTAGTGGGCGATGCGTCCGCGACAGAAGCTCCGGATGTCATCGCCGTCGGCAGACTGCCCGTCCTTGAGCCGGACGAACGCACAGATCTCCTCGCCGTAGCGGTCGTCAGGGAGGCCCACGACCTGGACATCGGCGACAGCCGGGTGGTGGTAGAGGAACTCCTCGATCTCTCTCGGGTACACGTTCTCGCCGCCGCGGATGATCATGTCCTTCGAGCGGCCGACGATGCCGACGTAGCCATCACTGTCCATCGTCGCCAGGTCGCCGGT
>PMCN01000214.1 GCA_003154135.1 Acidimicrobiaceae bacterium
GAGATGGTGTTCCACTTCGGCACGTGCTCGCTGCAGTACTCGAAGATGTTGGTGATGATGCGCATCGACGGCTTCGGCGGGTACACGTAGGTACCGCGGGCGATGTACTCCTTGAGCAGATCGTTCTGGATGGTGCCGCTGATGGCACTCGCCGGCACGCCCTGCTCCTCGGCCACCAGCTCGTACATGAGCAGCAGCACGGCTGCCGTGGAGTTGATGGTCATCGACGTGCTCACCTTGTCGAGCGGCAGGCCGTCGAGCAGCGTGCGCATGTCGTCGAGCGAGTCGATGGCCACGCCCACCTTGCCCACTTCGCCCTCCGCGCGGGGATGGTCGCTGTCGTAGCCCATCTGCGTCGGCAGGTCGAAGGCGCAGCTGAGGCCGGTCTGCCCGGCGTCGAGCAGGAACTTGAAGCGCTGGTTGGTGGATGCTGCCGAGCCGAAGCCGGCGTACTGGCGCATCGTCCACAACTTGCCGCGGTACATCGACGGGTACACGCCCCGGGTGTACGGCGGCGTACCCGGCGTGCCGAGCCGCTCGGCCGGGTCCCAGCCGACCAGGTCGTCGGCGGTGTAGAGCGGCTTCACCACGATGCCGCTGTCGGTGCGCTTGTCGTCACTCATCATCACAAGCGTATGTCGCGCATGCGCAGGGTGAGCCATCCAGAACGGCCGGTCACGGCGCGCTCAGCAGGCGGCGACCCATCCAGCAGAGCATCCAGGCCGCGCAACCGATCCGGGTGCCGCCGAGTCAGGTACAACAGTGACCATCACCGATCCCGGCGCTCCCGATCTTGCGACGCTGTTCGAGTTGCAACGCGCCTCGATGACCCGGCTCGCTCACGTGATCACCGGTTCGAACGCGGTCGCGCAGGACGTCGTGCAGGACGCGTTCATCCGCCTGAGCAACGCCCGCAACGTGCGGGAACCGGCGGCGTACCTGCGGGTGATCGTGGTGAACCTGTCGCGCACCGTGGCACGGAAGGCCGCGAGACCGCTGCCCACCGTGCGCTCCCACGCGCCGACCGGAGAACCCGACATCGACGAACTGTGGGCCTACGTCCAACGACTGCCCGAGAAGTACCGCACCGCGCTCGCACTGCGGTTCTACGCCGACATGAGCGAGGCGCAGATGGCCGAGCACCTCGGCTGTCGGCCTGGCACGGTGAAGACGCTGGTGAGCCGAGGGCTCGACCTGTTGCGGAAGGAGTTGCCATGAGCACCGACCTCGAGGACCGCCTGTGCACGATGTACGCCGCGGTCGCCGACACAACGGAGGTGCGCGACGACCTGTTGGCCACCGTCCACGAGGCTGGTGCGCCGCGCCCGTCGATCGGACGGCGTCGCACCGTCGCCCTGCTGGCCGTGGCCGCTGTGCTCGTGGCAGGCCTGGTGGTCGTCGTCACGCACCGCCGCAGCACCCCGCCTTCCACATCACTGAAGGACCGCCCATTCGCCGTGGCCACCTGGGTGCCTGCCGGCTTCGCCTTCAGTGACGCAACTCCCGATGTGCAGCCCCGCACAGGTCTGCGCGGGTTCGGCGGGCAGCCGACCGGAGCGTCGTTTGCGACCTACTCCGGCCCGAGCTCCCACCAGATCGCGGTGAGCACGGCCCGCGCCGGAGCGGGCGCCCCCTCCATGGGCACGCGAACCGCCACGCTCTCGTCCGGGGCCATCGCACAGGTCACCCGCGACACCGAGTTCGTCACGGTCGCGTGGGTGCAACCCGGCGGGTACGCGACCAGCGTGTACGGCCAGGGGATCACGGACGACGAGGCCATCGCCATCGCCGACGACATCTGGTACGTCACCGGCTCGATGTGGCAACGGCTCACCGCCAAGGCCGGGTTCCAGGAGCTCCAGCTCGACGCGTGGAACCCGCCGAGCGATGGAGGCGATCCGCTCACGTTCCACATGGTCGGCTCGTTGCAGCGCGGGTTCGAGCTGTCGAGCGGGAGCCTGGGGTTCTCCTTCGGTCCCAGCGGGGCGCAGGGCTGCCGGCCACAATGGCTCGGTCGCAGTGACAGCGATCAGCAGGTGGTGCTGCGGTCGTTCCGGGCAGTGGAGCGGTTCCGGGTCACGCTGCCCGACGGCACCACGCGCGACATCGCCGCCCAAATGCCACCGGGAGTACCCGCCATGCGCGTCGCCATTGCCGTCATCAATGCACCCAAGAGCTACCTGAACGGCAACGTGCCGGTGCAGTGCCTCGGAGGTGGCGCGTGACCCGCAACCGGATGTGGTGGTCCGCCGCCGTCGTCCTCCTGATCGGCGCCGGGGCCGGCGCTGCCGTCGCCTGGTGGGCGCGGCCGGGCCACAACGACTTCACCGAAGCAGCAGGCGCCGAAGGCGCAACGGCACTGCAGACTGGCGACGGCTGGGTGTTGGAAGCAGCGCAGGTCGCCGGTGAGCCCTGCTCGCGCGTGAGGATCGGGGCTCGGTCGACGACGTGCATGAGCCTGCACTTCCCGGCCGGCAGTGGCCAGTTCGGCGAGGTGCAAGGTCTCGGGCACCGGTTCGTGGTCGTCGCGTGGGCATCGGCGACGCCGGTGTCGGCGGCGATCTTCACGAGCCGGTCCCTCGGCGCCGAGCACCGCATGGTGTCGGCCGCCACCGGCGTGTACGTCGTCGCGGTCGAGCTGCAGCCGGGCGAGGAGGCGTGGGGCGTCCACGTCCTCGACGCGGACCGAGCCGTGGTCCTCAACGGCTCACTGCTGCCACCCTGACGCGCGCGCTCAGCGGGCGGCGACCAGCGCGATCTCCATCTTCCACTTCGGGTTGGCGAGGGCGGGCACGGTGACCAGCGTGCTGGCCACGCGCCGCCCGTTGAGCGCACGGTCGCGGGCCGCCATCACCGCAGGCAGCTCGGCCAGGTGGTCGACCACCACGTAGGTGGTGACGCTCACCACGTGCGACGGCACCATGGCGGCGTCGTCGAGGATGGCGAGCAGGTTCTGCCACACCACCTCGGCCTGTTCGGCGATGGTCTCCGGCACCGACTTGTCGGGCCGCACGGGCACCACGCCGCTGGTGTGCAACCACGCCTCGGGCGACTCGCAGAGCACGGCGTGCGCGTAGTTCGCAGCCGGCGGGGCGATCGTGAAGGGTTCGATCTCGCGGTGCACCCACCCAGTGTGTCACCACGCCGGGCCGGCGGCGACGCCGGACTCGACCGTGCGCCACAATGCAGCCATGCCCGACCCCGAGATCGACCTCGCCGCCCTCCAGGAGGTGCAGCGCCGTGTGCTGTGGCTGGCGGTGCGCATGGTCGACCACGCCAATCGCGAGCGGCCGTCGGTCGACTCGGTCAAGGTCGGCGGGCACCAGGCCTCG
>PMCN01000238.1 GCA_003154135.1 Acidimicrobiaceae bacterium
CCATCAACCTCGTGGCCAAGAGCTGGGGCCGTCGCTTCATCGGCGAGGGCGACGAGATCGTCGTGAGCTGGCTGGAGCACCACGCCAACATCGTGCCCTGGCACATGCTGCTCGCCGAGCGAGGCATCGAGCTGCGGTGGGTGCCGCTCACGGCCGACGGTCAGCTCGACCTCACCACGCTCCCCCAGCTGCTGCACGGTGCGAAGGTGTTCAGCTTCACCGCGATGAGCAACGTGCTCGGCACCATCACCCCCGTGCAGCAGCTGTGCTCGGCGGCCCACGCGGCCGGAGCGATCGCCATCGTCGACGGCTGCCAGTACGTGCCGCACAACGTCACCGACGTGCAGGCGTGGGGCGCCGACTTCCTGGCCTTCAGCAGCCACAAGCTGTGCGGGCCGTCGGGCATCGGCGTGCTGTGGGGACGCGAGGACCTGCTCGATGCGATGCCGCCGTTCCTCGGTGGCGGCAACATGATCGCCGACGTCCGCCTCGACGGGTTCACCACCGCTCCCCTGCCCGCCAAGTTCGAGGCCGGCACGCCACCCATCACGGAGGCGGTCGGCCTCGGCGCAGCGATCGACTTCCTCACCGGGCTCGGCATGGCCAACATCCGACAGCACGAGATCGACGTCGCGACGTATGCGCTCAGCACGCTGTGCGACCGCTTCGGCGACGAGATCAAGGTGTTCGGCCCCACCAACGTCGAGGTGCGCGGCGCCACGTTCAGCTTCGCGTTCCGCGGCATCCACCCCCACGACCTCAGCCAGGTGCTCGACCAGCGCAACGTGTGCGTGCGCGCCGGCCACCACTGCNNTTCCGCAACATCCACCCGCACGACCTGTCGCAGGTGCTCGATCAGCACAACGTCTGCTTGCGCGCCGGCCACCACTGCGCCAAGCCGCTCATGCGTCAGCTCGGCGTGAACGCCACGGCCCGCGCGAGCTTCTACCTGTACAACGACACGCACGACGTCGACGAACTGGCCGACGCACTCGACAGCGCCAGCGATATCTTCGGCATCTAGGAGGAAGCGGCCATGCCCGGTTTGGAAGACCTGTACCGCGAGATCATCCTCGATCATCATCGCAACCCCCGCAATCGCGGCGAGCTCGCGCCGCCCGCACCGCACGCCGTCGGTCACAACCCGCTGTGTGGCGACGAGATCGACGTGTACCTGGCGGTCACCGATGGTGTGGTGAGCGACGTGAAGGTGGGCGGCCAGGGTTGCAGCATCTCGCAGAGCTCGGCCTCGATGATGAGCCAGGCCATCAAGGGCAAGCCCGTTGCCGAGGTGCGCGCACTCGTTCGCCGCTTCAAGGGCATGATGAGCATCCCCGACGAGGACGGCAANNGTGAAGTTCCCGGTGCGCATCAAGTGCGCCACCCTCGCGTGGAACACCCTGCTCGAAGCACTCGAACAAGCCTGACGGTCGAGCACTCCTCCCGGCCCGGCTACTGTTCTCGCCCAACACGAAACCGGAGGCGGGGATGGGCGAAAAGGGAATCGGCGACGTTGCAACCAGCATGGGAGCGGCGGCTGTCGCACCGGCGGCGGGAAGCCTCGTCGAGAACGCGACCAGCCTGGTGACGACTGCGGTCACCGGCGCCGGCAGCGATCTGGCGGGAGTGGTGAAGGACAAGTCGATCGGTGCCGTCGCCGACAACGTGGTGCAGGCCGCACGCGAGAAGCTCACCGCCAAAGAACTCGCCGAGGACGCGCTCGGCGTCGTGGAGGGCGAACCGCCCACCGCGCACGACGCCTGATCGCCCGTCGCTCGATGGGTGAGTCGACAGGCCCGCACGGCGCCCGGGTGAGCTCGGCGCCTCCGCGTCGCTCCGACGTGGTGGCGCCCGAACGCGCCGTCACCACGGGCAGCTACCGCCATCCCGGCGTTCGCGACAAGGGCAGGCACCCTGCGCCGCCGCGGCGGCACCGGCCCCGGTGGTTCGCCCCCGCGGTGGCCGCGGGAGTCATCACGCTCGGCGGTGCAGGTGTCGTCGTCGCCACCAGCGGGTCGTCGGGCCGGTCGTCGGTCGCCACCACTGTCCCCACCTCCATCGCCACGACCGTCGCCGCGTCATCGAGCACCTCCAGCACGTCGAGCACCTCCAGCACCTCCACGACCGCGGAAGCCACCACCACCACCGAATCGGTGCTGTCGTTGGCACAAGCCGTCACCGGCACGTACGCGTTCGGGGGCGTCGAGACGTCGGTCACCACCGACAACACCGACCCGGGAATCCCGAAGCCGGGCACCACCATCTCGGCGCAGTCGCTCGTGCTCACCTCGTCGTGCAACGGCGGCACATGCACCATCTCGGGGTACAACAACGGCACCGCGGTGGTCGTCGGCTCCACCCTCACGTTCACGGGAGCCTTCGCTCTGCAACCGTGCGCCAGCGATCCGTCGAAGGGGCTCACCGGCACCTATCAGCTCACGCTGGTGCCCTCCACCCGTGCGCCGGACGGGCACATCACCGCCATGACCGGGACGGAAACCATCGCCGCGTCGGGCTTCGACGTGTGTGCCACGGCCCCGTCGGTCACCTACATCTACTCGGTCACGGCCACCCGTCCGTAGCGGGCGGCAGCGTTGCAGCCCGGCGAAGGCCGGTGCGTACGCTCGGCGCGGTATGCATGAATTCTTCGACGACATCGTGCCCCACCCCGAAGGGGTGGATCCCGATTCCGAGCTCATCCACGAGCGGGCCTACGTGGTGCGCGCCTATCGCAAGGATGCCGGCACGCTGGTGATGCGCGGCGCCGTGCGCGACCAGAAACCGCCGGGTCTCTACGTGCCCGACGACCCCGACCCGCTCACCATGCACCACATGATCCTCGACCTCCACATCGCGGTGCCCCACCTGGTCATCACCCACGCCGCCGCCGCCTTCCAAGTGCACCCGCACACGCTCTGCCCCGACATCGAGCCGCGCTACGAGCAGCTCATCGGGCTCTCCATCGCGCGCGGCTTCACGCACAAGGTCCGCGAGCTGTTCGGCGGGCCACGCGGCTGCACGCACATCACCGCACTGCTGCAGGCGATGGCGCCGGTGGCGGTCCAGTCGCTGTGGTCGTTCCGGGCACTCAACAGCCGCGACTCGCCGGCACTCGACGTCGACGACGGTTCGGCGCGAGCAGCGGCGACAGCCGACGCACGCAAGATGGCTCTGCTCACCAACCTCAACACGTGTCATGTGTGGGCGGAGGACGGCGAGCAGGTCGCCACCTTGCACAACGGTGGCGAGGTGGAGATGCCGTTGTGGGTCACCAAGCGCTACCGCGAGCTCGGGCTCGCCGCCGACACCTGGCCGATGCGCTAGGCCGCGTCGCTGGGCCGAGTCGCTGGGTCGGCCGTCAGAAGTGGGTGACCTTCACCGCCGCGCCATCGCGGTCGTACGTCGTCCAGGCGCCCACCTGTTGTCCGGCGCGGAACTGGCCCGTCCGCATCAGCGATGCATCGCGGCGGAACCACTTCCAATGACCGTGAGGCATCCCCGACTTCATCGGCCCGAGGGCCTTCAACGCACCGTCCGGGTAGAACTCGTAGCGCGTGCCACCGGCGACGTCGGAGATCTCGGCGAGACGCACCTTCACCAGCCGGCGCACGAGCGACACCGGCAGCCGATGGTCGGGCGGGAACTGCAGCGTGCCCTTGGTGGTCGCGACAGCCGGCGATCTCACCGTGACGTGACCGAGCACGGACCCGCTCATCGGGAAGTACGAGCAGTGCTCCTTGAACGCGTCGTAGCCCGCCACGCCGATGCCCTGCACGGCGAAGCACGGCATGCCGTACTTCACGCACTCGTCGGCGTGGGGCAGCACCGTGCGCAGCGTGTCGCGGAGCGCGGTGAGCGTTGCCCGATGCGGCGAGGGCATCGCCGCCACGAGTGCGTCGACCGCGCTGACATCACCCGCACCGTTCGTCTTCATGCGGCCATCATCCCAGACCGTCCGACCGACGATGTCCCCGAGCAGTAGCGTTCGCGGCGTCGCAAGGGGGACGGATGAGCCGCAGCACGGCATTGATGGCCAGCACGATCGCGTTCGTGGCGCTCTACCTCGGCGCCGTGCTCGCACTCGGCACACCACCAGGGGTGAACGACGATGGCGCCACGGTCGTGCAATGGCTCGTCGACCACCAACAGGCAGTGCGTTGGTCGACCTGGTTGAGCACGCTCTCGGCACCGTTCTTCGCCACCTACGCGGTGCTCATGCGCGAGCGGCTGGCACGCACCGCCGGACGCTTCTTCCTGCTCGGCGCCTCCGCCGTGCTGGTACTCACCTCGCTGTCGGCATGGGTGTTGGCGGGGCTCGCCCGCCGACCGGACTCGCTCGACCCGGCCACCGCGCGCACGCTGCTCGACGTGTCGGCCTACTGGGGTCCGACGCTCACCGGGTTCACCGTCCTCACCCTCGGCGCCCTCGCCGTCGCGGGCCTGCGGCACGGCAGGCTGCCCCGTTGGGTAGGCATGCTGGCGGCCGTCGCGTTCGTCGAGCAGGCCGTCGAGACCGTCACCGTCTTCGGCCGTTCGGGGTTCATCGCCGCTGGCGGACCGATGAACACGATGCTGGGCGCCGGACTCACCGTCGTCACATGGCTCGTCGCCGGCATCGCCGCAGCGCGTCGACCCGCCGCGACCGACGGGGACGCCGAGCCGGCCGCCACCTGACCGCGAGCGTCACACCTGTCGATCACGAAGATCTCTGCCGGTTTGCCCACGACGCTGCGAGGCTGGACATCGAACCAGAGGAGCGTTCACATGACCACCTTGGATTCCCACAACGACACCTTCCACGGATCGTCTGCGTCGGTCCGCACCTACCTCACTGCGGAAGTCGTCACCCTCGCCCCCGTCGCATCGGTGCGCGACGCAGCCCAGAAGCTCGCTGACGCGGGCGTCGGCGTCCTCCTGATCGGCACGGTCGACGACGTGACCGCGGTCGTGTCGGAACGCGACATCGTGCGCGCCGTCGCCCAAGGCCTCGACCTCGACAGCACCCCTGCGGCCCACCTCGGCAGCACCGAGCTCTTCTGGATCGACGCCGACGACACCATCGGCGACGCCGCGGAGGAGATGATGGAGGACTACGTGCGACACGTGCTGGTCCGCGACGATCAGGGTCTCGTGGGCATGCTCTCGATGCGTGACGTCGTCTCCGCCTACATCACCTGAACGTTCAGCGCTGCTCGTAGTTCTTCAGCGTGCCGGCGGGCGTGAACACCAGATCGATGTCGCCGAACCGTGTGACGAGGTTCAGCATGTGCGGCATGTTCAGCATGACCGCAGCATCGAGCCTGGTCTCGATCGGTTCGTCGCCGGTTCGGATCTTGGCCTCCAACCGCTTCAGTGCCGTCGCAAGACGCTCGAGGTTGGCTCCCGAGCGCGACGGGATGACGTCGACGACTTCGGTGGGCAGCGGGGATCCGTGGATGATCGCGGCGAACCTGCGCGTGTTCTGCCTCGACCAGCCGGTCGCTTTCGCATGACCAGTTCCGCCGACCGGCGGGGCTCTAGGTGCGCTTCAGCTCGACGACCATCCCGCCGCTCGCTTCCACGAGCTTGTGCGGTTCGATGCCGAACACGTCGTGCCAGGTGCCGGCGGCGGCCCACACCTCGTCGTACTGCAGCAGGTCTGGGTCGATGAAGATGCGCAGGTGGGTCGTGTGGCCGAAGGGGGCCACGCCTCCGATGGGATAGCCGGTGGCCTCGCGGACGGTGTCGGCATCGACGCGAGCGCAGGCAACGCCGCCGGCCGCACTGGCGAGCTTCTTCTCGTCGAGCTGGTTGGAGCCGCTGACGTAGGCGAGCACCACCTCGCCGTCGACGCCGAAGATGAGGCTCTTCACGATCTGGCCGACCTCGACACCGATGGCATTGGCGGCGTCGACTGCGGTCTTGGCGCCCTCGGGGAAGCGCACCGGGACGATGGCCAAGCCGCATGCGGCCGCCGCTTCGACGACACGAGTGACGTTGGGGTGCTGCGCATCGCTCATGCCGCAAGGTTGGCACACGTGGACCGCACGGATACCGTCGACGGCGAAGGGGAGTATCCCTGCGCATCCACGCCGTCAGCACGGTGGCGACACCCGGCGTGGACGGGCCTTCGGGCCGGGAGAGACCTTCGGCACACGCAACTCGCGCACCGAAGGAGCTTCCCATGGCGTCACCGCCGTCCTCGCACACGACCCAGCACGCACCCCCTCCGCTGAACCCAGCTGTCGGGCTCTCCTCGGCAGAAGCTGCGGTGCGACTCGCCGAGTACGGGCGCAACGAGCTCGCGGCCACGGTGCGGGTGGCCGCGTGGCGACGGTTCTTCGGCCAGTTTCGCGATCTGCTCATCGTCATCCTCCTCGTCGCGGCCACCGTCGGCTTCTTGGTGTCGGGCGAGCTGAAGACGCCGATCGTCGTCCTCGTCGTGGTGCTGCTCAACGCGGTCATCGGCTTCGTGCAGGAGAACCGCGCCGAGCGGTCGCTCGATGCGTTGCGCGAGATGCTTGTCGCGACAGTCCGCGTTCGGCGCGACGGCGTGCTGCACCGCGTGGACATCGGCGATGTGGTGCCCGGCGACGTGGTGCTCGTCGAGGCAGGCGGTCGCATCGCTGCCGACGGCCGGCTCGTCAGCGCCACCAACGTCGAGGTGGTCGAGGCCGCACTCACCGGCGAGAGCCAGCCCGTCGCCAAGGGCCTCGACATGGTCTTCATGAACACCACCGTCACCCGCGGGAGAGCAGAGCTCGTGGTGACCGCGACCGGGATGGACACGCGGATCGGTCACATCGCACAGTTGCTGCAACGCACCGAGGGCGACCCCACGCCGTTGCAACACCAGCTCGACGGCCTCGCCCGCCATCTGGCGGCACTGGCGGCGGCCATCGTCGTCGTGGTCGTCGCCATCGGGCTGGCGCGCGGTGAACCCGCGGCCGATCTGCTGCTCACCGCAGTGGCGCTCGCAGTGGCTGCCATCCCCGAAGGCCTGCCGGCGGTCACGGCCGTCACGCTCGCCCTCGGCGTGTCGAACATGGCCAAGCAGCACGCCATCGTGAAGCGGCTCGCGTCGGTGGAGACCCTGGGCTGCACCAGCGTGATCTGCAGCGACAAGACCGGCACGCTGACACTCGACGAGATGACCGCGGTCGTGCTCGTCACGCAGCTGCAGTCGCACGCGGTGACGGGCTCGGGGTACGCGCCGCTGGGCGACATCGAGCACCTGGCGGGCGACGACCCCGTGGCCATCGACGCCGCGCTGGAGGCGATGGCGCTGTGCAACGACGCCGAGGTGCGCCGCGTGGACGACGCCTGGCAGCTCGTCGGCGACCCGACCGACGGGGCGTTGCTGGTGCTCGCCCACAAGGGCGGAGTGGACGTGGCCGATCTCCGCGCGCGGCACCCGCGGCTCGCCGATGTGCCGTTCGACTCGACCCACAAGTTCATGGCCACGGTGCACGAGATGGTCACCGACGGCGGCCACCTGGTGGTGCGCGTGCTGGTGAAGGGCGCGCCCGACGTGCTGCTCGGGCGGTCATCGGCAGTGGTCGGCGACGACGGTGCGCTTGCGCCCGTGAACACTCATCGGGCCCGGGTGGTGGGCCACACCGCTCGGCTCGGCGCACTGGGGCAGCGCGTGCTCGCCGTGGCCAGCCGCGAGCTGAGCACCGATGCCTGGAGCGAGTTCGCCGCAGGAGGTGGCGACGCCGCCGATCTGGTGGCCGATCTGACGCTCGTCGCGCTTGCCGGCATCGTCGACCCGCCGCGCCCGGAGGCTGCGGCGGCCATCGCCGCAGCGCGAGACGCCGGCATCACGGTGAAGATGATCACCGGCGACCATCCGTCGACCGCTGCCGCGATCGGTGCACAACTCGGCCTGCACGGCGAGGCCATTACCGGCGCCGACCTCGACGGGCTCGACGACGAGCAGCTCGACCGGCGCATCGACGACATCGCCGTGTTCGCACGCGTCGCGCCGGAGCACAAGCTGCGACTCATCGCAGCGCTGCAACACCGCGGCAACGTGGTGGCGATGACGGGTGACGGCGTGAACGANNGGCATCGCCATGGGCATCACGGGCACCGAGGTGAGCAAGGAGGCCGCGACGATGGTGCTCACCGACGACAACTTCTCGACGATCGTGACCGCCGTCGAGCGCGGTCGCACCATCTACGCCAACATCGTGAAGTTCGTGCGCTTCCAGCTCAGCACCACGCTGGGCTTCGCGCTCGTGTTCCTGCTGGCCGCTGCGCTCGACGTCGCAGGTGGCAAACCATTCACCGCGATCGCCATCCTCTGGGTGAACCTCATCATGGACGGCCCGCCGGCGATGGCGCTGGGGCTCGACGGCGCTGACGGCGACGCGATGTTGCACCCGCCGAGGCCGCGCGGCGAACGGATCCTCACGGGCGAGCGATGGGTCGCGGTGCTCACCTCTGCGGCCACCATGGCGGCGGGCACGTTGGCACTGCTGGCGTGGGCCCCGGGCGGCGCCGCACACGCGGGCACCGCGAGCGTTGCGGGCACGATGGCATTCGACGCGTTCGTGCTCTTCCAGTTCTGCAACATCCTCAACGCGCGGCACGACACGCGCACGCTGTTCCACCGCGACACGTTGCACAACCGATGGCTGTGGTCGGCGCTCGGCGGCGTGCTCGCGCTGCAGTTGGCCGTCACCCACCTCGGTCCGTTCCAGCGGCTGTTCAGCACCACGTCGATCAGCACCGCCCAGTGGCTGGTGTGCATCGCGGTTGCCAGCAGCGTCGTGTGGGTCGACGAACTGCGCAAGCTCATCCTTCGTCGGCGGGCGGCGCCGCAGTCGCGGCGACAGGCGCGCGACGCCGTCGGCGAACCATCACCCACGGGCCGACCATGAGACCGATGGTCACGACCACGGCGACGGCCGAGACCACGGCACCTGCGACGAGTCCGGGCGGCACGAAGTGGAGCCGCACGTCGTTGGTGCCGGCCTCGACCGGGATGGCCAGCACGAGGCCGTCGGCACGCACAACAGGGACGTCGTGGCCGTTCACCGTCGCCGTCCACCCGCGGAGGTACGCGGTCGACACCACCAGCACCCCAGGGCGGGTGGCCTGCACCACGTAGTGGGCCGTGCCGTGGTCGCCGAGCGATCCACTCACCACACTGCCCACGGCTGTGGCCGAGGATCGACCGGCGAGCGCGGGAGGCACGTGGTCGCCCTCCACGTACACCGTGCGGGTGAGGTCGGTGGCCGGCGACGACAGACGGCTGCCGATGCCATCGAGCGTGTCGTTGACCACATCGCCCACGACATACGCCTCCGCCAGCCGCGGGTCGCGCACCCACTTCACGAACGCTGTGCCGGACATCTCACCGACGCGCCGCCAACGGGCGTCGGTGGGCACGACTCCGTCACGGGCGTAGAAGGTGGTGATGCGCAGCACGTCGTCCAACCAGCCCGGCGCCCACAGTCGATCACCGCGGATTTCGCCCGCGTACTCGACACCCACGACCTGTGCGAAGTTCTCCTGGATGAGCGGGTCGTATCCGTTGATGAGCTGCCAACCACGAATGATCGACGGACCGCGTAGGTCGAATCCGTTGCTGATGACGCGGTCGGTACCTCCGGGACTGTCGTAGGGAGCCGAGTACTGCGGAGCACGGCCGGCGAAGTAGTCGGTGGCGGTTGTCGCACTCATCGCATGTGTGCGCCAGGGCGCGGTGGCAGCGAAGAACGCCATGTTGGCGGCACAGGCACCGACGATGAGCACCGCCGCGACCCTGCGCGACCGGTGCGCCAGGCAGGTACCGACCGCCGCCAGGAGCAAGCAGCCGATCGGAAGCACCAACGCGACCCACAGTCGCCCGCCCCGCACCTCCTTGCCGCTGAGGTTGGTGACCAGGGGCAGGGCCAACAATGCAAGAGCGGCTCCGCCCACCGCGGCGGCGAGGCGGCGTGCCTGGCGGTTCGACGACGCCAGCACCACCTGCACGCCGACACCGGCGAGACACGACGCGGCAAGGTTGAGGAGGATGAGGTTGCGCGCCCACGCCCGGAAGTTGCCGGCGAGCGGCACGTAGTCGAACACCCACCGCCCGGCCGGCGTGTTGCCGCCCAGCGCGCTCACGAGTGCGAAGATCATCAGCGCCAAGAGACCCCACACGCGACGGTCGCGGCGGTGCCCCACGACCGCTATGGCTGCAAGCGCCACCACCACGATGCCGGTGTGGGTGGCCACTTCGTGGTAGCTCGCAGTGTCGGTCCACCGCGCCAGCACCGATGGCGAACCACCCGCGCTGCCCATGATGTGCGGGAGCACCGTGGTGAGCAGATGACGCGGCGATGCGGCGAGCTCGAACGCGACGTTGGGTGACGGCGTGTGCCGCAGGGCGGTGCGACCGAACAGGTACTGCGGCAACAGGTCGACCGCACCCACGGCCAGACCGAGAGCGAGGGTGCCGCACACACGCAACCACGCCCGCAGTCCCACCCCGCGACGCGTGAGCCGCGCGAGCACCTCGAACGACACGGCAATCAGCGTGAACCACAGCATCTGCGGATGACCGCTGAACACCACGAGGGCGAGCGAACCGACGAGCACCACTGCGCGCTTCGGGGACCATCGATCGATCACCAGGTCGAGGCCCACCATCACCCACGGCAGCCACGCCACGCCGATCGTGAAGTTCATGTGGGCGAGATGGAGCACCAGGAAGCCGTTGAGGCCGTAGCCGATGGCCGACACAATCGCGCCGGGTAGTGAACCCCAGCGCCGCCACGACCACACGAACGCACCGGTCGTCGCCACCCAGAGGTGGAACACGGTCCAGATGCGGAACGCAGTCACGACGCCGAACACACCGAACACGGCGTTGAACGGG
The DNA here is from genome assembly GCA_003154135.1 of Acidimicrobiaceae bacterium. Lineage (GTDB taxonomy): Bacteria > Actinomycetota > Acidimicrobiia > Acidimicrobiales > Ilumatobacteraceae > UBA668. Next base: position 10,856 of record PMCN01000238.1, read on the forward strand.
TAGTAGAGCGCGCCCTGGCCGACGCCGGCGACGTTCTGCCCGGCGAAGTTCCAGTTCGCCCACAGCGGCAGGTGTCCGTCGAGCAGGGTGTGCCAGACCCAGCGAAAGATCGGTCCGTGGTACACGAGGTTGTCGTCGTGCATGCCGCTCGACGGGCCGACGATCATCGACAGGAACGGCACGGTCACCACGACCAGGCAGCCCAGCCACGCACGGCGCGGCGTGAGGCTCGTCCGGCGTGAGTGGGGTCGGGCCTCCACGTCCTCGTCGCTCACGGGTGCGAGCCGGGTCAGACGGCGAAGAGGTCGTCGTACGAACTGGTCGCCGGCGCGTCGTCGGGCGCGCCGTCGGTGAACGCCTCGTAGCCGTCGCGCTCGAGTTGGTCGGCCAGCTCGGGTCCGCCCGACGCCACGATGCGTCCCTTGACCAGGATGTGCACGAAGTCGGGGTGCAGCTCTGCGAGCAGGCGGTTGTAGTGCGTGATGGCGAGCACACCCATGTCGGTGTCGTTGGTGGCGTCCTCCACTCGACGCGCACAATCGCGCAGCGCATCGATGTCGAGCCCGGAATCGAGCTCGTCGAGGATGGCGAACTTCGGCTCGAGCAACGCCAGCTGCACCGTCTCGTTGCGCTTCTTCTCGCCACCCGACAGGTCGACGTTGAGCGAACGGTCGAGCAGTGCGGTCGGGAAGTGGATGCGCTCGGCCTCGGCGTCGATGGCCGCCGGCAGGCCCTCGGTGTCGCGGCCACGCGCCCCGAACGCCTCGGTCAGCATGTCGACCAGGCTGACGCCGGGCACCTCGCTCGGGTACTGCATCACGAGATGGATGCCCGCCTGCGCCCGCTGCCACGCGGGAAGCGCGAGCAGGTCGACGCCGTCGAGCAGCACCTCACCGGCCGTCACGACGTAGCCCGGCTTGCCCATCACGACGGCCGAGAGCGTGCTCTTGCCGGCTCCGTTGGGTCCCATCACGGCGTGCACCTCGCCCGAGTGCACGACGAGGTCGATGCCGTTGAGGATCTGCTTGCCGGCCACCGAGGTAACCAAGCCCTTGATCTCGAGCGTGCTCATCGTGCGGCTCCGTCGGTGACGAGTTCGACGTCGACGTGCACCGTGCCGTCGACGACCGTGGCCACGTAGACGGGCACGGGTTGGGTGGCGGGCAGCGTGGACGGCCGGCCGGTGACGAGACTGAACGTGCTGCCGTGCTTCCAGCACTCGAGCTCCTTCTCGTCACACCACACCTCGCCCTCGCTGAGCGACACCTCGGCGTGGCTGCACGTGTCGCCGATGGCGTACACATCGTCGCCGATGCGCACGACGGCCACCGAACGGCCGCCGACCTCGAAGCGAGTGGCGGAGCCGGGCGCCAGGTCGGCGAGGGCGCAGACGGGTGTGCTCATGACACCCTCCGGTCGAGCTTGGCGGCCACGTGCGCCCGCAGCTCGGGCCGCAGGCCACCCACGGGCAGCGCGGCGAGCACGTCGTCGAAGAAGCCGAGCACGACGAGCCGCTCGGCCACCTGCGGCGGGATGCCGCGGCTCTCGAGGTAGAAGCGCTGCTCCTCGTCGATGGGGCCGACGGTGCTGGCGTGGCTGCATTTCACATCGTTGGTGCGGATGTCGAGGTTGGGCACGCTCTCGGCCCAGGCGCCCTCGCTGAGCGTGAGGTTGCGGTTGGTCTGGAAGGCGACCGAACCCCTGCCCTCTTCGCGGATGCGGATGAGCCCGGTGTAGACGCTCTTCGCCGTGTCCTGCACCGCGCCCTTGAACAACAGGTCGCTGTAGGTCTTGGGAGCCGCGTGGTCCTGCAAGGTGCGGAAGTCGTGCATCTGATGACCGTCGGCGTAGTAGAGCGCGACCTGCTTGGTGGTGGCCCCCTGCCCGACGAGCCGGGCGTCGGTGCGCACACGCGCGTAGTCGCCGCCGAGCGCCACCGTGGCGAGCAGCGTGGTGGAGTCGCGGTCGCCGGTGGCCTGCTGGTGCCCCAGCGACCAGACGGTGGTGTCGAGCAGGTTGAGGCCGAGGTAGCTCACCCGTGCGGCCTGTCCTGCGTGCAGCAACAGCCTGGGCACGACGAGCGCACGTGCGCCCGGAGCGGACTCGAAGCGTTCGACGACGGTGAACTCGCTGTCGGCACCACCGAGCACCACGAGCCGCGGGAACAGCGCCACGCCGTCGCCCTCGACGTGATGCGTCACGACGATGGGCTCGGTGAGCACCCGGCCGGCCGGCACCTGTACGGCGACCGTGCGGTGGTAGGCAGCGCTGAGCTCGTCGAAGATGTCGTGCACCACCATCTCGGCCACGAGCGCGGCCACGGCCGCAGGATCGGCCACCAGGTCGTCGGCGCCGGTGACGGTGGTGCGCACGGCGGCTGGCGAGTACTCGTCGAGGTGGAGCTCGGCGATGCGACTGTACCGCCACACCTCCAGCTCTGCCGACGGCACCGTGAGGCCGGCCGCCCGTTCGGCGGCGGCCAGGCGAAGATCGCGATCGGGTGCATCGGCATCGATCGCCGCAGGGAGGGACGAGATCACGGGCCTAATTCTACTACGCGCATAGTGCTAATCCCCAGCAGCGATCAGGGCTTGCGACGGCGGAACGCGCGCTTCCACGCCGGCGTGGCTGCACGCTGCTGCTCGGCGTGCACGTCGGCCATCACCTGTGGCCCCACCTCGTTGAGGAAGTCCTCGGCCTCGTCGAGCAACGCAGCCGCAGTGCCGTCGTCGAGGCCCGGTGGTTCGTCGGGGGTCTTCGGGCTCACCATGGTGCCGTAGGTCCAGCCGATGTCCATCCGCGGCTCGAAGCCGGTGCACTGCGCGGGGCACCGCCAGGGCGCGTCGGGAGCGAGGTCGAGGTCGCACTTGCGCACGGTCTCGCCGTTGGGATAGGTGCGGCTCTCGAAGTGTCGGCACTCCTGACGCATCGGCATGCAACGATTCTTGCAGGACGTCACCGTGTCCTGCAGGTCACCGTGCAGGTCACCGTGCAGGTCACCGTGTGGGAGACGTCGGCATCGCGACGGCCGACTGCACGGCCTGCACGAACGCGGCGAGGTCGGCCGCATCGGTCAGTGGCACCTCCACCTCGATCGCGTGGTTGTCCATCAGGTCGATGCGAGCGGCCACCACACCGACACCGTCGGGCAGCAGCACGGCACCACGCACGCGGAGCAGCGAGATGCGGCGGTTGTAGCGGCGGTCGCGCTGCCAGGGCGTGGTGGTGACCACCACGAGGCTGCGCTGGGTGACAGCGAGCCAGCAGTGCATCGGAACGTCGGAGCCGGTGGTGGCCCGCAACATGGCGCTGCGGCTGAGCAGCGCGGTCCAGGCTGCCAGCGCGGACACGGTGGGCGCGGGCTGCACCTCGTGGGCGCCGCGGCGGGCACAGCGCACCGCCACCTGCGGGGTCTCCCCGCGGTGCAACGCCCGGTGCAGGACGTAGGGCACGTGAGTAGTCGTGGTCACGATTGAACATCGGCACCTCGCGCCCCGGACTTGACGAATTCCAGAGACTCCTTCGGATCACCCGCGGATGGTGGCCACGAGCGAGACGACCGCGAGCACCGACAGCACGACTCCGGTCGCGATGCGCACCTTGCGCACCGACACGCGGCGCATCAGCGTCTGGCCGCCCACCACGGCGATGGCGGCGACCGTCCACAGCGCAAGTGTGGCGCCGACGGCCACGCTCAACGGCGCGTGGTAGTGCGCGGCCAGGTTGGCGGTGAGGATCTGGGTGAGATCGCCCCACTCGGCGATGAAGATCACCGCGAACGCGGTGCCTGCCACGCGCCGGTGCGAACGCTCCTCGCGCTCCACCAACGCCTCCTCGTCCTCGCTGCCGGCCTCTTTGAAGGCGAGCAGCGCGCCGCCGACGAACAGAAACGTCACGAAGCCCTCGACTGCCCGGTGCGGCAGGATCTTGAACAGCCCGACGCCGATGGCGGTGGCGATGAGCACGTGCACGAGGAAGGCGCTCGCCGCCCCGAACCACACAGCCACCGGATGGCCGCGTGACGCGAGCACCAGCGAGGCGAACATCGTCTTGTCGGGGAGCTCACCGAGGAAGACCACCGGGAAGACGGCGATCGCGATGTGCAGGTCCACTGGCTTTGTGTAGCAGACGGACTAGCCGACGCTGCCTTCCATCTGCAGCTCGATGAGGCGGCTCCACTCGACCGCGTATTCCATGGGCAGCGTGCGCGTGATGGGCTCGATGAAGCCGTT
>PMCN01000167.1 GCA_003154135.1 Acidimicrobiaceae bacterium
CGCTGCTCCTCGTCGACCACGAGCAGGCCGAGGTCTTTGAACACCACGCCGTCCTGCAGCAGTCGATGCGTGCCGATGACGCAGTCGATCTCGCCGCTCTTCAGCCCGGCGAGCACCACGCGCGCCTCCTTCGCGGTGAGGAAGCGGCTGAGCACCTCCACGCGGATCGGGTAGCCGGCGAAGCGGTCGGCGAACGTGTTGCCGTGCTGCGTGGCCAGCAGCGTGGTGGGAGCGAGCACCGCGACCTGCTTGCCGTCCTGGATGGCCTTGAACGCNNCCGCACACCAGCCGGTCCATCGGCACGGGCCGCTCCATGTCGGCCTTGATGTCGTCGATGGCGGTGCGCTGATCAGGGGTCTCGACGTAGGGGAAGGCCTGCTCCATCTCGAGCTGCCACGGCGTGTCGTGGCCGAACGCGAAGCCCTGCGCGTGCACGCGCTTCTGATAGAGCACCACCAGCTCCTGCGCGATCTCGCGCACCGCACTGTGCACCCGCGACTTGGCCTTGGCGAAGTCGGCGCCGCCGAGGCGATGCAACGCCGGTGCCTCGCCGCCCACGTATTGGCGCAGGGAGTCGATCTGGTCGCTCGGCACGTAGAGCTTGTCGCCGCCCTTGTAGCCGAGCAGCAGGTAGTCGCGCTCCACGCCGCCGATGGTGCGCTGCACCATGCCCTGGTACTGACCCACGCCGTGCTGGTAGTGCACCACGTAGTTGCCGGGCTTGAGGTCTTCGAACAGACCCGTGCCCTGCCGCTTGCGCGGGCGTGCCTGCCGGTGCGCGCGGCGTCGGCCGGTGAGGTCGGCCTCGGCCACCACGGCCACCTTCGCCTGGGGCACTGTGCATCCGCGGTGCAGCGGTGCGACGACGATGTAGCCGCCGGGCTTGGTGAGGTCGGTGCCGGCGCCGACGATGCCGAAATCGAGACCGCGGTCGAGCAGCAGGCTGGCGAGGCGTTGCGCCGACCCCTCACCGTCGGCCGCGACCACGACGCGGAACTTCTGCACGAGCAGGTCGCGCAGCCGGTTGGCGAGGCCTTCGCCGTCGCCCACCACGGGTCCCCAGCCGCTGGCTCTCACCATCGGCGAGTCGGGTGACTCGGGTGTGCTGCTGATGGTCCACACCGCCTGCGTGGCCGACAGCAGCCGGTCGGGGTCGGCGTGCAGTCGGGGGAAGTCGAGCGCGGGGTCGCGACCCCAAGTGCTGGCGAGCGCGGCCGCGAGATCGGCCTCTTCGTCGAGCAGGTCCTGGGCGCGGTCGCGCATGCGCCGCGGCTCGACCAGCACCACCTTCGCAGTGGCGGGCAACACGTCGGTGAGCAGCACCTGCGGCGCGCCGCTGTCGTGACCGACGAGCCACGGCAGCCAGCTCTCCATGCCGTCGAACAGCGTGCCTTCGGCGAGGCGCTCCCACTGCTCGCGGCCCCACGGTTCGGTGGCCACGAGCTGCGCGGCCCGTTCGCGCACGGCATCGGTGGGGATGAGCTCTCTCGCAGGGAAGAGGTTCACCTCGTCGAGATTGTGCGTGCTGCGCTGATCGTTCACCCCGAACTCGGTGAGCCGGTCGACCTCGTCGCCCCACAAGTCGATGCGCACGGGGGCGTCGGCGGTGGACGGGAAGATGTCGATGATGGCGCCGCGCCGCGCCACTTCGCCGCGGTGCTCGACGAGCTGCTCACGGCGGTAGCCGAAGTGCACGAGCTGCTCCAGCAGCTGATCGGGGTCGATCACGGCACCCTTGCTCACGTGCACCGGCTCGATGTGGGTGGCCTCCGGGCCGAGGTGCTGGAGCAGGGCGCGCACGCCGGCCACCACGATGGCGGGCCGGTGCTCGGCCGAGCGCAGGCGCCACAGCACCTCCAGGCGGCGGCCCATGGTCTCGACGCTGGGGCTCACCCGTTCGAACGGCAGGGTCTCCCACGCGGGGAACAGCACCACGTCGCCGTCGGGCATGTACTGCACGAGATCGTCGTACAGCTGGCCGGCATCGGTGCCGGTGGGGCACGCGACCACCAACGGCCGGCGATCACTGAGCTGGGCGAGCGCGGCGACGCTGATGGCACGGGCTGCTTCGGGGACGGCCACCAGCCCGCTCGCCGACCCGAGGGCCTGGGTGAGCGCGGGTTCGTTGCGGAGCAGCCGTGGGAGCGAAGCGAGCGACATGCGGCTAGGCAGGGTATCGCTGTGGGCACGTTGTGCGCCCCGGGCCCGAGCGGGCAAGATGCAGCGATGCGCCTCACAGCCCGCCTCGTCATGCTTGCTCTCGTCGCCGTGTCGGCGGCGGGTTGCAGCAGCGGCGGCTCGTCGGCGGGCGCCGGCTCGGCGTGCGAGCAGGGCTCGTGGGTGTCCACCTCGATGCTCGCCCCCGCCCAGGCGGGCGTCGGCACGGTCACGCCCACGGGTGGTGGCGGCGGCATCGTGTTCACGTTCGCCGCGGGTGGCAGGTTCCAAGTCGACTTCGGCCCGATGAAGCCGGCGACCGGCACGTTCGACTCGGGCGGGCAGACCGCCACGCAGCAGACATCGATGTCGGGCGTCGGNNCGACGATGATGCTCGGCCAGCTGATGGGCACGTTGACGGTCACGTCGTGCAACGGCGGCGCGATGACCCTCACGTCACCGTTCCCTGCCGGGCCGATCACCATCCAGGCCAAGCGGAAGTAAGCCCTTCCGTCGTTCAGTCGTTCAGCCGTTCAGCCGGTCAGCTGTGCTTGGCCTTCAGGCGGTCGCGCGCCGCTGTCGAGTCGGAGACCGCAACCATCGATGACGCCTTGGCCAGGCCGTAGGTGGGCATGTTGGTGTAGATGGCCTCGAACTCGCCGGCACGCACCAAGTAGGTCTCGTGCCAGATGCCGGTGCGACCCGACTTGCCGACCCGTGCGACATAGCTGCGCCAGGCCTGGAGGTGCGGGTCGTCCTTGTCCTTGGCGAACGCCTCGAGGTGCTCGAACGACCGCCAGTACTGCAGCACGTTGCCGAATCCGAGCAGCTCGTAGCCGAGCAAGCCCTTGTCGGGGTGCGCCACGAGGTAGTCGAGCATCTTCTTCATGCCACGCGCTCCACCCAGGTCCTTGAGCGACCGCATCAGGTGCAGGGGATCTGGCTTGGCCCCGATGATGAAGACGACGAAGTCTCCGTCGATCTCGGCCGTGAACCGCCCCTTGTTCGTCGTCGCCATCGTTGCCTCCTCGGGTCACCCGCGCCTTCGCCGAGAAGTGTGCCACGCCCCGCCCGCCCCCGGTTCCCGCCCCCCGGTTCCCGCCCCCTGGTTCAACCGCTCGTGTCAGCGCGTGACCACCAA
>PMCN01000176.1 GCA_003154135.1 Acidimicrobiaceae bacterium
CTGAAGAAGAACGAGCTCATCATCGGGCTCACCGGGTAGCCGGCACGGCGCTTGTCGCGCGCGGTGCCCGGCCACGACCCGCCCGCCGAGCCCGTGTCGATCAGCATCGACGACGCGCCGCACACGTCGAGCGCGAGGCCCATCGCCTCCTGGTGCATCTCGGTCCAGAACATCTTGTTGGTGGCACCGAGCGCGGCGACGCCGAGATCCTTCTTGTCGGCCAGCGTGCTCGACAGCGAGCGCAGACCGTTGAAGCGCAGGATCTGGATCTTCGTGTAGTACGAGGCGAGCCGTTGACGCACGAGCGGATCGTCGATCGATCCGTTGGCGCGGGCCTCGGCGACGATGAGCTTGTACTCCTCCTCGAAGCGACGGAAGCCGGTGGTGGCGCTCATGCCGCGTTCGAAGGCCAGCGTGCTGTTGGCCACCTTCCACCCGTTGTTGACACCGCCGACCACGTTGTCCTTGGGGCAGCGTGCCTCGGTGAAGAACACCTCGCAGAACTCGGCNNCCACTCGTCGCCGTCGAGCACGGCGGTGGTCTTCAGCGACGCGAGGTCGGAGCCGGAGTTGGGCTCGCTGAAGCCCTGGCACCAACGCACCTGGCCGCTGAGGATCTTGGGCAGGAACTCCTTCTTCTGCTCCTCGGTGCCCCACTGCAGGATGGTGGGGCCGACGAGGGTGTCGCCGAAGAAGTCGGCGCGCATGGGCGCCTTGGCGTTGGCGAACTCCTCGGCGAGCACCACGCCCTGCATCGTGGAGAGACCCTTGCCGCCGTACTCCTTGGGCCACGTGGCGCAGATCCAGCCGCCTTCGTACAGCCTCGTCGGCCAGCCCTCGTTGAACGTCTTGCGCTGGTCGGGGCTCATCTCGAAGCCGGCATCGAACCAGCCGGCGGGAAGGTTGGCCTGCAACCATGCACGGATCTCGGTGCGGAACGCTTCGACGTCGGGGGTGTAGCTCAGGTCCATCCCCCAAGTATTGACCCGCGGGTCAAGTGAGCGCCAACCGGCGCGACCGTCGGGTGGGCACTCTCGTGGCACCTGGCGCGATACTGCAGGCATGGCAACCCGCGCCGTGCTCGTCGTGCTGTGTTTGGCCGCGTGCAGCAGCGCACCCGCACGCACGGTGGACAACACGCCCGCAGCGTCGTCGACCGTCCCGTCCGGCGTCACGTCGACCACCACGTCGACCATCACGTCGACCACAGCGACCACAGCGACAGGAGCCACGTCCACCGCGGCGCCGACCACCGTCGTCGGCGCGGCCTTCGGCTTCCAGCCCGGCTGCACAGCGGTGGCGGCCCACGGTGGCGCGCCCGCCGACGCCACGCCGCTCGACACGCTCGGCCCGCTCGGCCATGCGCCCACGCTGCGCATCACCCTGCCGATGGGCACCTCGGCCGACCAGCCCGACCCACAGGCCACGCAGATCAGCGGTGTGCGGCGCATCCCCGGCGGCGTGCTGATCGCGATCGGCGCGTCCGAGTACGGCTTCTTCGACGGTGCCATCCTCACCGCCATCAACTCCGACGGCTCGGTGCGCTGGGTGCGATGCGCCGAGCACCGTGCGTCCTCCGTCGCGGTGGCGCCGGCCGAGAGCGGGCCGACCACCGCTCTGGTGAACTTCGAGGTGCCCCACGACGGCGGGATTGCCACGCCCGAGTGGCACCGCGTGTCGTTGGCCACGGGCGCCGACCAAGACCTCCTCAGCGACGTCGCGACACAGCAGGGCGTCACCGGCCAGATCGGCTCGCTGCTCGCGACCGGCACGACCTCGGTGTTGCTCGGACCCTGGCCGGGCAGTGGGATCGACCCGGCCACCCAGCCGCTGATGCTGGTGAACCTCGAGCACTGGACGATCGACGTGCTGCCGTACCCGCCCCTGCAACCGGGACAGACCGCATTGCAGTCGATGTTCGCGTTCACACCTGCGGGCGAGCCGGCCCTGGTCGACTACGCGCTCGGCACGATGAGGGCCGTCACTGTGTTCCACAACGGCGCGTGGAGCACGCAGCCATCGCTGCTGCAGGCGGCAAACGGCCCCACCGTGACGTTCTACAACATCGCCGCCGACGGCTCCGACGATCGGTCGCTGCACGGCTACTCCGCGTCGGGAGCACCCACGTGGCACAACGCCAACATCACCTCATTCGGTGGTGAGGGCTTCGACCTCGCGGTCGCCGGCGCCATCACCGTCGTCTCCGGTTGCTTCCACGCGTCGCTCACCGACGACTGCGCCGCCGACGCGGGCATCGCGGGCATCGACACCGCCACCGGCAGGGTGCGCTGGAAGCTGGCCGGCCGGCGCAGCGTATCGCTGGTGGCCGATGGTCTGGCGCTCGTCACCGATGCACCGACCGCCACCAACGACGGCACCTACAACCCCGGCGCGTGGATGATGATCGACATCACATCCGGCAAGCCGGTGTCGTCAGAGCGGTGGACCGACCCCGAGACGTTCCGGCAGGGCTGCTGCGGCGAGTCGGGCATCGTGTCGGTCAACCACGACGGCGCGCTCGTGTTCGCTGCCAACTACCAGCACCTCGCCATCTGGTACCCCGCCGACGCGAACACATCGCCGCACGACGTCACCTTCGGCTGAGCCCTCGACCCTCGACGCGTCCTGACGCGTCCTGACGCGTCCTTGGCGCGGCCCGCATGCGCTGTCCAGCCCTGAACGGGCTGTACATGCGCCGTTCACAATGCGGGAACGACCAGGAAATCCCGACTCCCTACGGTGCGCTCGTCCGACTCCCCGGCCCCTGGGGAATCGATGAGAGAAGGAGACGGAGTGAACGTTCTGACATTGAAAACCCGCCTACGCGACAAGGAGCGTCAGAAGTTCTTCGTGACGTTCCTCGCGGGCAAGATGCTGGGTGTGACCCTGGCACTGGGCGCGGTCTTCGCGTTCGGTCCGTGGTTGTTCGCTCACGTCGTGCACGCCGCGGCGCCCGGCTACGACGACCCGAAGATCAGCGACGTCGTCAGCGCCACCAACACGGCATGGACGCTGCTGGCCGCCTTCCTGGTGTTCTTCATGCA
>PMCN01000209.1 GCA_003154135.1 Acidimicrobiaceae bacterium
CGCTGCGAGATCAAGAACGTCAACAGCGTGCGCTCCGTCGGCCGTGCCATCGAGTACGAGGCTCGGCGCCAGATCGACCTGCTCGAGAGCGGTGCATCGGTGCGTCAGGAGACCCGGCACTGGGACGAGGGCGACGGTCGCACCCACACCTTGCGCGTGAAGGAGGACGCCGACGACTACCGCTACTTCCTCGAGCCCGATCTCGTGCCGCTCGCCCCCTCCGAGGAGTGGATCCATCGCGTGCGAACGTCGATGCCCGCCCTGCCCGCGCAGCGGCGCGCGCACCTGGCGGTCGCCACCGGTCAGCCGGCCGACAGCGAGGCCGTGACATCGGTGGTCGAGCGCGGCCAGGACCACTACGTGCTCGCCGTCGGCCACCTCGGCGGCGACCCGGCACGCGCGCTCGTGTACGTGAAGGAGGCCTTCGCCGACCTGGGTACCGAGCCCGCCGTGCCGGCGATCGACGTGGCGGCCCTCACCACCCTCGAGGTACAGGGTTCGGTGACCGCCACGCAGGCAAAGGCCATCCTCGCCGAGATCATCGCCAACGGCGGTGGCGACGCGGCGGCCATCGCCGCGGTGAGAGGTTTCGAGGCGCTCGGCACCGACGATCTCGAGGCCGTGGTCGACCGCGTCATCGTCGAGCAGGCCGACGCGTGGGCCAAGTTCTGCGCCGGCGACGCCAAGGCCATCGGTGCCGTGGTGGGCGCCGTGATGAAGGCGACGAAGGGCAAGGCCGACGGCAAGCTCGTCACCGCCCTGCTGCAGCAGAAGAAGGGCTAGGCCGGGGCGCCGGCCGGCAGGGCAACGCGGAAGCGGCAGCCCTCGCCAGGCGCAGTGACCAGTGCGATGCGCCCGCCGTGCGCCTGCACGATGCGCTCCGCGATCGACAGGCCGAGCCCGCTGCCGCCTGTGCCACGCGCGCGTGACGGATCGCCGCGGTAGAACCGTTCGAAGGCGCGGGCCGCCGTCTCGGCGTCCATGCCCGGACCGTGGTCGACCACCTCCACCACCAGCGCGCCGTCGCTGCGCGAACCGGTGATCTCGACGGGTGTGTCGGAGGGGGTGTGCACGAGCGCGTTGTGCACCAGCGCGGCGATGACCTGATGGAGCCGTTGCTGGTCGCCCACGCACGGCAGCGGGTGCTCGGTGGTGACCGTGATGGTGCGGTCGGGCTGCACCGCGCGGGCGTCGGCCGCAGCGTCGTCGAGGATCGGCGCGAGATCGACCGGCGCGGTCTCGAGCGGCAGCCCGCGGTCGAGCTTGCTGAGCAGCAGCAGGTCGTTGACGATCGACCCCATGCGCTCGGCCTCACCGCTCACGCGGCGCATCGCGTCGTCGAGCCGCGCCTGGTCCTTCAGGCCGCCTTGGTTGTACAGGTCGGCATAGCCGCGAATGGAGGTGAGCGGTGTGCGCAGCTCGTGCGAGGCATCGGCCACGAACTGGCGCAGGCGTTCGTCGGCCTGCTCCCTCTGGTCGAGCATCGCGTTGAAGGCGTTGGCCAGGCGGGCCGCCTCGGTGCCGGACGGGTACGACGGCACGCGCCGGCCGGTCTCGCCGGCGCTGATCGCATCGGCCGCCAGCGTCACGTCGTTGATCGGCCGCACACCGAGACGCAGCACCCAGGCCGCCGTCAGCGCGATGACCGACAGCACCACGATCCCACCGACGCCGGTGGCGAGCAGCAGGCGTCGGTAGGCGGCGTCGGCCTTGGCCAGCGAGAGGGCAACGATGTCCCAGCCGGGCACGTCGCGGCGTTCGATGACCACCACGCGGAACTGGTCGCTGGTGCCGACGCCGTCGGCGGTGAACGGGTCGCGGCCGCCGGGACCCGACGAGTGGGCCGCCGCATCGGCGACACCGATGGCCGGCTGCCCCGACGTGAGCTGCCCCTGCACCACCGTGGTGAGGGTGCCGTCGGCGGCGAGGTGGCCGATGTACACCTCGCTGAAGGTGGCCGCGCCGTCGGGCGGAAGCGGCACAGGGCGATCACCTCCCACGCGTATCGAGATGGGCACCACGTTCTCGAGCTGGCGGTCGACCTGTTCGGTGAGGTACCGGCGTTGGGTGTTGGCGATGAGGTAACCGGTGGCTGCGAACGCGACGGTGACACCGGCGAGGCCGATGACCAAACGGTTGCGCAGCTTCACGCGTCGACTCGCAGGCAGTAGCCCACGCCGCGGACCGTGTGGATGAGCTTGGGCTCGACCGTGTCGATCTTGCGCCGCAGGTAGCTCATGTAGGTCTCGACCACCGACGCGTCGCCGTCGAAGTCGTAGTTCCACACGTGGTCGAGGATCTGCGCGCGGCTGAGCACGCGGCCGGCGTTGAGCAGCAGGTAGCGCAACAACTTGTACTCGGTGGGCGACAGCGTGACCGCCTGCCCGGTGCGGGTGACGCGGTGGGCGTCGTGGTCGAGCTCGAGGTCGGCGAGCGACAGCACCGTGCCGTCGACCCCGATGTCGCTGTGGCGCAGTGCGACGCGGACGCGTGCGACCAGCTCGGCGATGGCGAACGGCTTGACGACGTAGTCGTCACCGCCCGACGTGAGCCCGCGTACTCGGTCGTCGACGCCGTCGCGTGCGGTGAGGAAGACCACCGGTGTCTTCACGCCGTCGGTGCGCAGACGGCGCAGCACCTCGAAGCCGTCGATGCCCGGCATCATCACGTCGAGCANNTCGACGAGGAACGAGATGTTCTCCTCGTCGTCGACGACGAGGACCCTGGGTGTGGTGGCGCTCACGACCGTCATTGTGGCTCAGGACTGGGCTCGGAACACCCAATGACGCAACAGCCCGAAGCGGGCGATCGTCACCAGCGACCACGTGACGAGCAGCACGAGCACCTGCGCCAACTGGCCGCTGACGTTCGCCAGCGCCAGACTGGAGACGCCGAGTCCGGCGAGCGAGATCGCCACGCCACCCATGTAGTGGCGACCTCGCTCCCGGCTGTCGCGGCGACCGAAGGTGAACCTCCGGTTGGCCCATGTGTTGCCCAGCGCCGTGGCGCCGACCGCGATGAGGTTGGCCCACACTGCCCCGACGCTGCCGCGCAGCAACAGGAACAGCACGAGCGAGACGAGCGTGCTGGCGGCGCCGATCTTGGCGAACCACACCAGCTGGCGACCGAAGTCGTCGGCGAGCGGCGGGCGCGCCTCCACACCGAGGTCGGCCGTGCCCCGGCCGCGGGCGAAGCCGTAGGCAACGCGGGCGACCCCCTTCAGGTCGTCGCGTGCGGTCTTGCCCACCTGCACGCAGCTGTCGGGGTCGTCGATCCAGGTGACCGGCACCTCGTGCACCCGGAGCCCGTTGTGCTCGGCGAGCAGCAGCAGCTCGGTGTCGAAGAACCACTCGTTGTCCTTCACCATCGGCACCAGCACGTCGGCGACGGAACGGCGCACGGCCTTGAAGCCGCACTGGGCGTCGCGGAAGCCGTTGGCGAACACCGTGCGCAGGATGGTGTTGTAGGTGCGGGAGATGAACTCGCGACGAGGCCCACGGGCCACCGTGGCGCCGGCCGCGAGCCGTGACCCGATCGCGACGTCGCTGTGCCCGCTCACGAGGGGGGCGATGAGGGGCAGCAGCGCGTCGAGACCGGTGGAGAGGTCGACGTCCATGTAGGCGACGATCTGGGCGTCGTTCCCCGTCCAGGCGGTGCGCAGCGCACGGCCGCGGCCCTTCTGGTCGACGTGGATGGCACGCACCCCGGACAGGGTGCAGGCGAGCATCGACGCGATCTGCCAGGTGCGATCGGTGGATGCGTTGTCGGCGATGGTGATCCGCCAGGTGAACGGGAAGCGGTCCTCGAGGTAGCGGTACAAGGTGGTGACGCTCTGGGCCAGCACCGCGGATTCGTTGTACACCGGGATCACGATGTCGACGAGCGGCGCCGAGGGGGGAGGGAGCGTTCCGCTGTCGCGGCGCTGGTCCATGAGCGTCATGGACATGATGATGTGCGCCGCCCCTTTGTGGAGCGTGTGAGGTTCCTGGGAAGTTGCTGAGAGTTACAGGCGGCCCTGCGCCACGAGCTGGATCGCCTCGCGGCACGTGCGATGGAAGGCGTCGGCCGCCATCTGCAGGTGCTCGTCGGGCGTGTCCTCCTCCTTCGTGTGGCTGAGGCCGTCGATCGACGAGGAGAAGATCATCACCGTCGGGATCTCCCGCGCCACCTCGCTGGCGTCGTGGAGGGCACCGCTGGGGAGCTCGAAGTCGTGCCCCTCGACGGCGGCCACGGCGCGGTGGGCGGCCGCGAGCAGTTCGGGGTGGAACGGCATCGGAGGGATGCGGAAGATGTGCTCCCACTCGACCGTGCAGCCCTCGGCCTCGGACGCGGCGGCGGCGGCATGGTGCGCTTCGTCGAACATGGCCTTCAACGAGTCGGCAGAGATGTGGCGCATGTCCATCGTGATGCGCGTCTCGCCGGCCACGGCCGTCACCACACCGGGCCAGCACTGCACCTGGCCGACAGTGGTGACGCCGTCGTGACGTTCGCCGATCTCGGCGATGGCCAGCGCGAAGCGGGCGGCTGCGCGGAAGCTGTCGCGACGCATCGCCATCGGCATCGTGCCGGCGTGCGCCGCCTGTCCGCGGAACACGAGGCGTTCGCGCTCGATGCCCTTCGTGCCGGTGACGGTGGCGATGCCCAGTCCCTGCTGCTCGAGGATCGGGCCCTGCTCGATGTGCACCTCGATGTAGGCCTTCACGTCGGCCATGCGCCGTTGGGCGCCGTCGAGGTTGTCGATGTCGACCCCGTGGTCGGCGAGCACCTCGGGCAGTCGCTGGCCCTCGCGGTCGGTGAGCCCGCGCAGCACCTCGATGTCGAGCGTGCCCATGCAGGCGGCGCTGCCGAACAGGCTGCGGCTGAAGCGCGCCCCCTCCTCGTCGGCCCAGTCGACCACTGCCACGGTGACGGGAGGCGTGCCCTCGGCTGCGATGGCGCGGATGAGCTCGACACCCGACATGACACCCAGGGCACCGTCGAGCCAGCCACCTTTGGGAACGCTGTCGAGGTGCGAGCCCACCAGCACGGTGGCGGGTTGCTCGCCGCGCAGCACCGCCCACAGGTTGCCCGCCTCGTCCTCGTCGATCTCGACGGGCAGGGTGGCGAGTGACTCGCGGAAGAACGCCCTCGCCTGCAGCCAGTCGGGCGTCCAGGCCAGGCGGCGGCTGCCCTCGGCGCCTCCGGTGCGAGCCGCGAGCTCACGGAGGTCGGCGACGACGCGGGAAGGATCGTAGGCAGTCATACGAGCGAGTCGGCGAGCGCGGCCTGCTGGCGCAGCCACAAGGTCACCTCGGGCACGCCCATCGGACGGGCGATGAAGTAGCCCTGCGCCCAGTGGCAGCCCAGCTCGTGCAGCAACGTGAGCTTGTCCTCGCTGTCGACGCCCTCGGCCACCACCCGCATGCCCAGCGAGTCGCCCAGGCGCAGCAGCAGCTCGACGATGGTGCGGTCGAGCCGGTCGTCGCACATTCCGGCCACGAACACCTGGTCCACCTTGAGCGTGTCGACGGTGAGCTGGTGCAGGTAGGTCATCGACGAGTAGCCGGTGCCGAAGTCGTCGATGGCCACGTGCACGCCCTGCAGGCGCAGGTCGTCGACGACCGCCCGGGCACGGCCGATGTCGGCCACGAGGTGCGTCTCGGTGATCTCGAGATCGAGCAGCCGCGGGTCGACGCTGGCACGGGTGCACAGGTCGCTGAGCAGTCCGACCAGGTTGCCGTCGATGATGTGGCGGCCGGAGATGTTGACCGCGAGCCGCATGCGCGAGGTGATCGGGTCGAGGCGCCAGTCGCGCAGGATGCCCACCGCCTGCTCGAGCACCCAGGTCTCGAGGTCGACGATGAGGCCGGTGCGCTCGGCGATGGGGATGAACTCGTTGGGCCCGATGTCGGTCATGCCCGGACGGCTCCAGCGCAGCAGCGCCTCGGCTCCCACCGGTTGCTTGGTGGCGATGTCGATGATGGGCTGCAGCTGCAAGGAGAACTCGCCGTCGGCGAGACCCTGGCGCATCGTGAGCGCCATCTGCCCGCGCTCCTCGATGACGCCGGACAGCCGCTCGTCGAAGGGCTCGACGCGACCGAGACCGAGCTCTTTTGCGTGGCACACCGCCGAATCCGCGCGGGCCATCACGTCGAGCGGCTCGCGCGTGCCGTCGATCATCACGACACCGGCGCTGGCCGACAGCGCGAAGACCTGACCGCTGGTACCGGTGCACGGTCGGGCGACGACGGCGACCAGCTCGTGGCCGAGTGCGATGGCGGCATCGAGGCTCACCACCGACTGGGCGAGCACGATGAACTCGTCGCCGCCGTTGCGTGCGACCAGGTGCAGCGGGCACGCCGCACGCAGGCGCTGGGCGATGACGCGCAGGATGCGGTCGCCCTCGGCGTGGCCCTGCGTGTCGTTGACGCTCTTGAACCCGTCGAGGTCGAGGAACACCATGGCGCCCTGCGTGCCCGAGGCACGGGCCACGGCCGCGATGTTGCCGAGCTCGTCGAGCGCCGCGGTGCGGTTGCCGAGTCCGGTGAGCGGATCGGTGCGGGCCTGCACGGTGGCCGCGGCCTCCGACGCGTGCAGCTGCTCGGTGACCGTGGCGAGGTGGCTCACCGAGCGACGCAGCGTGTCGCCGAGGGGGCCTGGCAGCGTGTGGTCGATGGCGGTGTCGCCTTCGGCAAGGCGGTCGATCTGCGATTGGTACGCCTGCAACGCGGCCACCATCTCGTTGAACGCCTTGGTGACCACCCGCAGGTCGCTGGGCCCGGCAAGGGGGGCCGGCGCGACGTGGAGCTCACCGTCGCTCACCTGGCGCGACACGCGCACGAGCTGGCTGAGCGGGCGCAGCACCGAGCGCAGCACCAACGCCAGCAGCACCAGCCCGGAGATGCCGGCGACGAACATGACGAGGTACGACGACAGGCGTGTGCTGAACGACTCGCCGCGCACGTGGAACCACAGGAACACCTCGAGCGCGGCCAGCGGAACGAGCAGCGCCAGGATGAGGCGGACGCCGAGCGAACGGGGCCCGTATCGGCCCACCCTTGGATCGACACGCTGCGCGGCTGGCACGTGAACACGCTACTACCGGCACATGAACGGATCGCGGCAGCTCAGACGGGTGCGGGGCGTGCTGCTCGGAGTAGTTTTGCAGGCATGACCACTTCCGAGGCCGACGGCACGCCCGTCGACGTGAAACCCCGCAGCCGCGACGTCACCGACGGACTCCAGAAAGCCGCGTCGCGCGCCATGCTCCGCGCCGTGGGAATGACCGACGCCGATTGGGGCAAGCCGCAGATCGGCCTGGCCAACGCGTGGAACGAGGTCACCCCCTGCAACATGACCCTGCGCAAGCTGGCCGAGCACACCAAGGACGGCGTGCGCGCGGCGGGCGGCTTCCCCATGGAGTTCGGCACCATCACGGTGAGCGACGGCATCAGCATGGGCCACGAGGGCATGCGCGCGTCGTTGGTGAGCCGNNTGCGACAAGAGCATCCCGGCGATGTTGATGGCCGCGGCCCGCCTCGACCTGGCCAGCGTGTTCGTCTACAACGGCAGCATCATGCCGGGTCACCACAACGGCAAGGCCATCGACATCACCAGCGTGTTCGAGGCCGTCGGCGCGGTCGCCACCGGCAACATGACCGCTGCCGAGCTGCTCGACATCGAGACCAATGCCTGCCCCGGCGAGGGCGCGTGCGGTGGCATGTTCACCGCCAACACGATGAGCTCCATCGCCGAGGCCATCGGCATGTCGCTGCCCGGCACCGCGTCGCCGCCCGCCATCGACGGTCGCCGCGAATCCGATGCACGCATGGCTGGTGAGGCCGTGGTGAACCTCATCCGGCACGGCATCACGCCGCGCATGATCATGACCAAGAAGGCGTTCGAGAACGCCATNNCTGCTGGCCATCGCCAACGAGGCCGGTGTCGAGCTCGAGCTGGAAGACTTCAACCGTGTCGCGGCAAAGGTGCCGCACATCGCCGACATGAAGCCCGGCGGCCAGTTCCACATGAGCGACCTCGACCGTGTGGGCGGCGTGCCAGTGGTGCTCAAGCACCTCCTCGACCACGGCCTGCTGCACGGTGACGTGCTCACCGTCACCGGCAAGACCATGGCCGAGAACCTGGCCGACATCGATCCGCCGGAACCCGACGGCGTGGTGGTGCACCCGCTCAGCGCGCCCATCCATTCCGAGGGCGGCATCGTCGTGCTCACCGGATCGCTCGCCCCGAAGGGCGCCGTCGTGAAGGTGGCGGGCCTCAGCGCCGAGCAGAAGCAGTTCACCGGCACGGCCCGCGTGTTCGACGGTGAGGACGGCGCGATGGACGCCATCCTCAGCGGCAGCGTCACCCCGGGCACCGTGCTCGTCATCCGCTACGAAGGGCCCAAGGGCGGCCCCGGCATGCGTGAGATGCTCGCCATCACCGGCGCCTTGAAGGGCGTGGGCCGCGGCGCCGACTGCGCGCTCATCACCGACGGTCGGTTCAGCGGCGGCACGTGGGGCTTCTGCATCGGTCACGTGGCGCCCGAAGCCGTCGACGGCGGCCCCATCGCGTTCGTGCGCGACGGTGACCGCATCCGCGTCGACGTGCACGAACTGACGCTCGACCTGCTCGTCGACGACACCGAGATCGCCAAGCGCCGTGCCTCGTGGGCGCCCAACCCGCCGCGCTACACGACGGGCGTGCTGGGCAAGTACGCGAAGCTCGTGCAGGGCGCCGAGACCGGCGCGATCACGAACACGCTGTGAACACCATC
>PMCN01000274.1 GCA_003154135.1 Acidimicrobiaceae bacterium
GACACCTGGGCCACCTCGTCGCTCACACCGCAGATCGCCGGGGCGTGGGAGGAGGACGACACGATCTTCGACCACGTGTTCCCCATGGACATGCGTCCGCAGGCGCACGACATCATCCGCACCTGGCTCTTCGCCACGATGGTGCGCAGCCATCACGAGCACGGCTGCGCGCCCTGGCACGACGCGGAGATCAGCGGCTGGATCCTCGACCCTGATCGCAAGAAGATGTCGAAGAGCAAGGGCAACGTGGTNNTCGACGAGGGGCAGATGAAGATCGGCCGCAAGCTGGCCACCAAGCTGCTCAACGCCACCAAGTTCGTGCTCTCGTTCGGCGAGCCGCCCGAGGGTGCGACACCCACCGAGCCCGTCGACCTCGCGATGCTCGCCAAGCTCGACGCGGTCATCGCCGACGCCACGGAGTCGTTCGACGGCTTCGACTACGCCCGGGCTCTCGAGCACATCGAGGGCTTCTTCTGGTGGTTCTGCGACGACTACGTCGAGCTGGTGAAGGGCCGCGCCTACAACGGTCACGGCCCCGAGGCCGCCGCATCGGCACTCGCCGCGCTGCGCATCGCACTGCACGCCGTGCACCGGCTGTTCGCGCCCGTGCTGCCGTTCGTCACCGACGAGGTGTGGCACTGGTGGCAGGACGCCTCGGTGCACTCGCAGCCGTGGCCCACTGCGGCCGACCACGCACACGGCGGTGGCGACCCCACGCTGCTCGACCCGGCATGCGAGGCGATGGCCGCCATCCGCCGCGCGAAGACCGAGGCGAAGGCCAGCCAGAAGGCAGCCGTGTCGCTCGCGGTGATCACGGCGCCCGCCGAGGCGCTCCGCGCCGTGCAGGCGGCAGCGGTCGACCTCGGCGATGCCGGCTCGGTCGCCGAGTTCCGGTACGTGGTGGGCGACACGCTCACCGTCGCGGTCACGCTCGCACCGGTCGCCGACTGACCCGTTCGCCGGTCACTCGCCGGTCACTCGCCGTCGGTCGTCTCCGCCTCGGACGACTCGGGCCGCTGCAGCTGCACCAGGGTGGTGGTGGGCGCGGAGTTCGGCGCCACCAGGTCGCCGGCCTCGAACGCGAGCACCACGAGGCCGCGCCAGGTGCGCCGCACGCCGTCCTGCTGACCCGCCTCGGTGGAGGCCGACAACCGGTACACGAGCCGATCGTCGTGCACGTCGACGAGTCCCACCGGCGTGGGCACGCCGATGAGCTTCGGGCCGGCCAGCGGGTGCGCGGCCAGCGCTGCGCACAGACGATGGGCCTGCTGATCGAGCTCGGCGAGGGACATGCTGCGTGAGACCTCGATGTCGAGCAACGCGAGCGACGCCTTCGACAGGTTGGCCACGCGCAGCACTCCGCCGTGGGGCACGTGCCACACGCCGCCATGACCGTCGCGCATGCGCACCGACCGCAGCGTGATGCGCTCGACCACGCCGGTGGCGTGGCCCACGTCGACCTGGTCGCCCACGCCGTACTGATCTTCGGCGAGCACGAAGAAGCCGCTGATGAGGTCACGTACGAGCTGCTGCGCGCCGAATGCGACAGCGCCGCCGACGACGGTGGCGGTGGCCACGAACGCGCCGATGTTGATGCCGACCTCGCCGATGACGGTGATGACGGCAGAGGCCCAGATGATGCCGACGACCGACGAACGCAGCGCGGTGGCGAGCGCCCGTTGACGTGCCTCGGCGCGCTCTCGCTCGGCNNGGCGTGAGCAGGTGATGGCGATCGAGCCAGAAGACCCACTCGGGTTGCGTGCTCGCTGCCGTCACGGCGCCGACCATAGCGGCGTCGGCCACAGCGTGCGTCACACAGGGGCGACCCCCGTGGCCTGGGCGCGCACCGCTAGCCTTGGGCCGTCATGAGCACCCCTGCCGAACAGCCGCCGGAGTTCCGGGCCCGGCACACCGTTGCGCAGAAGGGCATCCTCGGCCTCAACGTCGTGGTCATCCTGGCGTGCGTCGTCGGTGCCACGGTGCTGCTCTACGGCAAGCGGCAGGCCGACCTGCGCCTGCAGACGCCGAAGGTGGCCGTCAACACCACCGTCGCCAGCCCCGTCGGCACGCCCGGCCCCACGTTGGCGGGTGGCAGCACCACCGTGCCCGGCACCTTCCCGGTGGCCGATCCGCAGGCGAAGAACTTCCTCATCACCGGCTCCGACTCCAACGCCTGCGTCGACCCCAACTCGCCCTGGGCCGGCGCCGCCGATCCCGGTCGCGACAACATCGGCAGCCGTAGCGACACCATCATGGTGCTGCGCGTCGACCCGTCCACGCACCAGGCGGCGGTGCTGTCGTTCCCCCGCGACCTGTGGATCCCCATCCACGGCAAGGGCAAGAACCGCATCAACTCGGCGTACATCAAGGACGACTACTCGCTGCTCGCACAGACGCTGTACGACAACTTCGGCGTCGTGGTCGATCACTACATCCAGGTCGACTTCTGCGCGTTCAAGCGCATCGTCGACGCCGTCGGTGGCGTGGCCGTGCCGTTCTCGTTCGACATGGGCCAAGGTCAGACCGCCACCGCCATCGTCGACCCGCACGTCGGTCTCAACATCTCCAAGGCCGGCTGCCACACGTTCACGGGCGACGAGGCGCTCGCCTACGTGCGCTCGCGTCACCTCAGCTGGGTCGACTCGAAGGGCAAGCTGCACGAAGACCGGGCGAGCGACTTCGGCCGCATCTCGCGCCAGCAGGACTTCCTGCGCCGTGTGCTGCAGAGCGCGCTCGACCACGGCCTCTTCAACCCGTCGGTGGCGCAGGCACTCATCAAGTCGCTGCAGACCGACGTGGTCACCGAGAGCGGCTTCACGCTCAACGACATGCTCACCTTCGCCGGCGTCATGCACGACATCGCTCCCGGCAGCATCCGTCAGTACCAGATCGAGGTGAGTCGCCTCATCGTGAGCGGCAACGACGTGCTGCAACCGCAGCTCGGTGGCGCCAACATGAAGGCCATCCTCGCCATCTTCCAGGGCAAGGCCTCGCTCTCGGGTGCGCCCGACGTGCAGGTGTTCGACACCACCACGTCCAGCGCCAGCGGCACCACCACCACCACGTCGGCCCCGTCGACCGTCGACACCGTCTCCGGGCCCCTCGAGATCGTCAAGGGCGACATCCTCCCGTCGAAGGACATCGTCTGCAAGTGACCCGGCNNGTCAGGTCGTGCGGTCGAGCGCGCGGCTGATGGCCTCGGCCACCCCGGACGGGCCGCTCACCGTCGTCAGCCGTGCCCCGGTTCGTGCGGCGAAGGCCCGGGCCTCGTCGGCATCGCTCTCCGGGGCGATCACCACCACCTCCGCCAGGGCCATGGCGGCCGCCTCGGGATCGCCGTCGACCGTGGCCCGGCAGTCGCTGAGCAGCACGGTCACCTTGCGGCCGGCGCGGCTGCGGGCGAGCTGTTCTCCGGCCACGCGCAACGCTCCCGCGAGATCGGTGGTGCCGTGCCCGCGCAGCGACAGCACGTCGTTGACCACCAGCTCGCTCGGCTTGGGTGAGGTCTGCCCCTTCGCCACCACCACGTGCTTGCCGAACGCGAGCACGCTGTAGTCGGCGGGCGAACGGTTGGCCACCGCTGCCGCGGCGACGGCTGCCGTGGCCAGCGGCCTGCCACCCATCGAGCCGCTGCGATCGACCAACAGGCACAGCGCGGTCTCGGGCTTCACCCAGCCACGCACGCGCAGGCGCTCGGGATCGATGAGCCCGCCACGCCCCTCGATGATGGCCTCGATGCTCGCGTCGATGTCGAGGTCGCCGCCGTCGGCCGTGTACGGCAGTTCGCGCAACGTGCCGATGCCCTTCGGCCGCATGGGGCCGCGGCGGGCCACGTCGAGGAACAGCTTGCCGGCAAGCCGGCGGGCGAGGTCGCGCAGCTTCTGATCGGTGGCGCCGACGAGGTCGGCGAGCAGCGCCATCGTCTCGTCGGGGTCGTCGCGCATGCCCGCGTCGAGCGCCTCCTCGTCGAGCTCACCCACCTCCGGCGAGATCTCCTCGAAGCGTGGGTTGCGCGCCAGGTCGCGACGCGACGTCGTGCGCTTCTGGCTCTGCGCCACCTCGGCGTCGGCCTCGTCGCCCTCCTTCACAGAAGGCGGCGGGTTCAGCGGCCGCTGCTGGCCCCCCTCGGGGCGCGGGCTTTTCCCTCGCCATCACCGTCCTCGACGGTGCCGAACACCTCGTGCCACAGCTCGGTGACGATGTCTTCGGCACTGCGCGTGCAGCCCTCGCGCAACCGCAACCGGCCGCTGAGCGCGACGAGGGCTGCATCGAGGCCGACGAGCGGGTCGGCCACCGTGAGACCGCGCAGCCCGGCCAGCGAGTCGGCGACGGCAACCGTGTCGATGGCGCCGCGCACCGACGAACCGATGCGCACGTCGGGGTGCGAGCGCGTGCGTCGCACCACCTCGACCACGGCGGCCAGCCACGCCGGATCGATGACGGCGTCGGGCCGCACCGTGCGCACGATGGCTTCCTCGTCGGGCGCGTCCTGGTAGCCGACCGACAGGCGGCACACCCGGTCGTACACCGCGCTGCTGATGCGCGCCGTGCCGATGGCATCGAACGGGTTCATCGCCGCGACCAGACGGAAGCCGTTGGTGGCCGCCACGCGGCCGAGCCGCGGCACGTGCAGCTCGCGCTCGCTCATCACCGTGATGAGCACGTTGAGCGTCTCCTCGGGGATGCGGTTGATCTCCTCCACGTAGAGCAGCGATCCGTCGCGCATCGCGGTCACGAGCGGGCCGTCGACGAACACCTGCGGGTCGTACCCGTCGGTGAGCACGCGGGCCGGGTCGAAGTGACCCACCAGGCGCGCGGGCGTGAGCTCGGCGTTGCCCTCGACGAACTCGAAGCCGAGGCCCAGTTCGCCGGCGACGGCGCGCAGCAGCGTGCTCTTGCCGGTACCGGGCGGCCCTTCGAGCAGCACGTGGCGATCGGCGGCGAGCGCGGCAACCACCAGTTCGATCTCGCGTGCGCGGCCCACGACGCGGGTGTGCACCCGCTGCATCAGGCCCCCGAGGTCGGAGCTGGTCGGTTCACTCATGAACGTCAGTCATACACGATGACGCCGCGAATGTTCTGACCGTCGCGCATCGCCTGGTAACCGTCGTTGATCTGATCGAGCGTGTACCGCCGGGTGATGAGCTCGTCGAGCTTGAGCTGACCCTCGCGGTACAGACCGAGCAACGCCGGGATGTCGGCGCGGGGGTTGAGCGACCCGAAGATGGTGCCCTTGATCTCCTTGTTNNGTGACCACGATGGTGCCGCCCTTGCCGGCCAGCGCCGTGCCGAGCCGCATCATGTCGCCGTACATCACGCCGGGGGTCATGATCACCTTGTCGGCCATCTGCCCCCAGGTCATCTCGGCAACCGCTGCGAACGCGTCGTCCATCGACGCAAACGTGTGCGTGGCACCCAGTTCCATCGCCTTCTCGCGCTTGAACTCGAGCGGGTCGACGGCGATGACGCGCTTGGCCCCGGCCGCAGCCGCACCCTGCACCGCGTTGATGCCGATGCCACCGATGCCGACGACCACGACGGTCTCGCCGGGCCGCACGTCGGCGCGCTTGGTGGCCGACCCCCAGCCCGTCGCCACGCCGCAGCTGACCAGCGCCACGCACTCGAGCGGCAGGTCGGCGTCGACTTTGATGACCGACGCCTCCGACACGCAGCTGTACTCGGCGAAGGTGCCCAACTTGGCCATCAGCTTCACTGGTTCACCGCTCAACCAGTGGCGCGTGGTGCCGTCGGAGATCTGACCGTTCTGCATCGTGCCCGCGCCCGCGTCGCACAGGTTCTGGCGGCCGCTGCTGCAGTACCGGCAGCGTCCGCACGACGGGATGAAGCTGGCCGACACGTGGTCGCCCACCGCGACCGACAGCACGCCCGGGCCCACCTCGACCACCACACCCGCGCCCTCGTGGCCGGCGATGATGGGGAAGAACGGCGGCATGCCGGCCGCCTCGAGCATCTCGGCCGGCGGCACCATGTCGCCGGTGACGAAGTGCTCGTCGCTGTGGCACANNCCGCCTTGGGCGGATCGACGGTGAGCTCCTCGATCTGCCACTGCTGACCCACGCCGCGCAGGACTGCCGCTCGACACTTCATCGCATAACCCCCTGTTGATCTGTACGACTGGTCAGTGCTCGAAGACGAGCACGCCACGGATGTTCTTGCCACCGTTCATGTCGTCGTAGCCCTGGTTGATGCCCTCGATCGGGTAGGTCTTGGTGACCAGACCATCGAGGTCGAGCTGGCCCTGGGTGTACAGCTCGAGCAGGCGGGGGATGTCCTTGCGCGGGTTGCCCGAGCCGAACAGCGAACCGATGAGCTGCTTCTCGAAGACCGTGAGGAACGCAGCCGGGATGGCGATGCTGGTCTCGCCCACCGGGTGGATGTTGGTGACGACGATCTTGCTGCGCTTGCCGCCGAGCCAGAACGCCTCGCCGAGCACGTCGCCGTTGCCGACGCCGCAGGTCATGATGACCTTGTCGAAGCCGCGGCTCCACGTGGTCTCGGGCAGTGCGGCCAGCGCGTCCTGGATGGACGCGTGGGTGACGGTGGCACCGAACTCCATCGCCTTCTCGCGCTTGAACTCGACCGGGTCGATGGCCGCGATCACTGCCGCACCGGCCATCCGGGCTCCCTGGATGGCGTTGCTGCCGATGCCNNACCATGTCGCCGGGCTGCACGTCGGCCGCGTAGACCGCCGAGCCCCAGCCGGTGACCACGCCGCAGCCGAGCAGGCACGCCTTGTCGAGCGGGAGGTCCTTGTCGATCTTGATGCAGCTGGCCTCGTTGACGACGGTGTGGTGGGCGAAGGTGCCGAGCGCGCCGATGCCGAGCAGCAGATCGTTGCCGTCCTTGTCGTGGTGACGGGCGGTGCCGTCGCTGAGCTGCAGGCCGGTGGCGGTCACCATGTTCATGTCGCAGAGGTTGCTGTGACCCGACGCGCAGCTGGGGCAGCGGCCGCAGGCGGGCACGAAGCCGAACACCACGTGATCGCCGGGGGCGACGCTGAACACGCCGGGGCCCACCTCGAGCACCACACCGGCACCCTCGTGGCCGCCGATCAGCGGCGGCTCCGGGGTGGCGCCGGCGAGGTCGCCGGTCATCAGGTGCTCGTCGCTGTGGCACATGCCGCTGGCGATGATCTTCACCAGCACCTCGCCGGTCTTCGGCGGATCGAGCTCGATCTCCTCCACGCTCCACGGCGTGTTGCGAGCTCGGAGAATTGCAGCCTTGGTCTTCACGGTTCCCCCCACTGGGTGCACTTGGCGTTGTGCCACTGGCGTTGTGCCACGGACCATAACGCGCCCACCCCACTCACCACCACGCCAAGCCCCCCGACCCGAGTGCCACACCNNCGGCCGAGTGCCACACCGCCAGGCGAGTGCTCACTCGGGCCCCGGGGTGCGAGTGCCCACTCGGGTGCAATGGGCATACCATCGACGACATGAGTGTCGGGCTGGTGCTGGGAGCGGGCGGAGTGGCCGGCGGAGCGTTCCACGCAGGCGTGCTGGCCGCCCTTCACGAGGCGATGGGCTGGGACCCGCGGCGCGCCGACCTGCTCGTGGGCACCTCCGCCGGCTCGATCACCGCCACCTCGCTGCGCGCCGGTCTTCCGGCCCGCGACATGCTGGCCCGCGCCGAAGGACGTCCGCTCTCGACGGAGGCCCAACAGGTCCTGCGCGCGGTGGGACCTTTCCGCGACCCGCCGCACCTCACCGATGGTCCGCGCATGCGCTCGCCCCGAGAGATGGTCGGCAGCCTGGGCAGTGTGGCCCGGCGCCCGTTCAGCGCTCGGCCATGGGCCCGCGTGGCGGGCTTCCTGCCCGAGGGGCAGATGAGCACCGAGATGATCTCGCAGGGCATCGGTGGACTCTTCCCCGCCGGCTGGCCCACGTCGCCGCTGTGGATCTGCGCCGTGCGTCAGGACGACGGGCGCCGGCGCGTGTTCGGCCGCGACGAGGCGCCCGAGCACCGGCCGCTCGTGGCCGACGCGGTGGCCGCGTCGTGCGCGATCCCCGGCTTCTTCGCTCCGGTCACCATCGGTGGCACCGCCTACGTCGACGGCGGCGTGCACTCGCCCACCAACGCCGACGTCCTGGCCGACGAGGCGCTCGGCGTGACGCTGGTCGTGGTCAGCTCGCCGATGTCGATCGCCGGCCGCGACGCGCGGCGACCGCTCCGCGGCGGTCCACTGCGGCGATGGTCGCGCACGTTGCTCGATGCCGAAGCCGCGAGGCTCCGCCGCGCCGGCATCGTGGTGGTGGCCTTCCAGCCCACCGAGGCCGACGCGGCGGTGATGGGCGTGAATGCAATGGATCCGTCACGCCGGGCCGCAATCGCCCGCCAGGCGTACCAGAGCACCCTCGCCCGCCTCGAGCGCACGGACACCCGCACCCGACTCGCCGCGCTCGGCACGCACGGCACACACGGCACGACATGAGTCGGGTCGACGAGGTGGGCGACCGCGACGGGTGGCGGTGCTGGTTGTGCGACAAGCCGGTCGATCCGGCGATGTCGGTGAACGACCCGCGCGGACCGAGCGTCGACGCCGTGCTCACCAAGGCCAAGAGCAAGGCGAAGGGCGCGGCCGAGGAGCGGCTCGCACACCGGGCGTGCAACACGCGCAAGGGAGCGGTGGCCCCGGTGGTGCCGTGGCCCGGTGAGCTGTTCGTGGTCGACCCGGCGCCCATCGTCGAGACCGCCGACGCGCTGCAACGCAAGGGTGGGCGCACCGTCGTGGCCCGCTGCCCCACGCGCGCCGATGGCGACGAGGCAGCCGCGTGGTTGCTCGACCGCCTGTCGCGCCTNNGCTCAGCCGAGCTCGGCCGGCAGCGGCGCATCGCTGACGAAGTGCAACACCTGCACCGCACGGGTCATCGCGACGTAGAGCAGCCGCGCGCCGCGCTCGCTGCCGTCGAAGATCTCGTGAGGGTTCACCACCACGACACCGTCGAACTCGAGGCCCTTCACCGCTTCGGCGTGGAACAGCGGCACGTCGTCNNGCCGCGTGCAGTGCCTCCGGTGCGACGACGCCGCTGTTGTGATGGCGGTGACGCACGACTTGCACCTCGTGGGCGACGGCGGCCGCCAGCTCGTGCGACGACACCACGCGCAGCGATGGCTCGTCGCCCTCGGCGCGCACGCTGCGACTGGCCTGCGCGGAGACACCCGTGAAGGGCAGCAGGCGATTGGCGACATCGAGGATGGGCGCCGGCACGCGGTAGCCGATGGTGAGGTGCGCCACCTCGCNNGCCGGCGTGGTGCTCTGCGCCAGGTCGCCGAGGATGGTCATCGAGCCATTGGGGCTGCGGCGGCCGATGCAGCGCAACGCGACCGCGCTGTGGTCCTGCGCCTCGTCGACCACCACGTGGCCGTAGGTGAACGGCGTGCCGTTGAGCAGCGAGTTGGCCTCGTCGACGAGGAACTGATCGGCCGCGGTCCACGCTCGGCGCCGACCGCCGGGGCCAGGGAGCAGGCGGTCGACCAGTCGCATGGGTTGCTGCGTGGGCCACGCCTTGGTGAGCGCAGCGCGCAACGCGGGCGACTTCTCCCACACGTCGTCGCGGTCGTAGCGGCGCAGCATGTCGCGCTGCACGAGGCCCTTCACCGAATCGCGGCGCTTGTTGACCGGACCGTTGGCGTGCAGCGCCTGCTCGAACCACTCGCCGATCTCGGCGCGGGTGAGCACCAACGTGCGCGCACCGAGGGGCACGCGCAGGTCGTCGGCCGGCACCTGCACATGAGTGGTGACCGCCTGCTCGAGCGTGCGCAACATGTCGGGGCTGCCCTTGTGCCGGCGCAGCTCGGTGGTGTCGACTCCGGTGATGGCGACCCTGGGCACGCAGAGCTCGAGCGCCGTGCGCTGCTGCACGCTGCGCTCGCCCAGCGACGGCAGCACGTTGCCGATGTAGTC
>PMCN01000203.1 GCA_003154135.1 Acidimicrobiaceae bacterium
GGCTACGACCTGTACTGCCAGATGGTCAACGAGGCGGTGAGCGAGATGAAGGGCGAGACCGTGAAGGCACCCGCCGAGGTGAAGCTCGACGTGCCTACCGACGCCTACCTGCCGGCCGAGTACGTGCCCAAGGAGGAGCTGCGCCTCGAGGCCTACCGGCGCCTCGCCGCGGTCACCGAACCCGGCCAGGTCGACGACATCCGTGCCGAATGGGAGGACCGCTACGGTCCCGTGCCCGAGGCCGCAGAGGCGTTGCTCGCCGTGGGAGCGCTGCGCGCCGAGTGCCACCGCCTCGGGCTGCGCGAGGTGCAGATCGTGGGCAACGTGGCGCGCGTGTCGCCCCTCGACCTGCGCACCAGCGAGGAGCTGCGCCTGCGCCGCCTGAGCCGCGACGCCATCCACAAGGCCGATCAGCGCCAGCTCGTCGTGCCCATCCCGCGCGGCAAGGAGGCGGCGCTGTTCCTGGTGGGCTTCCTGCGCGAGCTGGTCACGCCGCCGGTGCCTGCGGGCCGCGAGTAGCCTCCGCGCGGGTACCGCCATGGGCAACGACCACCTCACTCCCCCGACCCACGCCACCATCGACGACGTGGCACGTGAGGCCGGCGTGTCCACCGCCACCGTGAGCCGGGCGCTCCACCACCTGCCGTACGTGGCCGAGTCGACGCGCGAACGCGTGCTGGAAGCTGCGGGCCGCTTGCGCTACGTGGCCAACCCCAACGCGAGCCGCCTTGCGTCTGGAGCGACGAGCACCGTCGGCGTGCTCGCGCCCGTGCTCACCAGCTGGTACACCACCGAGGTGGTGGCAGGCGTCGAGGACGTGATGGCCGAGGCCGGCTACGACCTGCTCATCAGCACCGCCGATCCCGAGGCCCGCGAGCGAATGCTCTCGGGCGAGACGCGCTTTCGCCAACGCGTCGACGGTGTGCTGCTCGTCGACGTGATGTGCCGCGAGGACGGCGCGCAACGGCTCGCTCTGCTCGACGTGCCGGTGGTGGTGCTGGGCGAGGAGGTGCACGCCGTCGACTCGGTGTCGGTCGACAACATCGCCGGCGGCGCGATGGCCGCCGACCACCTCGTGACGTTGGGGCACCGGCACATCGCGATGATGGGCGGCCGGTCGTATGCACGCGATGCACACGACGTGCCCAACGACCGCGCCGCAGGCTTTCGCGGTGCGTTGCGCCGGGCCGGCCTCGCGCTCGACCCGCTGCTCGAGGTGGACGGTGGGTTCGACATCGAAGGCGGCCGACTGGCCATGCACGCGCTGCTCGACCTGCCCTCGCCACCCACCGGCGTGTTCGCGATGAGCGACGAGATGGCGTTCGGTGTGCTGCAGGCCATGCGCGAGCGTGGGCTGCGGCCCGGCGTCGATGTGTCGGTGGTGGGTTTCGACGATCACCCGGTGTCGGAGGCCATCGGGCTCACCACCGTGCGCCAGCCAGTGCGCGCCATCGGCCGCACGGGCGCTCGCCTGTTGCTCGATCACCTCGAGGGGTCGGCCGAGGTCGACCATCACCCGATGCCACTGTCGCTGGTCATCAGGGCCAGCACGGGCGTGCCACACTCGTCGCCGTGAGGTTGCAGCTCGCCAAACCCGCCGAGCACACGGCCATCGTCGGTTGGCCGCTCGAACAGTCGCTGATCGACTGGGACATCGCCGGTCTGCACGACGTGGTCGGTCTGCACCGGCACGTCGTGCGCATGGTGGAGGTGGGCGACCTCAGCTACGTCGTGAAGGAGCTGCCCGACGACCTCGCCGAGCGGGAGTGGCGCCTGCTGCGCGAGCTGGTCGAGGCCGGACTGCCCACCGCCGAAGTGGTGGGCGTGGCCACCGGTCGCGACGACGACGCCGACGGACTGCTGATCACACGTCACCTCGACTACTCGCTGCCGTACCGCGTGCTGCTCGCCGGTCGCGGCCTGCGCATCCCCTACCTCGGCGAGCGCGTGCTCGACTCGCTCGCCGGGCTGCTGGTGCGGTTGCACCTCGCCGGCTTCTTCTGGGGCGACTGCTCGCTCAGCAACACGCTGTTCCGCCGCGACGCGGGCGCGCTGTCGGCGTACATCATCGACGTCGAGACCGGCGAGCGGCATGCGTCGCTGAGCGACGGGCAACGCCGGCTCGACCTGCAGATCGCCACCGAGAACGTCGCCGGCGACCTGCTCGACCTGCAGGCGGGCGGCCGATTGGCCGACGGCATCGACCCGGTCGAGACGGCACTCGCCATCGAGTCCGCGTACAACCGACTGTGGGCCGAGCTCACCGGCGTCGACGAGTTCAACGCCAACGAGACGTTCCGCGTCGACCAACGGCTCCGCCGCCTGCACGACCTCGGCTTCGACGCCGCCGAGCTCGAACTCGTCAGTGCGGCGGGCGGCAGCAGGCTGCGCCTCGTGCCGCGGGTGGTCGAGCACGGCTTCCATGCGCAACGGCTGCGCACGCTCACCGGGCTGCAGGCTGGCGAGAACCAGGCCCGCCGTCTGCTCAACGACATCAGCCGCTACGGCGCCGTGCTGGAGCAGCGCACCGGCAAGAAGACCCCCGACGGCGTGGCCGCGCTGCGCTGGCTCGACGAGCGGTTCACGCCCGCCATCGCCGCCATCCCCCACGACCTCGTCGGCAAGCTGGAGCCCGCTGAGCTGTACCACCAGGTGCTCGAACACCGGTGGTTCCTCAGCGAACGCGTGGGTGGTGATGTGGGCATGGCCGACGCGGTGGCGAGCTACGTGCGCGATGTGCTCG
Source organism: Acidimicrobiaceae bacterium (assembly GCA_003154135.1). Classification (GTDB taxonomy): domain Bacteria; phylum Actinomycetota; class Acidimicrobiia; order Acidimicrobiales; family Ilumatobacteraceae; genus UBA668. The sequence continues at coordinate 2,744 of PMCN01000203.1, forward strand.
CGCCGGCGCCGGCCGAGCAGATGATGGTGCCGCTGGAACCCTGAAGCGGCCTCAGGCTGCAGCCAGGAACTGCTGCCATACGTCGTGCGCATCGGGGTGCGCCATCACTCGCCGCTGCAACAGCTCGCGTTGCTGCTCGGCGATGATGGCCGGCTGGTCGACGGTGGCCCAGCGCACGAGCCCGTCCCAGAACCGGTCGATGAGCTCGCGGCCCGGCACGGTGCCACCGTCGACGGTGCGGAACGTGACGGACTCCAGCTCGCCGAGGTACAGACGCAGCGACCGCACGTGGATGTCCTCGTCGGCGCGGATGCGGTCGACGATGCGCGCAGCCTCCTCGGCGGCGGCGCGGCGGTCGGCGAACAGGTCGCTCGTGCGCAGGATGTCCTGGGTCGCGGCGAAGCCGATCTCGGCGCGGAACTCGATGACGAGCAGGTTCATCAGCAGCGACAGCATGCCTTCGATCGCGGGCGTCAGCTCGGGCATGAACCTCGCGCCCACCTCGGGGCGCGCGATGTTGTCGGGCGGGTCGACGTCGGGATACGCACCCTCGCCGAACGCGAGATCGCGTGCGGCGAACCACATCGCATCGTGCGCGCCCACACCCGGCTCACCTCCTTCGTCGAGCCCGTGCGCTTTCAACAACCCGTGACCGAGGTGGCCGATGGCCATCGCGTGGATGTCGTCGACGATGAAGGGCTGCAGGTCGGGGAACTGCACCTCGGCGAGCAGGCGGCCGCGGGCCTCGATCTTGCCGGTGATGGTGAGCGAGTTCCAGAACGTCTCGCCGAGCCCGTGGCGCAGCAGCACGCGCGACTGCTCGACCGTGGGCAGGCGCAGGCCGCCCAGCAACGACGCATCGGCGGCGAGCGGCGAGCCACCACGAGTCGCGAGCGCGGCCTCCCACGCGGCAAGTGCGGGCTCGCGCACCAGTGCGCGCGGCGGCTGGTACGTGCCGTCGGGATGGAAGCCGCCGTGCATGCGACGGCCTGCCACCACGTGGGGTGACAGACCCGGGTGGTCGCGCATCAACTCGTCCTCGGTGAACACCAGGTCGTCCATGAACGCGAGCGTACGCACCGGCGAGCGGCTCGGCGAGGGTCGGGGTGCCCGCCTCGGTAGCCTGAACGCCCGATGAGCCAGCTCAAGACCCGCCTCCAGGCCCTGTCGTTGCTCGACCGCGCCTTGTCCTCCTTCACCGACGCCGAGTTGGAGGCCCTCGTGGCCACCATGCCCGACGATCACCGCGCGGCGGTCGACGATCTCTGCGGCGCGGGCGAGGGTGGGTTCTCCGATCCCGCCGCTCGCACCATCGCAGTGCGCGCCACTGCCGCACGGGGTCGCATGACCGGCGAGCTCGAGCAGCTGGCCACGGTGCTCACCGACCCGTGCCTCGCGAAGTGCATCGAGTTGCTCGGCGACCACTCCGACAACCCCACCGAGCCGCAGCTCCTCGAGATCACGCCCACCTTGGTCGAGGAGTTCGGACTTGCCACCACGCGACTCATGCTTGCGTCGTCGGTCACGGGCGAGGCCGCCGCATCGGTGATGCTCAGCCGAGTGCTAAAGCACGACGAGACGCTCGCGCTGCCGGCCGCCGTCGCCCCCGAAGTGGCCCTGCTGCCTGCGCCGAAGGCCGACGACGACCTGAAGGCCAAGCGCAAGGCGCTCAAGGAGAAGAAGCAGGCCGACGCACGCCTGCGCCGCGAGCAGCAGCTCAAGGCCGCCCACCGCCACTGAGGCGACGTCAGGCGAACGACGTCAGGCGAACGACGTCAGCCGAACGACAGGGTTGGCGTGCGGTCGGACTGTTCGAGCTGCAGCAACCATGCCTTGTTCTCGAGCCCACCGGCGAATCCGGTGAGCTTGCCGTCACTGCCCACCACGCGATGGCAGGGCACGATGATGCCGAGCGGGTTCTTCCCGTTCGCCGCGCCCACGGCGCGCGACTTGCGCACGTCGCCCAGTCGCCGAGCCTGCTCGCCGTAGGAGATCGTCTCGCCGTAGGGGATGCCCCGCAGCACCTGCCACACCTGCTGCTGGAACGGCGTGCCCACGGGGTCGAGCGGCAGATCGAACTCGTGGCGGGTGCCGGCGAAGTACTCGCGCAGTTGCGTGACGGCCGCGGCGAGCACCGCTTCGGCGGCAGGGTTGCGCCCGCCGGCAGCGTGCGCGTCGTCGGCGAGCCGCTCGGCGTGTTCACCGAGCCACATCACTCGACGCAGGCCGCGTGTGCCGGCCTGCAGCGTGAGCGGGCCGACCGGCGTGTCGATGGTTGTCGTGACCAACGTGTCGGTCGCGGGGGTGGTGCTGATGACGTTCATCGGGTTCTCCTTCACAAGCTTGCCCAGAGGTGGTGCAGTGCATACGAACGCCAGGGGCTCCATGCCTCGGCGAGTGCGGCCGCCGACCTCGGCGAGCCATCGGCGCCCAGCGCGGTCAGCGCGTTGCGCACGCCGATGTCGGTGGGCAGGAACACGTCGGGATCGCCGAGCGCTCGCATCGCCACGTAGCCGGCGGTCCACGGACCGATGCCGCGCACCGCCTGCAGCGCAGCGGCGGTCGCGGCCCGGTCGCTGCCCGCGTCGAGCACGATGCGACCATCGGCCACGAGCGAGCACGCCTCGATGAGTGCGGCACCTCGCGCCTTCGGCATCGCGAAGTCGTCCGGGCGCAGCCCGGCCAGCGTGGCCGCCGACGGGAACACGTGCGTCACCTCTCCCTGAGGGTTGGCGAGCGGTTCACCGTGCGCCGCAACGATGCGAGCCGCAAGCGTACGCGCACCGGCGACGCTCACCTGCTGGCCGAGCACGGCGCGCACCAGCAGCTCGGTGCCGTCGGGGTGACCGGGCGACCGCAGGCCCGGGCGTTTGCGCACGAGGGCGGCGAGCAGGGGGTGCGCACCGAGGTGCTCGTCGATCAGCATCGGGTCGCTGTCGAGGTCGAGCAGCCGGCGAGCGCGTTGCACCGCTGCCTGCACGTCGGCCACGTCGTCGAGCACGAGCGAGCAGTGCACGATGCCTCCGGCGACGCCGATCGACACCACGCCGTTGCCGCTCGCGAGGCGCAGCGATCGCCGGTACGTCGGGCCTGCGGAGTGCGTCGTTCCATCGTTGACGTGCTCGGTGCCCGGCACGGCGCGTACGGCGAGGAAGTCGAACATCGCTGTGCTGTCGAACGGTTCGCGACACGCAAGGCGCACGGTGAGCGGGCCTCCGGCCGGCGGCGCTGCGTCGGCCCGGCGGCTGTTGCGCAGCTGCGACGGCGACGCGGCGTACACCTCGCGCACCGTGTCGTTGAACTGGCGCACACTCTGGAAGCCCGATGCGAACGCCACGTCGGTGATGGGCAGCGAGGTGGTCTCGATGAGGATGCGCGCGGTCTGCGCGCGCTGCGCCCTGGCGAGCGCGAGCGGGCCGGAGCCCACCTCGGCGACGAGGAGCCGATGCACCTGGCGTTCGCTGTAGCCGAGCCGGTCGGCCAGCCCGCTCACACCGTTCCGGTCGACGAGGCCGTCGGCGATCAGCCGCATCGCGCGACCGACGACGTCGGCCCGGGTGTTCCACTCCGGCGAGCCGGGCGATGCGTCGGGCCGGCACCGCTTGCAGGCGCGGTAGCCATGCGACTGCGCCGTGGCTGCTGCACGGAAGAACTCCACGTTCTGGCGCTTCGGCGTGATGGCCGGGCACGACGGGCGGCAGTAGATGCCGGTGGTGCGCACGGCCGTCACGAACCAACCGTCGAAGCGGCTGTCACGGCTCTGGATGGCCCGGTAGCACTGTTCGTCGTCGAGGAGCACGTGCCAAGTGTGCCGGGTCGGCACCCCGCGTACTAGCGGAAATCGGCCATCGCCGTTCCACCCCGCCGTCGAGGTGCCCCGCTCAGTCGAGCGCAGCGACGTCGACCGAGACGGTGAGCGATTGGTCGCCACCCGGGCCGATGACCACACCGCGCACAGGCGCGACGTCGTCGTAGTCGCGGCCCCAGCCGACAGTGACGTGGCGCAGCGGCGGCATCTGGTTGTTCGTCGGGTCGAAGTCGAGCCAACCCAACTCGCCCGCCCACGCGGAGCACCAGGCATGCGACGCGTCGACGCCCACGAGCTTCGGCTCACCCTCCGGTGGGTGCGTCTCGATGTACCCGCTGACGTAGCGAGCGGGGATGCCCACGCGGCGGAGCGCGGCGACCGACACGTGGGCGAAGTCCTGGCACACTCCGTGCCGCTCCGACAGCACGCTGGCGAGCGGGGTGGTGACGTCGGTGATGCCCGGCTCGAACCGGAAGCCGTAGTAGATGCGGGCGCACAGGCCGCTCACCGCCTCGACGATGGATCGGCCTGGCGTGAACTCGGCATCGGTGAGGTCGGCGAGCGAGTCGAGCTGCGGGGTCTGTGCGGTGTGCGCGAGGTACGGCCCCAACTCGACCGCGAGGTCACCGCGAGCGCTCGACGCCTCGGCGGCGATGTCGGACCACGAGCTCGTCGACGACACCACGGGCGCCGGCTGCACGTCGACCACGATGGTGCTCTCGACGAGCAGCGCAGCATGCGGGCGGTGTACGGCGAACCTGGTGACGGGATTGCCGAACTGGTCGAACGACTCGTCGAGCTCGTCGGGTCGCGGGTCGACGTGCAGCGCGACCGACACGACGTGCTGCCAGGGCGTGTCCCGCGGCGTGAGGTGAGTTGCCGTGAACCCGTCGGCCATCGGCTGCGCGTACCGGTACTCGGTGCGATGCGACACACGGAAACGGCTCACGTCAGAGGCCCCGCATGAGCGTCGGGTTCACGGGGTCGGCGAACCACCGCTGCACGAGCTCGTTGGCGAGCTGCAGCATGGGTGCACGGACGGAGAGGATCAGCGAGTCGAGCTGCACGCGTCGTCCGTTGACCACTGTGCCGTCGACGGTGGCCAGCGACAGCAGGCTCGCCGACTGCACGAGTGCCGAACCCTCTGCCCATGCCAGCCCCGCCGCGTGCTCGCGCAATCGGTCGAGCTGGTAGGCGAGCGACCGCGGGTTCGAGTCGTCGTGCAGCAACAGCTCGAGCACTGCGTCGAGCTCGACATCGCTGCGGTACCGGCGCCGGTACGCGACGAGGCTCTCGTTGGCCGACAGCACGGCGTCGGCGAGCGGTTGCAGCGCGAGCGGTGGCACGGCGAGCCCGAGCGCAGCCTCGACGGAGCCGAGCACGGCGAGCGTGCGCTCGATGCGGCGACCGAGGTCGAGGAACCGCCAGGCCGGCCCGCGCACCGTGCTCTCCATCGAGAGACCGCTCAGCGCCGCCAGATCGACGAGCACCCTGTCGAGCTCGTCGGCGCTGATCGTCGACTCGACGAGGTGCGTGTGCGCCACCGCCAGCCGTTGCAGCACTCGACCCGTCGTCGCGCTGAGGTACTCGCGCACCGACGTCGCCTCCTGCACGAGCGTGGCCAGCTGCACGGCCACCGCGGCCCCTGTGGAGCCGAGCTCGGCCGACACCCATTCGGCCGCGGGCACACCGGCCGGTGGCGGAGCGAAGGATGCACCCTGCGCGGCGCGCAGGAGCGCGTGCACACCGATGGCCCACGCGCCGTCGGCCAACGAGAGCACCATCGGGTCCTGCTGCAGCTGCGTCGCCACCACCCGTGCCGCTTGGGCGGCCACCTCCGCGCGCTCGGCCGCGCGGCCGAGCCAGTAGAGCGAGTCGGCGACACGCTTGGGCACGGAGCCCCCGAAATCGACCTGGGGCAGTCCGGCGGCGAGCGAGACGGGCCTCGATGCCACACCACCGCCCACCACCCACACGTCCTTCACGATCTGCGCCGTGGGGTGCGAGGGATGGTCGCCCGGTGCGAGCACACGCGCCGCGCCACCGCGCATCACCGCGTACTCGTCGCCCGTGCGCGCCACCTGCATGCGCACGACCGCCGGTCGACCCACGAGCGAAGGAGTGCCGCTCCCGTCGAACACCGGCGACGTGGCGAGCTCGGTGCCGTCGGCGAGCGCGGGCAGCGTGAGCGTGGTGCCACACAGGTGCATCGCCGCGGCCGGGAGGTACGGGCGCAGCAAGGGGTGCTCGGCGAACCCGCTGCCGTACGAGTTGGCCAGCGTCACCGACCCGTCGCGGGCGCCCCACACGATGCCGGGCACTCCACCACCGCCGCCGAGATGACCGGGTTCGAGCGGATCGAGGTGCGCATCGTCGAGCCGTCGGTACACGACGTCGATGGGCTCGAGACCGTCGAGCACGCGCAGCCACAACCTGCCGGCGCGCATCACGAGATCGGCGCCTTCGACGAGGTGCAGCCCGAGGCGGGTGGCGAGGTAGCTGTGCTCGATGTACGTGGGATCGGCCGGGCCGGCGGTGAGCACCACGCTGCGAGGACTCGTGCGCCCGCTGGGCGCGGCGGCGATGAGCGCGCGCCGCAGCGTGTCGGCATGGTCGTGCACGGCGGCCGCACCCGCGATGCGGAGACCGTCGGGCAGCACGCGGGCGAGCACCGAGCGGTTGAGCAACGAGTAGCCGAGGCCGGCCGGCGCGTCGGTCTGGTCCTGCACGACGTGCCAGTGACCGAGCGAGTCGCGCGCGACGTCGACCGAGTAGTGCACGAGCCACGGGCGATGCCCACGTTCGCCGGCGGCCGAGCGGTGTGCCGCCAGCGAGTGCAGCAACGCCCCGGGCAGCACTCCGTCGGCAACGAGCCGGCGAGGCCCGTAGCAGTCGACGAGCACTGCCTCCAGCACCTGCATACGCTGCACTGCGGCGTCGGCCAGGAGTGTGAACTCGTTGTTGTCGAGCACGAACGGGATGGGGTCGAGGCGCCATGGATGGCTCACGGCACGGGCGGCAGCGGTGTGTCCGTGTCGGTCGGTGGCGAGCGCCAGCTCGTGCACGAGATGACCGGTGCCCTCCGCGGCGAGCAGACGGTCGGCCTGGCCCTGGCGGTCGACCAGCACGGAGGCGTCGAACGAGCCGAGTGCCCGGGCAACCGCACGCCACGCCGCTCGCGGCTCGCCGTCGGTGTCGAGCAGTTCGTCGAAACGGCCGGGGACGGGCGCGTAGGCGAGCGAAGCGAGCGTCATGGCACCATCATTCCGCAGCACGCACGAACGTGTCGTACACCGCGGCGCTGAGCCTGCCCAGCGCCATCTGCACGCGGTCCATGGCCTGGTCGAGCGCAGCACCATCGCCCGCGTCGGCTCGCAGGCCCGACAGCAGCGCGTCGACGTCGTCGCACTCGGGCAACGTGCGATCGGCGCGCGGCAGCCGCGACAGCGCGCTGCGGATGCGTTGCATGCACCCTGCGACCGAACGCGGGAACTCGTGATCGAAGAGCAGGAAGCTGACGACGCCCTCACCCGTGATCGGCCCGCGCGTGGCGCGCTGGTACATCTGCAGTGCGGTGAGCGAGCGCAGCATTCCCATCCACTGCACCTCGTCGAAGTCGTCGGTCGCGGTGCTGGTCGTCGTGGTGCTGGTCGTCGCGGTGCTGGTCGCCGTGTTGACGGTCGCGGCAGTCGTGGCCAGCAGGGCGGCGGCGCGGACGCCGACGACCCGCGTGGTCATGTCGGCCCGCTCGACGGCCTGGCCGAGACGCCAGATCTCGTACGCCTCGTCGCGCTGCATGGTGCCCGAGATGACGCCGTCGAGCCGCTGCGACTCGGAGATCACGCGGCCGAGAAAGCGGGCTCGAGACCGACGATCCACCCCGCTCTCGGCGTCGCGTGCGGTGTAGAGGTAGAGGTCGTTCACGGTCTGCCACGCCTCACGGGGCAGCACCTCACGGGTGGTGCGCAGGTTCTCGCGGGCATGCGCCACGCTGGCCACCACGCTGCCGAAGTTGGCGCTGTCGGCCACCAGGAAGTGCACGATGTCGTTCTCGGCGCGGCGCGCATGTCCCGCCTCGAACGCCTCGCGGCTGCCCGCGACAGCGAGGAGGGGCTCCCAGCTCGACGCGACCCCCACCGGCAGGTCGAGCAACACCTCGGTGAACGCGCGCACGACCCGCGCCGTGTCTTCCGCACGTTCGAGGTAGCGGGCGCCCCAGTAGAGGTTGTCGGCGACGCGCGACAGCAGCATCAGGTCTCCACGATCCAGGTGTCCTTGCTCCCGCCACCCTGCGACGAGTTGACCACCAGCGAGCCACGGCGCAGTGCGACGCGAGTGAGGCCGCCGGCGGTGACGTACTGGCCGGCACCGCTGAGGATGAACGGGCGCAGGTCGACGTGGCGCGGCTCGATGCGGCCGTCGCACAGGGTGGGCGCAGTGCTGAGCGAGAGGATGGGTTGCGCTACCCAGTTGCGTGGATCGGCCTCGATGTTGGCGATGGCCTCATCGAGCTCGGTGCGGCTCGCGCGATTGCCGATGAGCAGCCCGTAGCCGCCGCTCTCGTTGGCCGGCTTCACCACCATCTCGCCGATGTTGTCGAGCACGTGCTGGCGCTCATCGTCGTAGACGCAGCGGTACGTGGGCACGTTGGGAAGCAGTGCTTCCTCGTGCAGGTAGTAGCGGATGAGGTCGGGTACCCACGCGTACACCACCTTGTCGTCGGCGACGCCCGCACCCGGCGCGTTGGCGATGGCGACGTTGCCGGCGCGCCACGCACGCATGAGGCCGGGCACGCCGAGGGCGCTGTCGGGACGGAACTCGTCGGGATCGAGGAACAGGTCGTCGACACGGCGGTAGATGACGTCGACCCGCTCGCGACCGTCGATGGTGCGCATGTAGACGCAGTCGTCGTCGCCCACCACGAGATCGGCGCCCTCGACCAGAGCCGCACCCATGCGTTGCGCGAGGAACGAGTGCTCGAAGTACGCGCTGTTGAAGATGCCCGGCGTGAGGACCACGACCGTGGGGTCGGCCACATCGTCGGGGGCAAGGGACGCCAGCATGCGCTTCAGCTCGTCGGTGTAGGCGTCGACGGGCAGGATGCTCTGCTGCGCGAAGAGATCGGCGAACGCGCGCTTCGAGATGGCGCGGTTCTCGAGCACGTAGCTCACACCCGACGGCACGCGCAGGTTGTCCTCCAGCACGTACATCGTGCCGTCGGCGTCGCGGACGAGATCGCTGCCGCAGATGTGCGCCCACACGCCGTACTTCGGCGACACGCCGCGGCACTGCGGACGGAAGTTCACGGAGTGCTCGAGCAGGGCGGCGGGGAACACGCCGTCGGCGATCACGCGCTGCTCGTGGTACAGGTCGTCGATGAACGCGTTGATCGCGCGCAGCCGCTGCATGAGGCCAAGCTCGACGCGTCGCCACTCGTCGGCGGCGATGACCCGGGGAATGATGTCGAACGGCCACGCACGGTCGATGCCGCGACCGTCGGAGTACACGGTGAACGTGATGCCCATGCCCACGATGTCGAGCTCGGCGAGGTCTTGGCGCTGCTGGAGCTCGGAGAGCCCGAGCTCCTGCAGCTGCTGCACCACTGCCGCGGCAGCCGCTCTCGGCTCACCGTTGTCGTCGATGAGCTCGTCCCACATCCCTGCCTGCGTACGCAGATCTGCCATTGTCATGCACCCAGGCTGTCGGCGACGCGTTTCCGGCCCATGCCGCGACTATGACACGTTCGTGAACTGGTCAGCCGCCGGANNGTGGTCTCGGGCCATCCGGCCATCTCGAAGTGGTGATGGACGGGCGACATGCGGAACAGGCGGCGCCGGTGCTTGGTGAGCTTGAACGTGATCATCTGCAGCGCGACCGACCCGATCTCGACCACGTTGATGCCGCAGATCAGGATGAGGAGCAGCTGCGTGTTGGTGCTCAGCGCCAGCAGCGCGAGCGCGGATCCGAGGCCGAGCGCACCCACGTCGCCCATGAAGATGCGAGCGGGCGGCGCGTTCCACCACAGGAACCCAGCGCACGCGCCGGCGAACGCCACCGCGAACACCGCGAGGTCGTACGGGTTGATGATCGACGGGTAGAGCGAGTGGCTGCGGAAGCCGAGGAAGGCGATGATCGCGAACGCGGTGAAGCCGAGCATCGCCGCCCCGCCGGCGAGGCCGTCGAGCCCATCGGTCACGTTGACCGCGTTCGTCGTGGAGAAGATGATGATGCCGGCCCACAGCACCCACACGACTGGCCCCATCTGCCAACCGGGCAGCTGGGCGCGCGTGAACGAGAGCCGCGTGCTGATGTCGCTCGTCAGCAGCAGCGCGGCGGCGATGCCGAACGCACAGGCGAGCGTGATCCAGCCCTTCAGCGACCACAGCACGCCACGGTTCCGCTTCTTCGTCACCTTGATGTAGTCGTCGACGAAGCCGATGCCGGCCATCACCGCGACGCCGCCGAACATCACGAGCGTCTGGTTGGAGAAGATGACTCCCTCGCGCAGGTGGCTGAGCAGATAGCCGACCGCCGCCGCGCCGATCACTGCGATGCCGCCCATGGTGGGAGTGCCCGACTTGTGCTGGTGCTGGGGCACGACGATGTTGTCGGCGTTCATCTCCAGTATCGGCTGGCTACGGCCGCGACGCTTGAGGAGGCGGGCCAGGAAGCCGGTGCCGAACAGCGAAGCGAAGAACGCGATCGATCCTGCGATGAAGAGCGCGATCATTCAGCGGCCTGCCATCGGGGGTCGGAGAGGGTCACCCTCTGACGATCACCGACGGGGCCTGCCGCAGGCCAGAGCCGAAGGTCCCGCGCGCTAGTGCAGGAGGGCGTCGACCACAGCGATGAGCGCCACCAGCGCGATGCCACCGGCCATCACCATGAGCCCCATGCGGATGCCTGCGCGACGGTAGACGGCCACACGCGGGTTCGGGTCGTGGAGGCCGCGCATGAACGCGCCGACGGCCTTGATCTGGCCCTCGGGCGTGTACACCTGGCCCGGCTCGCTGGTGGCCGGCTGCCATTCCTCGTCGGGCAGACGTTCCGTCATGCGCGCACGATATCGCAGCGGGTATCAGCCGCTCGCCCGCACCTCGCGGAAGGGCACCTCGCGGTCGACCTCGGGTTCCTTGGGCAGGCCGAGCAGGCGTTCACCGATGATGTTGCGCTGGANNGTCGCCGTCGAGCGTGCCCTCCATGCCCAGCAGCAGCCCGTGCAGGTGGCCGGCCTGGTGCAGCAGCTGCGCCATCGCCAGCTTTCCCAGCGAGGCCAGCGGTGACGAGCCACCTGCTTTCGCCTCGGCCTTGGCGCGCTCGCCGTTGAGGTCGTTGACGACACGGTTGCAGTGCAGCCGCGCCAGTTCCTGGCGGACGTACGGGTCGCCCGCCTTGCCCACCGCCTTTGCGACCTTGACGAGCGAGATGTCGGCGCGGGGGATGTCGCCGTGGGCGGCCGCCGTCGCGCCACGCACCGCGCCGCCGCTGTCGCCATCGCCGCGACGCGACACTCCCATCGTCATCCGTTCGTAGGCGAGCGCGGTCTGCAGCACCCACCAGCCCTTGTTGAGATCGCCGAGCCGATGCGTATCGGGGACTCGGGCGTCGGTGATGAACACCTCGTTGAACCGGGCATCGCCGGTGGCCTGTCGCAGCGGGCGGACCTCCACCCCGGGCTGCCGCATCGGGAACCAGAAGAACGTGATGCCGCGATGCTTGGGCTGGTCCCAGTCGGTGCGCGCGATGAGCATCCCGAACTCGGCACCGCGTGCACCTGAGGTCCACACCTTCTGACCGTTGATCACCCACTCGTCGCCGTCGCGCAGCGCCGTGGTGCGCAGCCCGGCGAGGTCGGAACCTGCGCCGGGCTCGCTGTAGAGGAGGCACATCGCCACCTCGTCGAGCAGCAGGCGGCGCAGGAACTGCCGCTTCAGCTCGTCCTGACCGTAGGCGAGCAGGGTTCCGGCCCAGAGGTTGTAGATGTCCTGCCCTGGTCCAGGTGCCCCGGCGGCGGCGAACACCGCCTCCACCTCCTTCGCGGCCGCGTCGTCGAGATCGCGGCCGAACCACTGCGACGGCCACCGAAGCGCAGCCCACCGCTCGTCGATCACCAGCCGGCGCCAGGCCTCGGGGTCGACGTCCTTCGACCAGTTCGCNNCTCACGGGCCCGACACTATGCAGCCCGCGCGGTCGTGCTCCCATGCAGCGCGCCGGTCAGCCTGTGGCGAGCACCTCGCCGTGCAGCACGATGAACAAGCCGTCGGGGTTCGCGGCCCACTCGCGGAACGCAGCACCAATGGCGGCGAGCTCGGCCTCGTCGGCGAGCCCGTACTCGAGGGTCTGGCGAGCGAACTCGCTCTGCTGCACGCGGTCGGCCCAGAGGCCACCCCACCATGCTCGCTCGTCGGCCGTCTGGAACGTCCAGTTCGAGGTGGACACGCGCACATCGGTGAAGCCGGCCTGGCGCGCCCACACGTGGAGCACCCGACCGGCGTCGGCCTCGGCGCGGTTGTGTTCGGTGAGCTGGTGGTAGAGGCTCATCCACCGTGTGAGCCGCGGATCGGACGGCGACCACACGAACGCCCCGTAGTCGCTGTCGCGCACGGCCACGGTGCCCCCCGGGCGGACCACGCGGCGCATCTCGCGCAGCGCCGCCACCGGGTCGCCGAGGTGCTGCAGCACCTGGTGTGCGAACACCACGTCGAACGTGTCGTCGGCGAAGTCGAGCGCGTACACGTCACCCGTCGCGAACGTGAGGTTGTCGCGCACGTGATCGGCCGCGGCGGCCGAGATCACGACGGCCGAGGCGTCGACACCCGTGACGGCGCCGGGTGCGAGCCGATCGGCGAGATCGGCGGTGATGTTGCCGGGACCGCAACCGACGTCGAGCAGCGACATGCCACGCTGGAGGTGCGGCAGCAGGAAGCCGGCCGAGTTCTCGGCGGTGCGCCAGCGATGGCTGCGCAGCACCGACTCGTGGTGCCCGTGCGAGTAGCGATCGGTGTTGTCGCCCATGCGCCGAAGCTAACCCGACGGCAACATCACACGCGGCCGAATTCGCCGCCGTCGGCCGCGCCCGGGCCGTACAGTCGACGGTCATGGCGCGCCTGTCCATCCTGTGCGGCCTGCCCGGCTCGGGCAAGACCACGACGGCGCTCGCGATGGCGGCGCACGGCGCGGTGCGCATGTGCCCCGACGGGTGGATGCGCGCGCTCGGGGTCGACCTCTGGGACGAGGAGGCGCGCGCACGCATCGAGGCGCTGCAGTGGTCGTTGACGCAGGACGTGCTGTGCGCCGGCAGCGACGTGGTGATCGAGTGGGGCACGTGGGCGCGCGCCGAGCGCGACGCGCTGCGCATCTGGTGCCGAGAGCACGGCGTCGCCGTGTCGCTGTTGCACCTCGACGTCGCGCTCGACGAGTTGGTGCGGCGGCTCGACGAGCGCAACCCGCTCGACGGCGAGGTCCACATCACGCACGCGCAGCTCGACGACTGGTACCGCACGGTGTGGCAGCCGCCGAGTCCCGAAGAGCTGAGGCTGTTCGACCCGCTGCCCGAGGGCGCGTCGTGAACTGGACCAGTCGACCCTGGCGCGCCGACGACGTCCCGTTCCTCTGGGAAGTGCTGTACCTGTCGATCCACGTGCCCGACGGGTTGGAGCCGCCGCCGCGCTCGATCCTCGACGACCACTCGCTCGCGCACTACCTGCGCGACTTCGGTCGGTACCCGAACGACGACGCCCAGCTCGCCGTTGACGACGCAGGCGTGCGCCTCGGGGCAGCCTTCAGCAGGTGCACGACGGCGCAGGATCCGGGATACGGGCATGTGTCGCCCGAGATCCCCGAGCTGGGCATGGCGGTGGTGCCCTCGCATCGAGGAATCGGGATCGGCCGCCGGCTGCTCGCCGACCTCCTCGAACGTCACCCCACGATGAGCCTCAGCGTCGACCTGGAGAACGCGGTCGCCCGACGGATGTACGAGTCGCTCGGCTTCGAATGGGTTGCCGACGAAGGCACCGCCGCCACGATGCTCCGACGCGGCTGAGGAGCGGGCGCGTCAGTCGTGAAGGTGCGCCCGCTCGCCGTGCGGGCCGAACACCGCGATGAGCTCGACGGCGCCGTCGACCGCACCGAACCAGTGCGGCGTCCACGTGCTGAACTCCACGGCCTCGCCGGACTCGATCACGAGGTCCTGGTCGCCGAGCAACAACCGGAGCCGTCCGTCGAGCACATACATCCAGTCGTGCCCGTCGTGCGACCGGAGCTGATCGGGAGGTCTGCGCCGGCGCGGGCTCACGCGCACCTTGAACGTGCGCAGCCCACCCGCAGCGTCGCGGTTCGTGAGCGGCCACATCGTGAGCCCACCTCGCGTGACGGGCTCGCCGTGGACGCGCGGATCGACCGGTGACCCGCCGGCGAGGAGCTCGTCGGCGCTCACGCCGAGCGCGGTGGCCAGTCCTGTGATGTGGTCGAGCGCCAAACGCCGCTTGCCCGACTCGAGCCGGCTGAGCGTGGAGATGTTGATGTGCGCACGATCGCTCACCTGCCGCAGCGTGAGCCCGCGTTCGACGCGCAGCTCGCGGAGGCGGCGCCGCACCCTGCTCTCGACCGACTCCTCGACCGCCCTTGCCTCCATGGCAAACGATGTTGCGCACGATGGGCGGGTGCTGTCAACTGGCCACATGCACAACCGTTCCCGACGCGAGGCTGGCCCCGGGCAGCACCGTTTCGCCGCGTTCGGCAACCGGAACTTCCGCCTCTACTTCGTCGGCCAGACCATCTCGACGATCGGCTCGTGGACGCAATCGCTCGCGGTCATCTGGCTCGTGCTCGAGATCACCAATCGCAGCGATCGGCTGGGTCTGACGACGGCGCTGCAGTTCCTGCCCATGCTGCTGCTCGGCGCCCCCGCGGGCGTGCTGGCGGACAAGTTCGACAACCGCAAGCTGCTGCTCGCCACCTCCACCGCCTCGGGACTGCTCGCCACTGCGTTCGGCGTCGTGGTGGCCAGCGGTCACGTGACCATCTGGTGGATCTACGCGCTGACGACGATGCTCGGACTCGTGCTGGCGGTCGAACGCCCGGCGATGCAGGCGATCCTGTTCCAGCTGGTCGGCCCCAAGCTCCTGCCCAGCGCGGTCGCGACCAACAGCACCATCAACTCGGTGTCGCGGCTCATCGGCCCCGCGATCGCCGGTGTGCTCATCGCCACCGTGGGCGTCGAGTCCTGCTTCTTCATCAATGCCGCGTCGTACCTCGTGGTGATCGGCGCCCTCGTCGCACTGCGCGCGAGCGAGCTGGTCGCCCGCCCGCTCCTCGGCCGGGCGAAGGGAAGGCTGCGCGAAGGTTTCGCCTACGTGCGCTCGCATCCCGACGT
>PMCN01000296.1 GCA_003154135.1 Acidimicrobiaceae bacterium
CGATCGCCGCGCTCGGCGCGGGCGTGGGCGCGGCCGTGCTGCTCGAGCGCCGGCACGTCCTGCCGAAGCCACCAGCGCCGCAGCCAACGCCGGCCGCCGCGGTGACGGCCGAGCCCACGCACACCTCGACCTGGGTCGTGCCCGACGATGGCTCGCCGCCCGGTACGCTGCCCAAGGCCGACCTGGTGTGGGTGCCGGCCGGCGAGTTCGTGATGGGCTGCAACGTCGAGGCCGACAAGCGCTGCGAGCAGCCCGAGCTGCCCACCCACAAGGTGACGCTGGCGGTGTTCCAGATCGATCGACTCGAAGTGTCGGTGGCGAAGTACGCGGCCTGCGTCAAGGCCGGGCGCTGCACGACCGACGGGCTCACCGACTCGGACCTGTGCAACTGGGGTAAGACCGATCGGGCCGATCATCCGATCAACTGCGTGGACTNNGAGGCCGAATGGGAGAAGGCGGCGCGCGGTGACAAGGCGCGCGTCTACCCCTGGGGCAGCAGCGAGCCCTCGTGCAAGCTGACCATCATGCACGAGGACGGCGACGGCTGCGCGCGCGACTCGACCTGGCCCGCCGGCTCCAAGCCCGAGGGCGCCAGCCCCTACGGGGCGCTCGACATGGCCGGCAACGTCTGGGAGTGGGTGGCTGACCGCTTCGAGGAGGGCTACTACGCCCACTCGCCCGGCCAGAATCCGGTCGGTCCGGAAGGGGGGCTCGAGCACGGGCAGCGCGGCGGCAGCTGGCTCAGCAAGGATGCGGCGGATCTGCGCGCCTCGGAGCGGCACTCGGGCCCGGTCGGCTACCGCAACTACAACCTCGGCTTCCGCTGCGCGGCCACGCCCTCGGCCGAAGCACTGGCAACCATGCCGGCAAGCTCGGCCTCGGCGGCGGCCTCGGCCTCGGCGGCGCCGAAACACCGCGGCCGCTAGCGCACGGAAGCACGAGAGTCGGAATTCACGGGGGCTCCCTGTGTCATCTTCGGTCTTCACCGACTGCGGCGGGCTCGCCCGCTACCGCTTGTATTGCAGGTGATAGCCCGGACGGCGGAAGGCGTAGTGGTCGAAGAACGCGCGCAGCTCGGCCAGGGCCGGCTCGACGCGCGCCCGGTCGCTGTCGAACAGGTTGCGCGTTTCGCCCGGATCCGCCCGCAGGTCGTAGACCTCCACGGTCTTGAGCCGCGTGTCGTCGATCACCTTGAGCCCGTCGGGTAGGAACAGCGCCCGGCGCAGCCGGCCTTCGGCGATCATGGGGCGCGGGCGCGGCTCCTCCTGCCCGAACAGCAACGGGACCAGGCTTTGGCCCATCTGATCGGCAGGCACCGGCTGGCCGAACAGCTCCAGAATGGTCGGACCGAGATCGACGTGGCCCACCAGCTCGGCGTGGTGGCGCGGGACGATGCCCGGCCCCCAGATCACGAGCGGCACGCGCACCAGCTCCTCGTAGAGCGTCTTGGAGTGGAACTGCGTGTCGTGCTCGCCGAAGGCCTCGCCATGGTCGCCAGTGACGATCAGGTAGCCGCGTGTGGGGTAGCGCTGCCGCAGCAGCCGGGCGATGCGGCCGATCCACAGGTCCACCACCTGCTCCTCGGAGATGTAGCGCTCATAGTCGCTGCCCTCCTTGAGCTTGCCGCGATCGTAGGGCTCGTGCGGCTCCATCAGGTGGGCATAGGCGAAGAAGGGCTTTCGCCCGGCGCTGCCCAGTCGCTTGAGCAGCGGGGTCAGTACCTCGCTGGCCAGTGCGTGCCGACGGTCCTGCACCGCGCAGAACTCCTGGGCGAAGCCGCGCGTCACGCCGAAGCGGCCGGAGAGGAAGATGAGCCCCAGGTAGTCCGCGGTCTCCACCCCGGCGCGAGACAGCAGCTCGGGAAAGCGCGGGTGCGGATCCTCGACCGCGTAGAGGAAGCGCATCGCGCCCTGGCCGTACATCTCCCAGAACAGCTCGGACATGTAGTGGCCGGTGAACAACGTGGTGAGGCTCACCGAGGTCTGGGAGCCCGGCGCGATCGAGCGCGGGAAGTAGGCGCCGGCATCGCGCAGCTTGCGCATCTCGGGCAGGTCGGCGTCGTGCGCGCCCTCGAGCACGTCGGCGCGCGTGGCCTCGATCGAGACCAGCACCACCACCGGGGCGGCCGGCAGCTGGGCGTCGAGCTCCGGGTGCCGACGCGGAAGGGTTGTCGGGTCGAAGACCGGCGCGCTCGCCATCGCCTGCGGCGACACGGCGGGCGCGCTCCACACGCTGGTGGCGAGCACGAGCGCTCCCACGGCGCCCGGCTCGCGGAACAGCTCGAGCCGCACGGCGTTCGGCGGCTGCCACGCGAGCGCGAGCGCAGCCCAAGCGCCGAGCACCAGGGCGAAGCGGCGGCGATGGCGCACCAGGCCGAGCCTGCGCGCGAGCGGGCGGGCGACGGCTGCGCCGAGCAGCGCTGCCGACACCCACTGGACGGTGGCGTGCACGCCGGGGTAGTCGTCGCGCAGCAGGGCATGGTGCGCGATGCTGCCGCCGAGCCCCACGGCCACCGGCACCCAGCGCTCCCACCGGCGAGGGGCGAACGCCGCGCCGATCGCGTAGGCCGCGGGCACGGCCGCGCAGCACAGCGCGAGGTACAGCGGGTAGAGCACCGCCTCGAAACGGCCGTCCCAAACGGCCACGGCCTCGCGCTGCAGGTGCTCGCCGAGCAGCCCGAGCATGGGGCCGAACGCCGCCAGGCCAAGCGCGAGCCACGCGAGCCAGCGCAGCCGGCGCCCGCGCCCGAAAGGGCCGATGACCGCCGCGGCAAACAGCCCGGCCGCTGCCGCGAGCCCGCTCGTCTCGAGCACGTCGAACAGGTGGTGCTCGAGCCGCAGCCCCATGCCGGCCGCCGGCCGCGACACGGTCAGCGCAATGGCCACCGCATTGACCACCACGGCCGCTAGCCCGCCGACCACGGTGGCCAGCGCTACCTCGTCCGCGGTCGGCAGCAAGGCCGCAGCCTCGTCGCCGTCGGGCAGCACGCCGCGCAGCCGCGCGAGCCACGAGCTTCGGCGGCGCCGTGCCTGTGGCGCGGCCACGGCCGAAACGGTCGGGCTCTGGGTCTCGGTCGGCATGGGGCTCATCCTGGTCGCGGCGAGCTCGTCGAACAAGAGCTACCGACCGGCGCCTCCGGCTCCGCGCTGCTCGAGCTCGCGCAGCACGCCGTCGATGTCCTGCTCGCTGACCTGCCCCACGTGCCGCCACCGCTCACGCCCGCTCGCGTCGAGCACCACCAGGCTCGGCACCTCGTGCAGGCCGGGAAACGGAGCACGACCGGCGATGGCGTCGGCGTCGCCAAGGGCCACCGGGAAGGGCGCCCCGAGCGCGGCGGCAAAGGCCTCGACCATGGGCCGAGCCTCCTCCCCCTCGAGCACGACCAGCAAGACGTTGACGCGCGGCGCGTGGTCCTTGTTGAGCGCGCGCAGGATCACCGCTTGCGACTGGGACGGGCCGTCGTAGCTGGCCACCAGTCCCACGACCGTCAGGCGGCCGTGCAGCGCCTCGCTCGACACGGCCGTGCCATCGACAGTGCGAAAGACGAAGCGCGGCACGGCAGCGGTCTCGGCGGTCGGGTCGATGGCCAGCCGCGGCGCGGGCGCCTCGGGCGGCGGAGGTGGCAGCTCGCCGCAGCTGCAGGGCGCGGCGCACAGCACAACGGTGAGCCCGCCGACCCAGCGCGCGCGGTCGCGCGGTCCGAGCGTGCCCGGCTGCGCCTGCGGATCTCGGGTCGGCCGTCGCTGCTGCATCGCTTCGGCTCCGCGCGGGCGTCTCAGCCGATGCTGCCAGTCGTGCCGTCGCGCTGCACGCTGAACAGCGCCGCCACGTCGCGCAACAGCTGCGGCAGGGGCCGACCGGCGCGCACCTGCGCCACCACGGCGTGAGCCAGCTCGTCGACCGCCGCCTGCGGGCTCAGGCGCCGCAGCTCCACGCCTTCGAGCTGCTCGCCGGCGCGGGGCGCGTCGTCGGCCGCCAGGATCGGCATCTGATGGGCCCAAACGAAGCCGCGCTCGGCCGAGAAGCGGCAGGCCAGCACGCGGACGAACTCGAGGTACTGAGGGATCACCAGCACGACGATGCGCTCGCCGTCGTCGCTCGTGCCGCACAGCGCCCGGCTCGGCTGGATGCACAGCTCCAGCGCCGAGCCGAGCTGCCGCTGGATGCGAGCGCTGCGCACCGGATCGGCCTCGACCGCCAACAGCGGGCCGTAGAGCGCCGCCCCCGGCACGGCCACCTCGGGCGCGTCCTCGGCCAACGCGTCGAGCCAGGCGTCGCGCGCTTCGTCCGGCAGCTCGGCGTACAGGCTGGCGGCGGCGGTCGCTGCTTCCGCGTCGGTGGCCAGCGTCGCCAACCACGCGCGCCAGGCTCGGCTCACGCGTTCCGGAACCACGGCCCCCTGCTCGGGCACGCCCTTGGCGAGGGGCGGCCCGGGCGGGGGCGGCGGATACGAGGCGTGATCGCTCATGCCAGCTCAGATAAGCAGAGCCAAGCGCAGACTTGAAGAAGGAAACGCGTCCCCGGCACCTTGACGGAGCGTCAGGCAGAGCAGCAGCAGCAGACTTGAAGAGGGAAAGCGCCCCGAGCGTCTCGACGGAGCCTCTAGCAGGACAGCGGCGGCAGACTTGAAGAAGGGAAAGCGCCTCGTGCGTGCGCTATGCTCCGGAGCATGGAGCGCGCCGCAGCCCCGAGTTCCGAAGAGAGCGAGCTGCTGGACCTCCCGGCGCTCGACGGTGCAGACGAGCACGAGGGCCTCGACGACCCGGATGAGGGCGATCTGCGCCTGCCTGCGGCCGGGGATCCGGAAGCCGACGACGCCGCCAGCGCGGAGCCGCCGCTCGAGCTACAGCTCGAGATCGGCTCGCCGACGGAGCCGAGCGCGCTCGGCGACGATGCCACCGGGATCGGCGACGCCGCGCCGACCGTGGGCCTCGACATCGACGAGCACGCGCCGTCGTTGCTCGACCCGGACGAGCGCGAGGTCGGCTCGGCCGACGATGACGCCGGCAGCGGCCTCGAGCCGTTGCCCGCGGACACCGATCCGTCCGACGCCGAGGGGCTCGAGGATCCGGGCGGGGAGCGGCTGGATGCGGGCACGCTGCCCGAGCTCGACGTAGGCGGGGACGAGGTCGAGGTCGAGGTGGGCATCGAGATCGGCCCGCTGCCGCCCGACGGCAGCGAGGCCAGCGACGACGAAGAGCCGAGCGAATGAGCTCGTCCTTGCTCGAAGCGGAGCCGATGCCGGCCGCGACCGGCTAGACTGCGGAAAGAGCCGCGGCGGACCCGCACCGCCGCGCTCGCCAACTAACGTCCAGGAGCGATGATGTCACGCCGCACGAGATGGTTGACCGCGTCCACGATTCTGCTCGCGCTCGGGCTATCGGCCAGCGCCGGCCTGGCCCGCCCGCACCAGCCTTTCGCGCCGGGCGATCCCCGGCGGGCGAAAGTGCGAGGTGGCCTGCCGGTGGCGTTCGGCGATCGACCCGCCGCCGACGGCTCGCGACGCAGGCTGCCGGCCGCGGAGGTCGTGCCGGTGGTCATCAGCTATGTCTCGCGGCCGACACCCGAGGATGCGCAGCAGCTCGCGGCGCTTGGCCTGCGCGTCGAGCGTGGCGACGACGGCCAGGCCCTGTTCGCGGGCGTCAGCCTGGCGGCTCAGCTCACCGCCGCCCAGCTTCCGGCCGTGGTGGCGCTGCCGCGCGTCACCGGGATCGCGCTCGACGGCCCGCCGTTTGGCGCGCCGCGACCGCTCGACGGCACCGGCGCCGAGATCCAAGCGCACGACATGTGGCGCACGGTGGACTCGCAGGGACTGCCGATCACCGGCCAGGGCATCACCATCTGCGACTCGGACTCGGGGATCGATCCGTTCCACCCCATGTTCTTCCGCGCCGACGGCGGTTATTTCTCGTGGGTGGACGTGGACGGGGACGGCGTCTTCACGCCCGGAGTCGACGCGGTTCGTCGGGCGGACGACGACTCGCTGGTGACGCTGCGCGTGCTCAACGGCGTGGTGACGGAGTTTTGGGACGACACCCCGCTGTTCGGCTCGGACGACTCCGGCTACGCGCTCGGCATGGATTGGCTGTACGCGGACATCAACGGCAACGGCGTGCGCGACTACGGCCGCGACGGCGGCTTCGACGATTCGAGCCCGAGCTTCGGCGAAGCGCTGTTCGTGGCCGACGACGTGAATGGCAACGGCCGGCTCGATCTCGACGAGAAGCTGGTGGCGCTCGGCAGCTCGAAGATCGCGACCGTGCGCGTGGACAACGACGTGTACCGCCGCGGCCAGAACCTGGTCGACGTGCCGGTCGACGATTACAGCGCCCACGGCTGCGGCGCGTCGGGCGTGCTCGCCGGCGGGCAGCGTGGCCTGACAGTCAAGGTGGGCATGGCGCCGGACGCCGACCTCATCATGGCCATGCAGCGCGGGCAGCAAGACATGCTCTACTCCTTCGGCCTGTTCTGCCGAAACGAGGGAGCACGCGTGATGCTGCACGAGTACGCGCCGTGGACTGGCTATTTCCTCGACGGCTCGAGCGCGCTCGAACGGCTGATCGATGACTCCACGGTGGCGGGCATGGCGCACATCAACCCGGCCGGAAACCTCTCCACCGCGCAGAAGCTCTACAAGCGGAACATCCCGTCGGCGGTGCAGACCGACGTCGAGATCGAGGTGCCGGCGAATTCGCCCTACGGCAGCTTCCAGCTGCTGTTCGCCACCGTGCTGTGGCGCGAGCCGTCACGCCCGCTCGTCTTGACGCTGGAAGATCCGACGGGCTTCAGCCTGGCGCTGCCCACGACCGACACCTACATCTACCAGGACTGGCACGATGGCTTGAGCATCTACGCCGAGCGCTCGCAGTCGAGCCGTGGCACGGTCAAGCTCGACATCGAGGTCTTCGGCGAGAGTCAGACCCCGCCGCCGGTGCCGACCGGCAGCTGGCTGCTGCACGCCGCCGAGGGTAGCGCACCGGGCACGCCCGATCTGACGCTCATCGCCTACGTCATGGACGAGCTGTCGGGCTGGGGGATGGGCATCAACTTCCCGAGCTACTCGAGCGAGGAGCACCTGATCGGCTTCCCCGGCACGGCCGACCATGGCATCGCCATCTCGGCCTACACCGGCCACGGCTACGACTACGGGACTCCGGGTGAGCGCGCCTTCTACTCGGGCCGCGGCCACCGCATCGACGGGATGGCCATCCTCGACATCGCCGGCCCGGACGATCCGATCACCGCCGGCTACCGCGCGGGCAGCCCCGGGGTCTACTTCATCTACGGCGGCACCTCGGGTGCGAGCCCGCACGTGGCCGGCGCCGCGGCGCTGCTCTTCCAAGCGCATCCCGAGTGGACCGGCGTGGAGGTCACGCAGGCGCTGCACGATGGAGCCCTGGTCGACGCCAACGTGGGCACCGTGCCGAACGACGACTGGGGCTACGGCAAGCTGCGGGTGTACCGCAGCCTTTACGGGCAGGATCCGCCGACTGGCTCGCCCCCGAGCATCGCGGTCGAGCCGGTGGAGCTCTACGTGGATGAGCTCAGAACCGTGCCGATCACGGTCAGCGATCCCGACGAGCCGACCTCGGGGCTGCGCATCGAGCTCGATCGCGACTACGACGGCGTCTACGAGCAGCCGCTCGCTCAGCCGAGCTTCGACGTGACCTTCGCAGAGGAAGGACACTTCGCCATGAAGCTGCGCGTCGTGGACTCGACCGGTCGCGAGGCGAGCACGCTGGCCAGCTTCGACGTCGGGCCGGCGCCACCGCCGGCGCCGGCGGCCGCGGCGATGCTCGAGCCGGCGGGCGGCTGCAGCTGCTCGACCCGGCCCACCTTGCCCGCGCCGGGCTGGTGGCTCGGCGCGCCGGCGCTCGCCCTGGTTGCGGCGCGCCGCCGACGACGCCGCTGACTAACGCTCGGCGACGAATGCTTCGTGCAGGCGCTGCTGCGCTGCCACGGCGTGCTGCTGTGCGATGACCGCGGCAAAGCGCAGCGGCGAGGCGACCAGCAGCTGAGCTGGGGCGCCCAGCTCCTCGAGTAGCCGGCAGAACTCGCGTAGGCCGCTCGGGTCGTCGGTGAGGCCGCCGCCGCACAGGCTGACCAGCGCCACGGCCGGGACCAGCTGGAAGGCGGGCACCTTGCGTCCGAGCTCGGTGCGCGTGGCTCCCCACTGCGGGGCGTTGAGCACGGACAGCACCATGGTGGTGTCGGCACCTTCGGTGCTGAGCTCGCGGATCGTCACGCCGGCGGTGGACAGCATGTCGAGCACCATCGGCAGCGCCGGCTGGGCCGGATCGTCCCGCAGCCGGGCGAGCACGATCTTGGTGTCGGCCACCACGGCGCGGGCGCGTGGCTGCTGAGACGACGGCTCGAGCTGGCGCACCAGCGTCTGGCGCGGCTCGGCGACGACCGGATCGAAGGTGGACCGCGCGTAGATCGCGATGCCCGCGCGCCGCGCCCATTCCACGGCCTGGGCGCACAGCACCTTGGCGCCGCTCTCGGCCATGGTCTGCAGCGTGCCGTAGTCCACCTCGGGCAGGTGTTGCGCGCTCGGCACCGCGCGCGGATCGGCCGAGTAGACGCCGTCGACGTCGCTGTAGATCTCGCAGCGCTCGGCGCGCAGCGCCGCGGCCAGCGCCACGGCCGTGGTATCGGAGCCGCCTCGGCCTAGCGTGGTGATCTCCCGCCGGTAGCTCATGCCTTGGTAGCCCGCGACGATCACGATGTGGCCGCGCGCGATCTCGTCCTCGATGCGGTGGGGCCGTACCTCGATGATACGGGCGTCGAAGTGCCGGTCGTTGGTGATGATCCCGCACTGCGAGCCGGTGAAGGAGATGGCCTTGTGGCCGCGCGCCTGAATGGCGATCGACAGCAGCGCCATGGTCACGCGCTCGCCGGTGGAGACCAGCATGTCGAGCTCGCGTCGCGGCGGCTCGAAGTCGAGTCCTCCGCCGGCCGCGCCGACGTCGGCCGCGACCCGCAGCAGCTCGTCGGTGGTCTTGCCCATGGCGCTGACCACGACGACGACGTCGTTACCCGCACGGCGCGTGGCTACGACCCGATCCGCCACGCGGCCGAGCTTGGCCACGTCGGCGACGGAGGAGCCACCGTACTTCTGCACCACGATCGGCAAAGAGCGAACCTGATTCTCGGAGCTTGGGTCAGTCAGCAACACGACGCACCTATCGCAGCTTTCGCTCCGCGGGTAGCACGTCCCACCTCGGCCGACCAAGTTCGGTGCTCAGTCGCCAGCCTCGAGCATCAGGGCGTAGAGCGCCGCTTCGTCGTGCTTGCCGGCGGCCGCTGCCCGCTCGCGCAGCCGCTCGAGCACCGCCCGCCGCCGGGGAGCAAGCTCTTCGCGCAGCGCCACGGGGCCGTCGTCCATGCGCGCGGAGAGCAGGGCCAGCAGCTCGTGGTCTCTCCCGACCCGCTCCAGCACCTCGGCGAGCGCCCGTACCGTCTGCGTGTCGGTGGGATCGGCGCGCAGCCGGTCGCTCAGTTGGGAGATGAGCTGCTCGTCGGCCGAGTCGACCGCCAAGCTCTCGGCCGAGCCCGCGGCCCCCGTGGCCTCGTCCAGATCGATCGCCGCCTCGAGCGTGATCGCCGCTCCGCGCGGCAGGCCGTCGATAGCGGGGGGCTCGCGGTCCGGCGGCAGCGGCGGCTGCGAATCGCGCTCGTCGCCATCGTCGTCCGGGCCCCAGCCGGCGCGATCGTCGGGTGCGGCCTCGGCCGGCCGGGGTCGTGCCGCTGCGCCCTCGGCGACCGGTGCGGCCTCGAGCGCCCGGCACAGCTGGCGGAAGTAGCGCTCCACGGTCCGGTCTCGCGGCGTCAAGCGCAGGGCCAGGCCGAGCAGGCGCTGGGCGGCATGGGTGTCGGAGCGGCGCTCGTCCTGGATGCGCGCTCCTTCGACCAGCAGCGCCGAGATGGCCGCGCGTGCATCGCCGCGCGTCGGCCAGCGCGCCTCGCCGCCCCACAGCGCGGGGTAGGGTCCGGCCGGCTCGGGCGGCGAACCGCACAGCAGGCCGACGGCACGCTCCACCGCGTCGCCGAGCCGCCCGAGAGCCACGCTGGCGCCGCCGAGATCGCCGAGCTCGGCCCGCCAGCGCGCTTCGAGCAGGCGGGCCTCGAAGGTCTCGGGCACGAACGGCGCAATCGCCTGCACGTGAGCGATGGCCGCCGGCCGGTCATCCGCCACCTCGACCAGGGCGCGCGCGAGATCGAGCGCCACGGCATGGGCCGCCTTGGAGTCGCGCTCCGCCAGCCCGAGCGCCCGCCCGAGCAGATCGAGCGCACGGCGGCGCTTGCCCACGGCGCCGAGCGAGCGAGCCAGCCCGGCCACGGCATCCACGCTGTCGGGCAGGTAGCGCAGCGCCTTCTCGAAGGCCGCCGCCGCCTCGTCGAGCACTCCCTGGGCAAGCCAGATCTCCGCCGCACGCCGCACCACCGCGTGTCGGTCGAGCGAGCCCGAGGCGCCTGCCTCGAGGTGCGCCGCGTCCTCCCGCGCACCGCGCAGCTCGCCGGCGCTGACCCGGTGCTGGAAGCGCCGCCAGCGCACGGCCTCGAGCAGCGGGCTGCGGCCGAGCGCGCAATCGAGCGCTTCGCTCTGCGCCGCGCGGTCGGGCGAAGCGTCGGCCACCTCGAGCCAGCCGAGCGCCGCGAGATAGCCAAAGGGCTCGAGCTCGGCCGAGCGCCGGTAGCCGACCACGGCCCCTTCCGTGTCGCCGAGCTGAGCGAGCAGCCGCGCGCCAAGCACGCCGGAATCGAGCGGAGAGCCGAGCTCGCCCAGCAGGCCGAGCGCGGCCTCGGCACGGCCCCCGGCGCAAGCGTCGATCTCCGCGACCCGCCGTGCGATCTCCGGGTGGCGTGGCGCGCGTTCCCAGGCGCCGAGGTAGCGGCGGCGAGCCTCGTCCAGATCGCCCGCGAGCAGCGCCTCCTCGGCCGTGGCCACCAGCGTGCACAGCTCGACCGCGCCGAGCACCCGCTCCGATGGGGCGGGCGGTGGATCCTGCCGCGAGCCGTGAAGCAACGCGCGTTCGAGCTCGAGCTCGAGCGCACCGAAGCGCAGCCCGGAGGCACGCGCGGCACGCATCCCGCACAGCGGCAGCACGTGGCGGGAGATCGCGCGCGCCGCGTGCTCGATCACCAGCGCTCCGCCCACGCGCTTGCCGAGGGGCCGGGCGAGCAGCTCGAGCGCGCGGGCTGCCAGCTGCTGCGGCGGCGCCGCCAAGCCCAGGCCGCGAGCCGCAGTCGGGAGCAGCCGTACGTCGCCGTCGAGCGGAGCGACCAGCAGCTCGAAGCACAGCGCGGCGCGGCCGGCCGCGATGCCGAGCAGCCAGCCATCCTCGATCGGCGCGGCCACGCAGTGGGGCGTGGTCGGTCCGATCAGCCCGCGCAGCTGCGGACCTAGCCAGCGGGCGATCGGCTCGTGCTCAAGCGCGAGCGTCAGCTCTTCGAGCTGGCCGCGCCGGTTGCGAAAGGCCTCCACGCCGCCCGACAGCTCGACCGGGAACTTGAGGTCCGGCAGACTCAGGCTGAGGTCGTGCACCCACACCGGGCCAAGCGCGAAAGGCGCCTCGAGCTCGGCGCCGAGCCGCCCTTTGGTGACGACCAGGCGAAAGCGGGGCCGCGCCGGATCGTGCCGCTCGCTGGCGGCACGCTCGGCAGCGTGCCGACGCGCCTCGGCCGGCACCCGGAAGGAATGGGCAAGATCGGACCTCGGGGCCATCCTCCACGAAGGCTACCGCCGCTAGGCCCAAGAAGCCCAACTCGTCGCGACGAAAATGCGACTGCGGCCGCGCGGACAGGCCACGCGGCCGCTAGGAACGCTGGGGCGAAAGCGTTAGTCGAGCTTCTCGCCGAGCTTCTTCAGCATCTTGGCCTTGAGCGCCGGATAGCCGTCCTTGTCGTAGATGCGGGTGAACTGGGTGTGGTAGGTGCTCACCAGGCTGGCGCCCTCGGGGATCAGATCTCCCACCAGCCAGCGGCCGTCGACCTGGACCATTTTGAAGTCGAGCTGGATGGGGTCGGCCCGCTTGTCGCCCTTGTTGACGGCGCGCGTCTTGACCAGCACGCCCCCGTCGACTTGCTCCTCGCCGAGGTACTGGACTTCCCAGCCGAGCATCTTCTTGAGGTTGCGCTGGTAGTTCCGGCGCACCAGCTTCTCGAGCAGGTCACTGAACTCCTTCTGCTCGGCACCCGAGAGCTTGCCCCACCGGTCGCCCAGCGAGGCGTGCGCCAGGCCGGAGTAGTCCAGCATCTCGTCGAACAGCGCCTTGAGCTTGGCCTGGTTGTCCGGCGTCGGGGTCTGGGCGATCAGGCCGAACAGCACCGTCTGCTTGGTCTTGACCACTTCGCTCGCCGGCCCAGCGAGGGCCGAGCCCGAAGCAAAGACGCTCGCCAACAACAGGGACGCAATGACCAACAAGTTCCTGGTCTTCACCTGAATTCCTCACAAGCTCGAGGTAGGGTACGTACAATAGCGACGAGTTAGCACAGCTCGTTACGACAGCCTACGTTGTGCCGTGCCTTCGCCTTCCCCTGCCGGGGTTGATGGCAGGCCCCGTGGCCGGTGTAGCCCGGAGCGCGCGGAGCCCGCCGTTTCCTTCACGTTGGAGAGACGAGTGGGACGGCACGGATATTCAGCATCCGGCCCCGGGGCTGCCCCGCTCCCGCGACCCAGGTGAAGAAAATCAGAGACAAGCAGCCGAAGAGTGGCTACAAAGGGCCGCCCTCGGGGCTGTAGCTCAGTTGGGAGAGCGCCTGACTGGCAGTCAGGAGGTCAGGGGTTCAATTCCCCTCAGCTCCACGGACAAACCCCAGGTCAAGCGGCCTGGGGTTCTTTCGTTTTCCGCCCCGATCCAAAGTTCGCTCAGAGGGTGAAGGCGTTGGCGGCGATGGTGTCGCGCAGCCAGAGCGCGCTGGCCTTGGGTGTGCGGGTGAGCGTGTCGTAGTCGACGTGCACGATGCCGAAGCGCTTGTCGTAGCCGTACGCCCACTCGAAGTTGTCCATCAGCGACCAGGCGAAGTAGCCGCGCACCGGCGCTCCCTCGTCGAGCGCGACGCGCAACGCGGCGAGATGCGTGCGCAGGTAGTCGATGCGCTGGAGATCGTCGACCTGGCCGTCGACGAGGTCGTCGTCGAACGCGGCGCCGTTCTCGGTGATGTAGATGGCGGGCACCTCGTAGTCGCGGGCAACACGGGTGAGCAGCTGCCCGAACGCCTCGGGCACGATGGGCCAACCCATGGCGGTGAGGGAGTACCCCGCGGCGACCAGCTCCTCGGTGGTGAGCGGAGTGAAGCCCAGCCGGTTCGTCGCATCGGTCGACGGCTGCACGACCGAGGGGTTGTACGAGTTGATGCCGAGGAAGTCGGTGGGGGTCGCGATGTCGTCGAGGTCGGCATCGGTGACGACAGGCATCGCGTCGCCGAACTGCTGCACCATGTCGGCCGGAAAGCCGCGCCCGTACAGCGGATCGAGGAACCAGCGGTTGGCGTACCCGTCGAGCGCGCGGACCGCGTCGAGGTCGGCGGGCGAGTCGGTACGCGCCCGGCCCAGTCCGAGGTTGACCGTGATGCCCACCTGCGAACCGGGCGACGCGGCGCGGATGACGGGGACGGCGCGCCCGTGCGACAGCAGCACGTGGTGCGACACGGCGAGCGCGGCGGCGAGGTCGGTCTTGCCNNGGGGTTCAATTCCCCTCAGCTCCACCATCACTCGGTTGGCCGGGATCGCGCGCCGCCACCACGCGATCCGACCTCCAAAGCCGTCGTGCGCCGAGCGCACCGATGACGGACACCACGACCACGGCGAGCCCGCTGGCCACGAGCAGCGGCAGCGAGGAGTGGCGCGCAGCGCCGCCCATCAAGTTGTAGAGCAGCGTTCCGGGCAGAGCGCCGAGCAAGGTTCCGCCGATGAACGCGGGCCAGCCGACGCCGGCGAGCCCGGCCGCATAGCTCACCGCCGTGTAGTGGATGGGCAAAACGCGCAGCAGAAACACCGTGGTGCCGCCGCGCCGGTCAGCTAGTAGGCGCAGCACCGCCTTGGCGCGCGCATGACGCTCGAGCCGGGCCGCAGCCCAGCGGTGCCCGCCCCCCCGGGCCAGCGCATAGCACAGGCAGGCGCTCAGCGTGTCGGGCACGAGCGAGACCACGATCCCGAGCCAGGGGCCGAAGATGGCTCCCGCGGCGAGCAGCCCCCACATGCGTGGGCACCACAGCAGCTGCATGCCGAGCACAACCACGACGTAAGTACCGAACGCGGCCCAGCTCGGCTCGCTCACCAGCCGGCCGATCGTCCCTTGGTCGAGCCACCCCCGGGCGAGGCCGACGAGCAGCAGGCCGACCGAGCCGAGCATGAGCAGCAGCAGCCCGGCCAAGCGCCAGCGCGAGCCCGCGGGTGGCGGCCCGGGGCTCGGCGGCTCACGGCGCGGGGTGGGCGCAGAGGGCGCGCTCGGAGAGCTCGGACAAGGGGCGGGCTCAGACGACGGGCTCATGGTGCTCGGTGCCTCGCCGCCGCACGTTCGGCAGCCTCCGCGGCGAAGCAAAGAGTTGAGTTGCGACCCGAGGCACCGTACTCTTAAGTTGAGCGGGTAAATGCTCCAAACGTCACCCTCGACGATCATCGGCGGCCGCTATGAGCTGCAGCGCGAGCTTGCGCGTGGCGGCATGGGCTCGGTGTGGGTGGCCAAGGACCGCAAGCTGCGCCGCGCGGTGGCGGTCAAGGTCATGGTCCCGATGTGGGCCGACTCGGCCGACGCGACCACGCGCTTCGAGCGCGAGGCCATGGCGGTCGCGCAACTGCAGAGCCCGCACGTCGTGCAGATCTTCGACTACGGGATCGAGGAGGGCTGCCCCTACATCGTGATGGAGCTGCTCGAGGGCGAGGATCTCCGCGGCCGGTTGCAGCGCCAGGAGCGGCTCGATCTCGACACGGCCGGAAAAGTGCTGGTGCAGACGGCCAAGGCGCTGAGCGCGGCCCATGCAGCCGGCATCATCCACCGCGATCTCAAGCCGGGGAACATCTTCCTGGCCAAGTCGCGCGACGAAGAGATCGTCAAGGTGCTCGACTTCGGCGTGGCGAAGTTCGATCAGGACGCCACCGGCGCGGCCAACGACACCAAGGAAGAGAAGACCAAGGCCGGCACGCTGCTCGGCACGCCGCAATACATGAGCCCCGAGCAGGCGCGCGGGCTGTCGAACATCGACCAGCGTGCCGATCTGTGGTCGCTGGCGGTGATCATCTACCGCGCGCTCGTCGGCCGGCTGCCCTTCACCGGCAAGAGCGCGGCGGACGTGATCGTCAAGATCTGCACCCAGGAGCCGAACAAGCCCACGCTGCTCGCGCCCGATCTGCCGGCCGAGGTGGATCGCTTCTTCAAGCGAGCCTTCGCGCGCAACATCAACGAGCGCTTCGAGAGCGCGCGGCAGATGGCGGTGGCCTTCAGCCGAATCGCGCCCACGAGCTTCCCGTCGCTCAGCATGCCCGAGCCGATGCCCGAGATCGCCGAGGCCATGCGCGACCGGCAGCTGGCCGACGCCGGCATGGACTGGGACGACGACGAGGCCCCGGCTGCGCAGCCAGGCGCGCCCGGTGCAGGGCGCCCAGGGCTCGGCGGCCCCTCGGGCGAAAGCCCCACGGGGCCCGGTCTGGGGCCCGGGGGCGTCGACGTGTTCGGCACGCCGCTGGCGCCGCCGAGCGGCACGCTGTCGGCGTCCACCCTCAACAGTGCCGTGACCCACCCCGGCGATCCGCTGTCCTCATCGATGTCCGGCGGCACGCTGCCGAGCGGGCTGGTGGACGCAACGCCCGCGGCGGGGAGCGGGGCCAAGCGCCGCTCGACCAAGGTGTGGGGCATCGCCCTCGGCGCCGTGGTGATCGGCATCGTGGCGGTCGTGCTGGTCGGGGGCAGCCTGCTGCGCTCCGGTGCGGATGCCCACTCGGCTGGTGCGCCGAGCGGCGCCGGACCAGCGGCCGGGCTCGCCACCGGCTCGGCGCAGCCCGCAGCGGCGCCGTCCGCACAGCCGGACGCGACGGCCGGGCAAGACGCCGGCGTGGCGACGGCCAACACATCGGAGACCCAGCCCTTCGACGAGCTCCCCGCAGACCGCATAACGCCGGGAAAGCCGGGTTCCCATGGGTCGAGGCCGCCGAAGGGCACGGCTGCGGCCACGGCCACGGCCCACACCGTCGCGCCCCCGCCGCCACCGACGGGGGGCGACCCGTTCAGCGAGCGGCTGTAGCTCGTCGCGAGGCAGACCGGCGGAGCCGGTGACTTGGCCGAGCACGAGCACGAGCACGAGCACGAGCACGGGCACGAGCACGCGCACGGGCACGTGCACGGGCACGGGCACGGGCACGGGCACGGGCACGCGCGAGCGATCCCAATTTAGGGACACGCCCCAGTGCTGGCGCGGGCTTGGCACGCGCCGNNAGCGCGGCGGCGAGGTCGGTCTTGCCGGGCGCGTGCACGCCTTCGAGGTTGCCGAGGAAGCTCACCACCCACGGCTCGTTGTGCGTGATCCAGTGCAACACCCGGTCGCCGAGGCGGCCCGCCACTGCGGCCGCGTAGTCGACGAACGCCTCCACGGTGTCGCGGTGCTCCCACCCGCCCCGGTCCTGCAGCGCCTGGGGAAGATCCCAGTGGTACAGCGTCGCGAACGGGGTGATGCCGCGAGCCAGCAGGCCGTCGACCAGGCGGTCGTAGAAGTCGAGCCCGAGCTGGTTCACCGCACCG
This sequence comes from Acidimicrobiaceae bacterium, assembly GCA_003154135.1. Lineage (GTDB taxonomy): Bacteria > Actinomycetota > Acidimicrobiia > Acidimicrobiales > Ilumatobacteraceae > UBA668. The sequence goes on from PMCN01000296.1 coordinate 16,737, forward strand.
GTGCCGTCGGGCAGCACGCGCGGCCATGCGATCGAGAAGCGGTAGGCCTGCAGCCCGAGCGCGCCGATCATGTCGAGGTCGTCGTCGAGACGCCGGTAGTGATCGCACGCCACGTCGCCCGTGTCGCCGTTCACCACCTTGCCCGGCGTGTGGCAGAACGTGTCCCAGATGGACGGACCGCGGCCGTCGACGTCGACGGCTCCCTCGATCTGGTACGACGAGGTCGCCGCGCCCCACAGGAAGCCGCTCGGGAGTTCGATGGAAGCCATGGCCGTCTTCCTAACACTCCACGGGGTTCGTGCGCTCAACCGCCCGTCTGGTCAGGCGGCGCCATCGAACACGACCGTGCGGTTGCGGCCGTCGGCCTTGGCCTTCATCAGCGAGGTGTCGGCGATGCTGACCATCTCCGCAAGGGTCGTCGCGTCGTTGCTGTCGCTCACGCCGGCCGACACGGTGAACGGCGGGTGCCGGCCGTCGTTGAGCATCGCGCTCAGCTCCATGCGCACACGCTCGAACACCATCGCGGCCGCGTTCTTGTCGGCGCCGGGGCACACCACGACGAACTCCTCGCCGCCGTAGCGGCAGATGAGGTCGTTGTCGCGCACGGTCTGGCGCAGCACCCGAGCGAACGTGCGCAGCGCCCGGTCGCCGGCGTCGTGGCCGAACGTGTCGTTGAGGATCTTGAAGTGGTCGAGGTCGGCGAGGATGACCGCCAGCGTGAGGCCTTCCTGCAGCAGCGGGCGCACCTCGTTCTCGAGGCTGCGGCGGTTGAGCAGCCCGGTCAGCGGATCGGTGCTCGCCTGCAGCTGGCTCTGGGCCATCGCCGTCACGAGCCCGATGCGCGAGCCGACCAGCTTGGCCAGCGTGGTGAGCGCGGTGGTCTCCCGGTCGTCGAAGTCGTCGCCGACGGGCCGCACGAGGTGCATCACCCCGACGGTCGACCCGGCAACGCTGAGCGGTACGCACAGTGCCGAGATGGGCTCGTCGCTGCGACCGCGCAGCTGCGGGCAGGCGTCGAGGAGGCGGCTGTCGTCGTAGTGCACGGCATGACCCGAGCGCACTGCCGGGCAGCCGCTGGGGGTGGCGACGTCGCAGTGGCACGCCCCACCGCACGCCGTGGCCGGTGTGGCACCGGCGACCTGCATGTGAGCGCGGCTCGAGTCGGCCAGCAGCAGTTCGCCGCACGCCGTGGGCGTGAGCAACCCGATCGCCTCGACGGCAACCGACACCGCCGCGTGCTGGTCGGGCGCCATGTCGAGCGCACGGACGAGGCGGGTCTCGAACTGACGACGCTCGCTCTCCAGGCTCAGCAGCGACTCGCGCACCTGGGCCTCCCGACGTTGCCGGAGCAGGAAGTAGCGAAGGGGGAGCGCGGTACCGATGAGGAGCGCCAGGCCCGCGGTCACCACGTAGGCGATCACTCGCCGTGGCCCGTCGGCGACGACTGCACTGACGCCGAGCCAGCAGCCGGTGGTCAGCGCCACCACCCACACGACGTCGAGGAAGACCATCGACCAGCTGCCGCTCATCGGGTCGAAGCGCGCGGCGTGGCTCGTCGTGTGCTCGCTCGAGCGTGTGGACGAGGCGGGTGCCGATGTCGACTTCACGCCTGGTTATCGGCGGCGCCCTTGTCGAGTTGAGGCCTCCTTGACGACGCCTTGACGATCGCGCGTCAGCCCGTGGCGCGCGTGCGTCGCAGGAGGGGGTCGGCCCAGCGGAGCGTGGTGTCGGCGATCTTCATCACGCGGCCGGCGGCGCCGGGAGTGTCGTTGTCGACGAGGTTCCCCATCACGGCGAGCGTGATGTCGGCGGCGCGCTGCGTGCCCACGGCCAGACGCAGGCCGGGCTTGAGGAGCCACGGATGGCCGATGATGAAGCTGAAACGCCGACCGGTGCGCAGGAAGGCATCGAAGCGTTCGCCCACCAGTCGGTCGTAGTTGTTCGTCGCCGACTGGGGATCGGCGATGTACTGATCGACGGCGAGCATGCCGCTCTCGAGCGCATAGTCGATGCCCTCGCCGTTCATCGGGTTCACGAACCCGGCGGCATCGCCGATCGCCAGCCAACCCGGGCCGACGCGCCGGATGCTGCTCATCGGCAGGCGCCACGCGCGTGGCCGGTCGGCGTACTCGCCGAGCGACCAGGGCTCGCGCACGATGGCCGCGTACTGGTCGAGCAGCCGGTTGAGGTTGAGCTGCTTGAAACCCTTCATCGTGCTGAGCGCGCCCACGCCGATGTTGACCGTGCCGTCACCGGCGGGGAACATCCAGCCGTACCCGGGCACCGCGGTGCCGTGCTCGTCGCGCAGGCTGAGGCACGCTTCGAGGTGTCGTTCTGCGTGGCGCGGCGTAGGGGCGTAGGCGCGGATGGCGAGACCGAAGGGTTCGTCCGGGTCGCGCTCGGCACCGAGCATCTTGGCCGCCATGCCTTGCGCGCCGGCGGCGAGGATGGTGAGCGGTGCGTCGACATGGTGGCCACCGCCCTCGGCGCCCACGACGCGGCCGCGCTCGAGCACCGGCAGCGCCTCGGTGTCGAACCGCACCTCGGCGCCCGCGGCGATGGCCACGTCGATGAGGTGCATGTCGAGGCGATGTCGGGGCCACACCGCACCATGACTCGGGAAGCGACCGGTGGTCGGCCAGGCGAGCTGACGTGTGGTGGAGCCGGCGATCATGCGCAGGCCGTCGATGCGGTGAGCGGCGGACATGTCGATGCCGAGCTGTTGCAGCGCTCCTACCGCGCGGGGGGTGAGCCCGTCGCCGCACACCTTGTCGCGCCCGTGCGGGCCCTTCTCGAAGACGGTGACCTTCAGGCCGGCGCGGGCGGCGACGATGGCGGCTGCCGCTCCGCCAGGTCCGCCGCCGATGATCGCCAGGTCGCGCTGTTGCACGGCGCCAGCCTGCCAGCGATCGTCACCGATCAGGCGATCGAGCAACGTGACCGAAGTCTCTCTTGACCGGTACAGAAGAAATGGTACTATACCGGTATAGATCCCCGACATCCCAGGAGGCCGGCCATGGACTTCACCCACGTCCTCGCCCAGCAGTACATCAGATCGCTCACCGACATCACCGGCAGCAGGGGCATCACCGCCTTCAGCGCATTGCCCGACGCACCCGTCCTCGCCGAGCGCACCTCCCGCGTTCGCGCCCTGATCGCCGTCGTCCGTTCGGGTGCGGTTCGTCCCACGCCCGCAACACGTCCGTCGTCGTCCACCGCCGTGCCGGCCTTCGCCGCCGACGGTTGCCGCTGAGGCGTCTGCCCGCACCAGAATGGCAGCGTGCCGCGCGTGACGCTCCAGACCCTTGCCGACGAGCTCGGTGTGAGCCGGATGACGGTGTCGAACGCGTTCTCGCGTCCTGACCAGCTGTCGGCCGAGCTGCGCGACCGCATCCTCGCCGTTGCTGTCGAGCGCGGCTACACCGGGCCCGACCCGGCGGCGCGTGCGCTGGCCCGCGGCGCAGTGGGGACGATCGGCCTCCTGCTCACCGACGCGCTGCAGCACGCGTTCACCGACGAGATCGCCACGCGCCTGCTCGCTGCCATCAGCGAGGAGCTGGCCGAGTCGGGACGCGGCCTCACGCTGCTCGGCTCCGGCAGTCGTGGCGACCTGGTGCCGGCTCGCGACGTGCCACTCGACGGTGCGCTCGTCTACCACTGCGAGGTCTCGTCGGTCGCCGTCGACTGGCTCACTCGGCGCAAGCTGCCGCTGGTGTTCGTCGACCAGGCGCCGGTACGTGGCTACCCGTGCCTCAACGTCGACGACCGCGGTGGCGCCCGCGCCGCCGCGCAGCACATCGTCGACCTCGGTCATCGCCGTGTCGCGCTCATCACCAAGGCCGCCGGGGCGAGCGGTCGGCTGCAGCCTTCGTCGATGCGGCACGAGCAGTTCACCACTCGCCGCCGCATGGAGGGCTGGCTCGACGCCCTCACTCCTGCGGGGATCACCCCGATGCTGCTCAACGCAGCGACGAGCACCGAAGAGGCAGGGGCGGCGGCCGCGGCCGTGCTGCTCGACCTGCCGGCCGACGAGCGACCCACGGCAGTGCTCGCGTACTCCGATCGCATCGCCCTCGGAGCCATGCAGGCGCTCCAGGACCACGGTCTCGCCGTACCGGGCGACGTGTCGATCGTGGGCTTCGACGATGCCAGCTTCGCCGAACGGACCCGCCCGACGCTGACCACCGTGCGCCAGGACGTCGCCCGCAAGGGTCGCGAGGCCACTGCACTGCTGTGCGCGGCCATCGACAGCCGTGCGCCGCAACGCACCGATCACCGCCTGCTACCCACCGAGTTGGTGGTCCGCCGCAGCACTCAGGCGTTGAGTGCGGCGCGCACCGCCTCGGCCACCTGAGGCGCCCGGTAGCGGGAGAACCGATCGGTGAGATGGTGGTCGTCGCGGTAGACGATCGAGGTGCCGATGACCGCCGGACAGAAGGTGGCGTTGCAGATCCAGTTCGACGGATCGACGAACGCAGCGTGATGCGCGGCAGCGGCAGCCGCCATGATGGCCATGTGCGCGGGATCGACCGCGGCCGAGCGCGGGTTGCCGCACGGCGAGACGTTGTTGCGATGCGCGGCCACGCACCCGGGCACCTGGTGACCGTTGGTGCGCGGCGTGTCGCCGATGACCAGCACCTTGGTGCCGGGCTGGGTGACAGCGTCGATGCTGCGGCCCAGGCCGTCGGCCCAGGCCCGCACGCCCGCGGCGCCCGGCTTGCCGACGACGGTGCGTGTGGACAGCAGCGGGAACACCACCAGGGCGGGGTGCAGGCTTGCGATGTAGGCGAGCGCGTGGGGCCGCCACTGGTCGCACGCGACGTACGGCACGCCGTGCACGCTGGGGTTCTGGGCCGAGTAGACCGACACGTCGGCGGTGGGGCAGCCCTGCTTGGTGACCATCACGATCTTCCAGTGGTTGGCCTTGCCCGCTTCGTCGAACGCACCGAAGAACGCGGCGGCGTGTGAATCGCCGGTGACCACGACGGTGACCGACGATGTGGTGTCGCCGAACACACAGCCCTGCTTCGGTGACGTGGCCGCCCAGACGACGTGGCAGCCGTCGGCATAGAGGATGGGCATGTCGGTGGCCGCGTTGGCGACCGGCGTGCCGGCCGGCACGGGCCCGAGGTGCGCGGCCGCCTCGACATCGGCCATCAATCCGGGCACGAGGTCTGAGGGCGCGGCTGCGCCGGTCGTCACGCTGGTCGGGGCGCTGGTCGGGGGGCTGTTCGGGGCGCCGGTCGTCACGCTGGTGGTTGCGCTGCTGACGATGGGCGACGCGAGTGTGGTGCCGACCACGTCGGCGATGCCGGCGACCGTCGTGGTGGAATCGTGAACGTCGGGCGCAGCGGCCTGGGTGTGGGCCTCGGTGCATGCGGCTGCGCAGAGCCCCAGCAGGGCGAGGGCCGAGACCAGCCGTCTCGAAGCCACCGAACGATGGTGAGCGCTGCCCATTCGCGCATGGTATTCGGCACCGTGCCCGATGTGTCGGCACTGCAACGGCGGGCCGACGGAGCGGCGGAATATCCGGTACGAGTGTTCCGCCCGAGCGGCAGCCCCGCACTAGCATGCGCACGCCTGCACGTGAAGGGGAACGATGGAGATCAGCGAGTTCGAAATGACCTTCTTCGGTCTCGGTGGCAAGAACGCCATCGTGACCGGAGGCAACACGGGTCTCGGGCAGGCGTTCACGCTCGCACTCGCCAAGGGCGGCGCCAACGTGTTCGTACCGAGCATCATCGACGACGACGGCACCACCGGTCCGCTGGTGGAGGCCGAAGGGGTGCGCTACGAGTACACGAAGGCCGACATCACTGCGGAAGGCGTGCCCGCGCAGGTCGTGCAGGAATGCGTGGAGCGCCTCGGGTCGATCGACATCCTCGTCAACAGCGCCGGCATCTGCCCGCTCGGAGACGTGCTCGAGTTCGGCCGCGACAAGTGGGACCCCACGGTCGCCGTCAACCTCACCGCGGCGTTCGAGATGAGCTTCGAGGCAGCCAAGTTCTTCATCCCGCAACGCAGCGGCAAGATCATCAACATCTGCTCCATGTTCAGCTTCCTCGGCGGGCGCGGGTCGTCGGCCTACGCGGCCACCAAGCACGGCATCGCCGGGTTCACCAAGGCGTACGCCGACGAACTGGCCATGCACAACGTGCAGGTGAACGGCATCGCACCCGGCTACTTCGCGACCGCGATCACCACCGCCACGCGCAGCAACCCGCAGTCGAACCAGCGAGTGCTCGACCACATCCCGGCCGACCGGTGGGGCGAACCGGCCGACCTGATGGGCACCGTCGTGTTCCTCGCCAGTCGTGCGAGCGACTACGTGAACGGGCACATCCTCGCCGTCGACGGCGGCTACCTCGTCCGCTGACGAGGACTCGCCATGCCCGGCCCCTACCTCGTCGGCGTCGACTGCGGGACGCAGAGCGCGAAGGTGGTCGTCTACGACGCCGTCGGCACGGCTGTCGCCCAGGGCAGGCAACCGCTGCGACCGATGAGCCGCCCGCGCCACGGCGTCGCGGTGCACCCCGACGACGACCTGTGGGACGCCATCTGCGCGGCGAGCCGGCAGGCCATGCACTCGTTCGCGGGCGACCCCGCCGACATCGTCGCCGTCGGCATCTGCCCCATCCGCTGCTGCAAGGCCTTCCTGCGCGCCGACGGCTCGTTGATCGAGCCGGTGATGAGCTGGATGGACGACCGCGCATACGAGCCCTACCTTCCCGATCATGGTGAGCTGCGGTACGCGACCACGGCGTCGGGCTACCTGGCACACCGTCTCACCGGCCGGTTCAGCGACACCGCAGCCAACAACATCGCGCTGCAGTGGCCGATCGACACCGACACCTGGCAGTGGAGCGACGACCCTGCGCTGTACGACCGGTTCGGGTTGAGCCGCGAGCTGCTCGTCGACCTGCAGATGCCGGGCGACGTGATCGGACCGCTCACCGCAGATGCGGCCGCGATCACCGGCCTACCGGTCGGTGTGCCGGTCGTGGCCACGGCCAACGACAAGGCAGTCGAGATGCTCGGCGCGGGCACGCTGGGGGAGACCACCGCAGTCGTGTCGCTGGGCACCTACATCGCGGCGATGGTGCACGGCCATCAGAACCACCCCGACGCCTCGGCCTTCTGGACCAACTTCGCCAGCATCCCGCATCGCTACCTGTACGAGAGCAATGGCGTGCGCCGCGGCATGTGGACCCTCACGTGGTTCCTCGACCTGCTCGGCCCCGAAGTGGCCGAGCGCGCGGCATCGCTCGGGTTGTCGCGCGAGGAGTACGTCGAGCGTGAGGCCGAGTCGGTGGTCGCCGGCAGCGACGGCTTGATGACGGTGCTCGACTGGTTGGCCACCACCGACAAGCCATTCCGCAAGGGGATGATGCTCGGCTTCGACGCTCGGCACACGCGCGGGCACGTGTACCGCAGCATCCTCGAAGCCATCGCGCTCACGATGCGTCACCACGTCGATGCGATGTGCGCCGAGCTGGGCATCACGCTCGACGAGATCGTCGTGTCGGGCGGCGGTTCGAGCAGCCCGCTGCTCATGCGCATCTTCGCCGACGTGTTCGGCATCCCCGCGTCGCGCGCCATCGACGGCGGCGGCGCGAGCCTGGGCGCCGCCATCTGCGCCGCAGCGGCCGCGGGCGTGCATCCCGACATCGAGACGGCCGCGGCGCGCATGACCCGGCGACGCGAGATGTTCGCACCCGACGCAGCCAACGGCGCGGTGTACCGGCGCATGGCCGACACCGTGTACCACGAAATCCGCGACCACACCGATGCGCTGTTCGAGCGCGCGTACCCGATCTTCCACTGAGCCGAACCGCAAAGGAACGCCCCATGTCCCTCTCCCGTGCCGCCATCGTCGAGCACCTGCACCTGCTGCTCGGTGACGAGCAGGTCGTGACCGACGAGCAGGAGCTCATCCGGTCGAGCGTCGACAACTTCCGCAAGCTGCAGAACATCTTCAACGTGCACACGATGCCGGTGCCCGCCGCGGTGGTGATGGTGCGCAGCACCGACGACGTGTCGCGGGTGCTCGCCTTCGCCGACGAGCACGGGGTGAACGTGGTGGCGCGCACGGGTGGCACCGCCACCGAGGGAGGGCTCGAGAGCGGCGCCGACGACTCGATCATCGTCGACGGCTCGCAGATGAACGCCATCGTCGCGATCGACGCCTACAACATGCAGGCCACCGTGCAGTGCGGCGTACCCCTGCAGGTGCTGGAGGACCACGTGCGCGGGCTGGGGCTCACCACCGGCCACTCGCCGCAGTCGAAGCCGATCGCCAGCATGGGCGGGCTGGTGGCGACGCGCAGCATCGGCCAGTTCTCNNGGCGCGCTCTGCTACATCACCGAGGTGACGGTGAAGCTGTTCCCCTACATGCCGGAGAACAACATCTTCATGGGTTGGACGCTGAGCAACATGACCACGGGCTTCGCCGCCCTGCGCGAGGTGATGGTGGCGGGCTACAAGCCATCGGTGGCGCGGCTGTACGACTTCGAGGACGGCCAGCTGCACTTCTCGCACTTCGCCAGGCCCGACCAGTGCGTGCTGCTCTTCATGGCGGAGGGCAACGCCGGCATCACCGCTGCCACGGCGGCCGGCATCGGCGAGCTCGTCTCCAAGTTCGCGGAATGCACTCCGGTCGACGCGGCATTGATCGAGGCGTGGTTCGACGACCTCGTGTGGGGACCCGACAAGGTGGCGCGCGAGGACGAGCGCATTCGCACCACGCGCAACGTGAACCGCACCACCGAGATCTCCGCCGACTGGAGCACGATCAACCAGATCTACGAAGCCGTGCTGCCGCGCATCCGCAGCGAGATCAACGGCATCACGCTGCTCGGCGGGCACTCGTCGCACAGCTACATCAANNTGTACTTCAACTACTTCTACGACCTCATCGACTGCGAACCCGAGGACGAGAACGACAAGTACTACTTCCCGATCATCAACATCATCTGCGAGGAGACGTTGCGGTTCGGCGGCTCGATCGTGCACCACCACGGCATCGGCAAGGCGCGTGCGCCGTGGGTGCGCGAGGAGTACGGCTCGTCGTTCGCGATGCTGGCCACGCTGAAGCACGCCTTCGACCCCAACGGCATCATGAACATCGGGACCATCATCCCGCGTTGACGCTCAGCCCGGGCGGGCGACTCCGACGACGGAGCCCCACTTCACGTTCGAGAGGTGCACGACCGCTCCGGTGTGCGGCGCGTCGATCATCTGCCCACCGCCGACGTAGATGCCGACGTGGTGGATGGGCGAGCCGAAGAACACCAGGTCGCCCGGTTGTGCGTTGGAAGGCGCCACATGCGGGAGGCTCTCGAACTGCGCCTTCGAGTAGTGCGGCAGGCCGACGCCCGCCTGCGCCCACGACCACATGGTGAGGCCGGAGCAGTCGAAGCCCCGCGCCGGCGTGGCCTGGAAGGCGACGTACGGGGTGCCGAGCACGCTGTATGCGGCTGACACGGCGATGCCGGCCTTGCCCGACACCGGGGGAGGCGGCGGGTAGGTGGTGGTGCCGCCGCCGTCCGACGTGCCACCACCGGTGCTGCCGCCGCCGTTGTTGCCACCGGTACCGGTACCTGTACCCGTGCCGGTACCCCCACCGCCGCGAGGTGTGCCGCCGGTACCTCCGGTGTTACCCGTGTTGCCGCCGGTGGCACCGCCGGTGTTGCCACCCTGTCGCGCCTTCTGTGCTGCCTTCTCGGCCGCGAGCTCGGCCTGGCGGTCGGCCTCCTGCTGGACGGCCTCGCCGTACTTGGCCTGCGCCGCGGCGGCCTTCGTGGTGTACTCCGCGATGAGCTTCTCGCCCTCGGTCTTCTTCGCGGTCAACGTGGCGATGAGGTCGGTGGCGTTCTTCTGCTCCCGCTGCAGCTTCGCCGTGTCGGCGTCGAGCTGGCGGATGAGCGACTGGAGATCGTCGGCGTTGCTGGCGCCGGTGTCGTAGGCGATGGCCGACAGCGCGTCGTACTGCTGCGCCTGGCTGTAGACGGTGGCCGACGAGAAGAGCGGCGTCAGGCCCGACGAGTTGCCACCGACGAAGCGGCTGACGGCGATGTCGGTCATCGTACCCTGCAACAGGTTCAGCTGGGCCTGCTCGGCATCGACCCGAGCCGAGCTGTCCTTGATCTGGACGTCGAGCGCAGCTTTCTGGTCGAGCGCGGCGCCGTATTGCTCGTCGAGGTTGGCGATGCGGTCGTTGAGCGAGACCAGTTCGGCAGCGAGCTTGTCGACCTCCGCCTTCTGGTCGGTCACGCCGTCGGCGTGCGCCGGCGGTGCGCCTGCTACGAGGCTCGCGACCAGGATGGCGACCGCGGCGGCGCGAGCGGTGACCCGCCGTGAGAACGTCATGACGGAAATCCTACCATTGTGACGTTTGTGTTGCGAAGGCGCCGGCCATGTTTCGGCCGTCATCCCTGCAGGACAGGGGCGACGGCCGACTCGACCAACGGGGCGAGGAACTTCGACATCGTGGCCGAGATGTGGTTGTTGTCGCGGTACATGATGATGTTGCCCTCGATGACGGGGCACTCGCTGGTGCCGCACAGCCAGTCGCTCGTCGACTGCAGCGTGCCGTTGTGCGCGGCGGCCACCTCGCGCTCGACCTGCAACCGCGACGTGTCGACGGCGCGTGCGCGTTGTGCGATGCAGTTGCGCACGCCGCGGGGGTTCGATGCGAGGCAGTTGGGCACCTCGTGGGCGGGCAACGGCGTGTCGCCGAAGAGCAGCAGCTTGCCGACGTTGGGCCGCAGCATGTCGAGGGTGGCGGTGAGGCCACGCCGCCACGCGGTGTCGGGGTCGACGCCGACGTCGCTGCCACCCGGGTCGTAGAAGGTGGACGACACGATGAGCAACTGCGGGTGATCGATCGCCAGCTGCGCGGACACGTTCTTGCGCCACGTGACGCACTCGGGGTCGAGGAACCGGCGCTTGATGCGCACGTCGGCGCTCGGGCACCCGCTCTTCACCAGCACCTCGAGCCGCCAGTGACGATCGGTGGCCACCTTCTGCAGTGCAGGGAACCACTGGGCCGCGTGCGAGTCGCCGAAGAGGGCGACGGTGATCGACGAGGTCGGGTCGCCGTAGATGCAGCTCTTGATCTGCGTGGTGCCGTCCTGCAGCACGCAGCCGTCGGAGTAGATGGATGCCTTGTCGCCGAGCGCACCCGTGACGCTGGGTGTGGCGTTCGAGGGCACTGCGGTGATGCCGGCCGACTGGTCGAGAGCGGCGTGCTGCGCGGCTTCGAGCTGTGCGAGCGGTACGACCGGCAGCACGGCGGAGACCGATGTTGTGGGCCCTGCGGTGCCGGGGGTGGAGCCGACCGGTGTGGTGCTGTGCACCGTGGTGCCGGTGTCGCCGGGCAGCGTGGGCGCCGCGGCCGCGCCGCCACCACTGAGATCGTTGGGCAGGTTGATCATCACGATCGACGCGAACAGGCCGGTCACGACGAGTGCACCACCGAGCGCCAGGCTGCGCCTGGGGATCGTGGCCAGCCACTTCGATCCGCGCACCGGGTTCTCGACGAACCTGTACGACAGGGCCGCCATGCCCACCGAACCGGCGAGCACGAGGATGCGTGTGGGCGCCGAGAGCGGCCCGTACTTGGCGTCGAGCAGCACCAGCGCCGGCCAGTGCCAGAGGTAGATGCCGTAGGAACGCTGGCCCACCCACACCATGGGGCGAATGCCCAACCACGCGGCGGGTTCGTTGAGGTTGCCGCGACCGGCAGCGCCCACGACGGCCACGGTGCCGAGCACCGGCAGCAGCGCGGCGTAGCCGAGGTTCATCGTGTCGTCGTACTTGAAGACCGAGTAGGCGATGGCCACCAGGCCCAGCCATGCGCCGGCGTTGCGCACGTTGAGCGGGATGCGCTTGTAGTACGAGGCGGTGAGGGCGAGGGCCGCACCGGCGAGGAGCTCCCACGCCCGGGAGGGGAGCAGGAAGAACGTGGGTGTGTGCGCCCACGGCGAGAACCACACGAAGGCCAGCAACGACTGGATGAAGAGCACGCCCATGATGAACAGCGCGTAGGCACGGATGCGCCGACCAACGCGCGTGAAGGCGTAGAGCAGGAACGGCCACACCATGTAGAACTGCTCTTCCACCGCGAGCGACCAGAAGTGCAGCAACGGGGTGGGTGTGGTCTGCGCGACGGCGTAGCTATCGCCCATCGCGAACTTGATGTTGACGATGAACGCACTTGCCCACAGCGCGGTGTGGCCCAGTTCGACCTGCTTCAGCGGGTCGAGCATGAACCGGGCGGCGATGATGGTGACGACCATCACCAGCAGCGAGGCGGGCAGCAGGCGGCGGGCGCGCCGGCCCCAGAAGCGGGGCAGCGCCTTGGTGCCACGCAGCAGCAGGTCTTTCATCAGCAACGAGGTGATGAGGTAGCCCGACAGCACGAAGAACACGTCGACGCCGAGGAAACCTCCGCTCAACGGACCGATGTGGGCGTGGTACAGCAGCACGACCAGCACCGCGAGCGCGCGGAGGCCTTCGATGTCGCGCCGGAAGCCGGTGGGCATGTCGGCCGCGAGGAGCTCGGCCTCGGTGCGCTCCGCATCATCACGCGGCGGACCGGCGAGCCCGGGCCTGCCGCCCGTCTGCTGCGTTGTCATCTGCGTGCGACCATCCCGTGGTTCCTCTGCCTCCGGTGGAGGCGTTTCGCCCGCAGCAGCGTAGTGCCGACCGCTCCGCGAAGGGCTGCATGCGCCCTCACCAGGCGCATCAGGCGGGGTGGGCGACGAACCACTCGGCGAGCAGCGCCAGACCTTGGTCGATGCCCACCTGTGGTGACCAACCGAGGTCGTCGCGGGCCGGGCGCGGGTCGAACCAGTGCGCCGTACCGAGCTGCTCGGCCAGGAAGCGGGTGAGCGGTGGTTCGTCGGTTCGTCGGCCCAGCGCCCAGAGTCGTTCGACGACCGACCCTGCGCCCAGTGCGACGTGGAGCGGCACGTGTCGGGGCTGTGCGTGCACGCCGGCTGCGTGGAGGATGCCGAGGATCAGCTCGGCGACCGGGCGCGGCTCGCCGTTGGCGATGACGTACGCGGTGCCCACGCACGGCGCGCCCGGCGAGACGGCATCGAGCGCGGCCACCATCGCCGACGCGGCGTTGTCGATGTAGGTGGTGTCGATGAGCGCGTTGCCGTGACCGACGAGGGCGAGGCGGCCGGCTCGGGCGCGCTCGACGATGCGCCCCACCAGTTGGGTGTCGCCGGGTCCCCACACGAGGTGCGGGCGCAGCACCACCAGTGGCAGCTCGTCGCCCGCAGCGTGCAGCGCGAGTCGCTCGCCCATCGCCTTCGATTCGGCATAGAAGGCACCTGACCGGCCCGTCACCGCTGCGTCGGCGCCGGCACCGACGAGCGACCGGCCGGCATGGGCCACCGACGGGGTGGAGACGTGCACCACACGAGCGACGTCGGCGCGACGGGCGGCGTGCAGCACATGAGCGACGCCATCGACGTTGACGCCGTGGTACTCGGACCAGGCCCCCATCACGCCCACCTTGGCAGCACAGTGCACGACGGCGTCGCAGCCGTTCATCGCTCCCGCCACCGCGTCGGCATCGCGCACATCGCCGAGCACCTGTGTGGTGTCGATGGGCGAGGCATGACGCTGCAGCAGCACCACCTGGTCGCCGCGACCGAGCAGCGCCTCGGCTGTTCGCCGCGCCAGCAAGCTGGTGCCACCGGTGACGAGCACCTTCACGTCGAGTCCCGGCTCACCAGGGCAACCGGGCCCGCTCGCCGCGCAGCACGGCTCCCGCCCACTGCGCCACGAGCGTGCGGTCGATCTTGGTGTTGTGGCGGATGTCGACGGGCAACGTCGGCGCGACGAGCACGGCCGCGACCGGACACCCCACCGCGGCGCGCACGGCACTCGACAACGCCTCGTCGGCAAGACCGGCATCGGCGTCGACCTGCTCGACCAGCACGACCAGCTGCTGGCAGCCCGACGGGCCGACACCGACCGCGGCGCAGCGCTCGACACCGGGCACGAGTTCGACGGCTACCTCCACGGGCACGGGGGTGACAGGGCCGTGATCGGTGTGCACCACGTGCACCGAGCGACCCTCGATCCACAGCCGTCCCTCGCCGTCGAGCCGGCCGACATCGCCGGTGCGGTGCCAGCGCACACCTTGCTCGTCGACCGGGCGTGCGTCGTGCTCGGTGGCCCAGCGCCGGTCGTAGCCGTCGGAGCACCACGGGGCGCGCACCAGCACCTCGCCGGTGGTGCCCGCCGGCAGCAGCACGACGGGGCGGTCGGCGTGGAGGTCGAGCGGTGCGATGGCCACTTCGGCACCGGCGACGGGATGGCCGACGAGCACGCCTCGACCGTCGCCGCCGAGGCGGATGTCGACCAGCGACACATCGGCGACCGGCAGGCACTCGGTCATGCCGTACGGCGTGTGCAGCGCCGCGTGCGGGCACCGGCGCGACATGGCCTCGAGCGTGGCGACGGGCACCGGAGCGCCGGCCGACAGCACCAGGCGCACGGCGGACGTGCGGGGGTCGATGCCACCCGACGTGCGCACCACGTTGGCCAGGGCGGCGGGCGAGGCGAACACGATGGTCGCGTCGACCGACGCGCACGCTGCCCCCAGTGCATCGGCCGTGAGGCTGCCCGGCTTGGTGACGTCGACATCGGGGATGGTGGAGGCGATGCCGAGCGCTGGCCCGTACAGCGCGAACGGTGCGAAGGCCGCGACGAGGCGATCGGCCGCCGTGATGGCGTAGGTGGCGGCGAGCGCATCGCGCTGGGCGGCGAGCTGGCGCTGCGTGTAGCGCACGCCCTTGGCCGGGCCGGTGGCTCCAGAGGTGTAGAGCACAGCGGCAGGTTGGTCGGGCTGCGGCTCGGCCGGCATCGCAGCGTCGGACCGCATCAGCTCGGCCAGCGTCGCGAGCGTTCCCGGCACTCGTCGGCCCACGGAGATCTGTCGCGCGCGGGGTGCCCAGCGCAGTGCGCGGGCCGCGGCGAGCGCGCTGGGCGGGCCGATCACCCACTGCACCTGCGCGCCGCGCACGGCAGCCCCGAGGCCGCGCAGGCCCAGGCCGCGATCGGCGACGACGGTGACCCCACCGGCGCGCCACACGCCATAGATGGCTGCGAGGAGGTCGGCCCCGGCTGGGGTGAGCATGGCCACGCGGTCGCCTGGCTGCAGACCGAGCGCGCCGAGGCCGCGGGCGATGCCGGTGATGCGCTCGTGCAGCTCGGCGAACGACGTGCGCTCACCCGTCGCGCCGTCGACGAACGCGAGCTGGTAGCTGCCGGCCAGTGCATCGAGCGCGGCCCAGCCGGGCGCGTAGGCCGCTGAGGGCGCGATCTGCGCGCTCGACGGCGTGGACGGCTGCGGCGCGATCGCTTGCTCGCCGAGCCAGGTGTCGACGACGCCTGCGACATCGGCTTCCTCCGGCGACAGGTGGCCCACGCCGGCGAAGCGATGCTGGTCGGCATGGGGCATGCGGGCGGCGAGGTCGAGCGCGAACGAGTCGTCGAACACGGGGTCGGAGGCGCCCCAGACCAGCAGGGTGGGCGCGGCGATGCTGCCGAGCCGGGACGCCACCGCGTCGATGGCGGCCGCAGAAGGATGCGTGGCGTCGAACGGGACGTCGGCCACGAAGTCGGCAACGGAGGTGCGCCGCGCTGCCGACCGGTAGGGGGCGCGGAACGCATCACGTGACGTGCGTTCGACGCGCGACCACGAGAGCGCGAGCGTGCCGTCGACGAACATGCGCGTGCGCCGGCACACGGCGCCGTTGAGCGGCCCGCTGGCCGCGAGCCGGATGAGCCTCGGCGCGTGGCGGCCTGCGGGCACGGCGATGCCGGTGTTGCACAGCACCAGCGCCGCGAGACGGTCGGGATGGTCGACCGCCCAGCCCATCGACACGGCGCCACCCCAGTCGTGCCCGATGAGGATCAGCGGTCCGTCGAGGTGCAGCGCGTCGACGACATCACCGAGATCGGCCACTCGCTGCGCGTACCGCCGCACGGCCACCCGGTCGGACCATCCCATGCCGAGCTGGTCGACGGCCACGACCCGGTAGCGGTCGCCCAAGCGGTGCATCACACGGTGCCACAGGTAGGCCCACGTGGGGTTGCCGTGCACGCAGACCACGGTGCCGATCGGTGTCGGCGGACCGTGGTCGAGCACGTGCCAGGTGTGGGTGCCGTCGGCGCCGGTGACCTCGACGGTTCGCGACCACGCCGGATCGATGCCCCACCGTCGCCACTGTTCGTCGGTGGGCAGCGCTCGCGGAGGGGTGGCGGTCACCACACGATCTCGGTGACGCTGGTGTTGAGGCCCGACCCGATGCCGAGGCACAACACGCGGTCGCCGACAGCGATCCTGTTCTGATGACCCGCCAACGTGATGGGGATGGCGGCCGGCCCCACGTTGCCGTAGGTGGGGTAGGTGAGCGGCACCTTCGCCGGATCGAGGTGCAGACGCTCGCAGATGAGCTTGGTGTGCACGGAGCTCACCTGGTGGACGATGTAGTGGCCGACGTTGGTGGTCCAGTCGACGCCGTCCGCCTCGGCGTCGCGCCAGGCCTCCTCCGCCAGGTCGAGGCCGGCCTCGAGCAACCGCTTGGTGTCGGTGGTCATCTTCTCCAGGTCGCCGACGCAGAGCGTGTGGTGCTGCGTGCCGGCGCGGGCGCCACCGCCGACCACGCGGTGCGCTTGGGGATGGTCGTCGAGGTTGCCGAGCAGCATGGCGGCCGCGCCGGAACCCAGCGTGAGCGACGCGAACTCGTCGAACACGTCGGTGACCGATGCGTGCTCGCCCTGCAGGCGTGCGATGGTGGCGAGCTGGGTCTGCCGGCTGCCCTCGCCGTCGACGACGAGCGCGTACTTGATGAACCCGGCGTCGATGGCCGTGGCCGCGACGTGGATCGCGTTCATGAAGCCGAGGCACGCGTTGCCGAGGTCGAAGTTGATGCAGCCGGTGGACAGCCCGAGTTGGTGGTGCACGGCACACGCGACGGAGGGCTCGAGGTGGTGCTTGCACACCGAGGTGGAGATCATCATGCCGATCTCGCCCGGGTCGACGCCCGACGCGTCGATGGCCTTGCGACCGGCCATCGCGGCCGCCTGGTCGAAGGTGACGCCCTCGGGCCACCAGCGGCGCTCCTTGATGCCCGCCAGCTCGGCCAGCAGGCCTGGCCGGAGGCCCCATCGTTGATACGTCGGGGTGAGCTGCTCGTCGATCCAGTCGGAGGTGATGACCTCCGGTGCTTCGACGGCCTCCACGGCGATGACGCCGACCCGGTGATGTCGATAGCTGGCGTTGGGGTTCACCGGCGACTCCGTTCGTTCAAGATCTGGAGGGTATCGGCGACGGGGTCGGGGCAGGCCACGGATCCGATACGAGGACGATCATCGCAGGTCAGGCCGCCGAGAGCAGCGCGAGGCCGCGTCGGAAGAACGCGACCGACGCGTCGAGCGGGTCGCGGGCGGCCGCGATCTGCTCGTAGGACAGCGTTGCGCCGAACGACGCGTTCCAGAACGCCGGCTCGCCGGGGCGGAACGGCGTCCACGGACCGACGTAGAGGTACGGATGATCGTGGCCTGCGTCACCTGCGCTGCCGCCGAGGTTCACCCGGTGGCCGGGCGACGCCGCATGGGGGTACGCGGTGTCGATCGCGATGTCGAAGTGCTCGGGCCAGAGCTGCGCCATGGTCGGTCGATGCTCGGCCGCAACCGACGCGAGCACTTGTGCGAGCGCCCGCGAGCAGACGCCGAACCACTCGCCCAGCAACGCAGCGTCGGCCGCCGCGACCGCGAGACGGGCATCGGCCGGAGGCATCGGCGGGGTGTCGTGGCCGACGCTGAGGGCTGCGCCGAGATCGACTCCGGCGAACGCAGCGAGGGTCGCCATCGTGGCGCCGTCGATCGACGTTGCCCGGCTCGACGCACCCGAGGCAGCGCCCGATTCCACCACCAGCAACGAACCGTCGACGCGCACCCGTTGCGGCGCCTCACCGAACTCCGGGGTGCCGAACCCGCCGGGTGTCACCCGCAGGCCGAAGCGGCCGGTGGCGGCCACCCGCGAGCGAGCCACGACGTGACACGCAACCGCGTGCAGCGCCTCGCGAGTGGTCGTATGGGTTGCGGACACCGTGGGTTGCATGGCCGGGACCGTAGTTCCCGTGGAGCGACCCGTGGGTGGTGCCGTCAGTTGAAGAAGCCGCGGATCGCCTCGGCCATCCGTGCGCGGTGAGGTGCGCCCGAGATGATCATGTCGACCATCGTGAGCGAAGTGTGCAGATGCCCTCGCGCCGACAGGTGCTGCACCGGAACGCCGGCCGCCTGCAGTGCCTGCGCGTACGCGACACCTTCGTCGCGCAACGGGTCGAACTCGCACGTGACGATGACGGCCGGGGGCAGGCCCGACAGGTCGGGCGTGCGCATCGGCGAGGCCTTCGGGTCGGTGCGGTCGGCCGGATCGGCGTAGTGGTCCCAGAACCAGTGCATCAACGCCGCAGTGAGCATGTACCCGTCGGCGTTCTCGTGATACGAGACGGTGTCGGTGTCGCAGTCGGTGACCGGGGTGAGCAGGAGCTGACCCGCGATGGCGGGTGCACCTGCCGCGTGGGCCTGCTGCGCGACGATCGCGGCCAGGTTGCCGCCGGCGCTCCAGCCGGCGACGGCCAGCTTGCCGGGCACACCGCCGAGCTCGGCTGCGTGGTCGGCCACCCATGCGGTGGCAGCGATGGCATCGTCGGCCGCGGCGGGGAAGCGCGCCTCGGGGGCGTGGCGGTAGTCGACCGACACGATGATCGCTCCCGAGCGCGAGCACAGGTCGCGGCACAGCGGGTCGTCGGAGGTGGCGTTGCCCAGCACCCACCCGCCACCGTGGAAGTACACGACCACCGGATGCGGGCCGGGCGACGACGGGCGGTAGAGGCGGTAGGCGAGCGGCCCGTCCGCGCCGGGCAGGGTGCCGTCGACGATCTCACCCACGTCGGGCCCGGGCGGCCGCATCGCCGACGACGCCTCCGAGAACGCACGGGCGTCAGCCGCCGTCATGCTGTCCATCGGCGGCAGCGCCATCTGCGCCATCATGTCGAGCACCATCGCCACGTCGGGCTGCAGCCGGCGCACGATGCCGTCGTGGGTCTGGCTGGCCTCGGGGCCGGTGAGCGTGAAGCCCAGGTAACCGGCGGCGACCACTTCGTCGCACACGTGGCGGTAGCCGTCGACTCCGCCCATGTAGGGCATGAACACGCGTGGCTTGCCGGGCACGTTGGCACCCATGTACCAGGAGTTGGCGGTGGGGGCGAGCGTGATGTCGGCGCAGTCGTTGACGTGCTGCACCCAGCCCGCCTCGGCGGTGGGCGTGGGCTCGATGGTGGCCCAGCCGTTCTCGCGCATCGTGACGAGGCAATCGGTCACCCAGTCGACGTGCTGCTCGATCGAGACCATCATGTTCGAGAGCACCGACGGGCTGCCGGGGCCGGTGATGGTGAAGAAGTTGGGGAAGCCGGTGGTGGTGAGCCCGAGGTACGTCGTGGGGCCGTGCGCCCACTTCTGCTTCAGGGTGACACCGTCGCGGCCTGCGATGTCGACCGACACGATGGCGCCGGTCATCGCGTCGAAGCCGGTGGCGTAGACGATGGCGTCGAACTCGAGCGACTCACCCGGGATGTCGATGCCCGTCTCCGTGACCGACACGATGGGCGAGCTCTTCAGGTCGACGAGGCGCACGTGGGGGAGGTTGTAGGTGGCGAAGTAGTTGGTGTCGAGGCACGGCCGCTTGGTGCCGAAGTAGTGATCCTTCGGGCACAGCAGCTCGGCCGTCTTCGGATCGTGCACGATGCCGCGGATCTTCTCGCGGATCATCTCGGACACGATCTCGTTGGCGACCGGGTTGATGGCCTGGTCGGCGAAGATGCCGAGGATCTCGAACAGCTCGCCGGCCTGCCACGCCGCTTCGAAGCGCTGTCGGCGCACCTCCGGTGAAGCGCTGAGCGCCATGATGTCGGTGGGCGTGCTGGGGATGCCGCCGCGCGACCACTTCGCCGCTTCCCGGTAGCCGGGTCGGTCGGCGTACAGCGGGGCGCTCTTCTCGGGTCGCACCCCACCGTTGTGAGCGGGCACCGAGAAGTTCGGTGTGCGTTGGAACACGGTGAGCTGCGACGCCTGCTCGGCGATGAGCGGGATCGACTGGATGCCCGACGAGCCGGTGCCGATGACGGCCACCCGCTTGCCGGTGAAGTCGACACCCTCATGGGGCCAGCGGCTGGTGAAGTACACCTCGCCGGCGTACCGATCGGCACCGGGCACGTCGGGCGCCTTCGGCATCGACAGGCAGCCGGTGGCCATCACGAAGTGCCGGCAGGTGATGTCCTCGCCGCCGCTGGTGCGTACGTGCCACCGCGTCGCGTCGTCGTCCCACTTGGCGCCGACCACTCGTGTGTCGAACGTGATGTCGCGTCGCAGGTCGTGCTTGTCGGTGACGAACTGGGCGTAGCGGAGGATCTCCGGTTGGGTCGCGTACTTCTCCGACCAGCTCCACTGCTGCTCCAGCTCGGGGTCCCACGTGTACGTGTAGTCGGTGGTGGGGATGTCGCAACGGGCACCGGGATAGCGGTTCCAGTACCACGTGCCCCCGACGTCGTCGGCCGACTCGAGCACCCGGGTGCTGAAGCCGAGGGCGCGCAGGCGCTGGAGGAGATAGAGGCCGGAGAAGCCGGCCCCCACCACCACCACGTCGACGTCGGTCGCCTCGTTGTCTGCAGTCATGGTGCAATCCCTTCGTGCGCACGGCCGGTGAGTGGCAGTGACGTTCCCCGGCGCATTGTTCCAGAGCCGACCCGGTTCGTGCGCCACGGAGCGCACGCGTCGCACGCGGTAACGTCACCCGCCATGCAGGTCACACTCGAGGGCAAGGTCGCGCTGGTCACCGGCGCGTCGAAGGGCATCGGCCGCGCGATCGCAGCCACCATGTCGGCAGCGGGGGCCAAGGTGATGCTGTCGTCGCGCAAGCTCGACGCGTTGGAGGCCGCTGCGGCCACCATGGCCGGCGAGACCGCGGTGTTCGCCGCCAACGCCGGCGACCCCGAGGCGGCGAGGGCGTGCGTGGCAGCCACGGTCGAACGCTTCGGTGGTCTCGACATCCTGGTCAACAACGCGGCAACGAACCCGTACTACGGCGCCACGCTCGGGGTCGACGAGGCGCGCTTCGACAAGACCTTCCAGGTGAACCTCCGTGGTCCGCTCTTCTGGTGCCAGGCGGCGTGGGAGGCGACGATGAAGGACAAGCCGGGCGTCATCGTCAACATCGCATCCGTCGGTGGTCTTCGCTCGGAGGCCGGACTCGGCGTGTACAACCTCAGCAAGGCCGCGCTCATCCACCTCACCCGCCAGCTGGGCAACGAGCTCGGACCCACGCGTGTGGTGGGCATCGCACCCGGATTGGTGCAGACCGACTTCGCCGCGTTCCTGGTCGAGAACTTCGGCGACCGCCTCGCGCAGCAACTGCCGCTGCAACGCCTCGGCGAGCCACAGGACATCGCCAACCTCGCCGTGTTCCTGGCGAGCGATCTCGCGTCGTGGATCACCGGTGAGACGTACGTCATCGACGGTGGCGCCGGCGTGCGCAGCGCCGGCTGACACCGTGATCGAGGTCCCCGGCGTCGACCTCGACGTGCTGCGGCGGTGGATGGACACGAAGGCGCTGGGCGATGGCCCGCTGTCGTCCGCCGCGCTCATCGCCGGTGGCACGCAGAACGTGCTGCTGCACTTCGAGCGCGACGGTCGGGCCTACGTGTTGCGGCGACCGCCGGTGCACAAGCGGGCGAACAGCGACGAGACGATGCGCCGCGAGGCACGGGTGCTGGCCGCGCTCGCCGGCAGCGACGTGCCGCACCCGGGTCTCATCGCGGCCGAGCCCGACCCCGACGTGCTCGGGGCGGCGTTCTACCTGATGGAGCCCGTCGACGGGTTCAACGTCACGCTGGGACTGCCCGAGCCGTTCGCCGGCAACCTGACGTGGCAGCACGGCCTGGGACTGTCGATGGCCGACGCCATCGGCGCGCTGGCGTCGGTCGACCACGTGGCAGTCGGCCTCGGCGACCTGGGCCGGTTCGAGGGCTGGGCCGAGCGGCAGGTCGGCCGCTGGCGCAAGCAGCTCGACGGCTACAGCGACCTCCCCGGCTATCCGGGCCCCGACCTGCCGGGTGTCGACCGCGTGGGGGAGTGGCTCGAGCTGCACAGGCCCTCCGATGTGCGTGCCGGGCTGATGCACGGCGACTTCCACTTCGGCAACGTGCTCGTCCGGCGAGACGCGCCCGAGCTGGCGGCCGTGGTCGACTGGGAGCTCGTCACGGTGGGCGACCCGTTGCTCGACCTCGGCCACCTGCTCGCCACGTGGCCGACGGTCGGTGGCGTGTCGGTGGGCGTTCCCGCGCCGGGGCTGCCCACCCTCGACGAGGTGATCGCCCGCTACGCAGCGCGCACCGCTCGCCCGCTCGGCGACCTGGCGTGGTTCCGCGTGCTGGCCTGCTACCGACTGGGCCTCATTCTGGAAGGCACCCACGCCCGTGCGTTCGCCGGGTTGGCGCCCAAGGAGACGGGCGACCAGTTGCACGCCCACACCGTGGCGCTGCTCGAGCAGGCGCTCACCCTCATCGAGTGACACCCCCACCCGCGCCCCGCATCCGCCTCCGCGCCGCGCCCCGCCCCGCCCCGCCCCGCATCGGTCGGGTCGGGCGCGAAACCCCTCGACACCAAGACATCCCGTACCCACGGGTCCGAAAAGTCCCACTTCCGGAAGGAAGCGCGCCCGTGGGCGCGGACCGACTCGGGCGGGCGCGGACCGACTCGGGCGCGAAACGACTCGGGCGGGCGCGGACCGACTCGGGCGCGGAACGACTCGGGCGGGCGCCGACCGACTCGGGCGCGGAACGACTCGGGCGCGGAACGACTCGGGCGACTCGAACGGCCCGGTGGACCGACGCGGTTGTTCAGTGCACCAGACCGTCGACGTTGAGCAGTGCACCTGTGGTGTAGCTGCTCGCGTTGCTGGCGAGGTACAGCGCTGCCCCCACGATCTCGTGGGGTTCGCCGGCTCGCCCCATCGCGAGGCGAGGCGCCGTGTGCCGGTTGAACGAGTCCATGTCCCACGCCTTGGAGATGTCGGTGAGAAAGGGGCCGGGGACGATGCAGTTCACCCTGACCTTGGGTCCGAAGGCGGCGGCGAGGCTGCGGGTGAGGTTGTTGATGGCGGCCTTCGCGGCGCCGTACGGAGCCTCGTTGGGGCTGGGCACCATGCTGGCGGTGGACGAGACGTTGATGATGCAACCACCGTCGCCGACGTGCATGCGCGAGCCCACCACAGCCGACAGCCGGAACGGGCCCTTCAGGTTGACGCCGATCACCTTGTCGAACAGCTCCTCGGTGATCGCATCGAGGCTGGGGTACAGCGGCGACATGCCGGCGTTGTTGACGAGGATGTCGACGCGGCCGAACTCGGCATAGGCGGTCTCGGCGAGGTGATCGGCGTCGGACCAGCTCGCCGCGTGGTACGCAACTGCCAGCGCCCGCCTGCCCTTGGCTCGCACCTCGTCGGCCACGGTCTCGCAGTTGTCGAGCTTGCGGCTCGCGATCACCACGTCGGCGCCGTGGTCGGCGAAGGCGAGCACCATCTCGCGCCCGAGGCCACGGCTGCCGCCGGTGACGACTGCGATCTTGCCGGTGAGGTCGAAGAGGTCCTGTGCCATTGGCGGAACCTACAACCGCACGTCGCGGCCAATTGCGTCGGCCGGATCGTGGGTTGGCCGGCGCGCTGCGCTTGACTGGGGTGAGGAGGGCGTCATGGTCGCCACGAACTCGCTCGCTGTCTCGTACGGCGGAGGCGGCCTGTTCGGCATCGCATATCTGTTGGGAGTGAGCGAGGCGCTCGTCGACGGCGGCGTACGGCTCGACCTCGCGCCATCGCTCGGCACCTCCGCGGGTTCGTGGGCGGCAGCGGCGATCGGCCTCGGGATCAGGTGGCAGACGGCACTCGACGTGCTGGGCGACGACGTCCCCCGCGTGCCGGACCCGAGGAGCGGTCGTCTGCGGTCGGTTGCAGCCGAGATCTTCGGCGAGCAGCGCGCGCCGCTGATGCGGGCGGTGGTGTGCTCGCTGCCCACGCTCCGTCGGGTGGTGCTGTCGGGCGCGGATCACGCGGTGGCCGACCTCGTCGCCGCGTCGTCGGCGGTGCCGGGTCTGCTCGCACCGCACCGCATCGACGGGCACCGCTACGTCGACGGTGGGGTTCGTTCGATGGTGTCTGCCGATCTCGCCGACCCTGCGCGCGACCTGCTGGTGATGGCACCGATCGCCGGTCCGATGTTCGGTCCCGCAGGCAGGTTGACGGAGCGTTCGTTGCGACGCGAGATGCGTGAGTGGCGCGCCGCCAACTCGGGCGGCCACCTGTGGCTCATCCGCCCCAACCACGCCATCGCCGAGTTGGCTCGACGACCCGACCAGCTGTTCGACGTGGAACGGGCGCGACGCTGCTACCCGCGGGCGTACGAGCAGGGGGCGGGCATCCTGTCTCGTTGGAACGAGCGCTACGGGGCAGACTCGCAGCCGTGACCGACCTCGCTTCGCCCACGGGACCACTCACCGGTGTGCGCGTGCTCGATCTCTCGTCCGTCATCATGGGGCCGTACGCCACCCAGATCCTCGGCGACCTCGGTGCCGACGTCATCTGTGTGGAAGACGCGAAGGGCGACACCAACCGCATCATGGGTGCCAGGCCGGTGCCTGGCATGTCGGGCGTGTCGCTCAACCTGCTGCGCAACAAGCGCAACGTGTGCCTCGACCTGAAGCATCCCGATGGCCGAGCGGCCTTGCTTCGCATCGCGGCGACGTGCGACGTGCTGATCACCAACCTGCGGCCAGGCCCGCTGGGGCGTCTGCGACTCGGCTACGACGCCGTCCGCGAGGTGCGGCCCGACATCGTGATGTGTCAGGCGCAGGGGTGGCCCTCCGACGGACCCGATGCCGACAAGCCGGCGTACGACGACGTCATCCAGGCGAGCTGTGGCATCGCCCATGCGTTCGAGCTGCAGCAGGGTGTGCCGGCGCTCGCTCCCACGCTCGTGGCCGACAAGGTCGCAGGACTCACCATCGTCTACGCGGTGATGGCTGCGCTGTTCCACCGCGAACGCACCGGCGAGGGCCAGTTCGTCGAGGTGCCGATGATCGACGCGCTCACGTCGTTCACCCTCGTCGAGCACGGGTGCGCGGCCGTTCCGCAACCGCCGCACGGTCCGGCCGGATACCCACGCATCCTCGCCCCGGATCGCCGGCCGTTCGCCACGATCGACGGTTGGATCGCTGTGCTGCCGTACTCGGCCGCGAACTACGACGATCTCTTCCGCGAGGGCGGTCGCCACGATCTGGTGGGCGATGCCGGCACGCGCAGTGCGCGCCGCCGCAACGTCAATGCCGCCGCGCTCTACGCCGCAGTGGCGCCCATCGTCGCCACTCGCACCACCTCGTTCTGGGTGCAGTTCTGCCACGACCACGACATCCCCGCGGGCGCTGTGCGCACGCTCGACGAGCTGGTCGACGAGCTCCCGCTGGCCGAGCACCCGCGCACCGGCAGCTACCGGCAGGTGCCGCCGCCGGTTCGGTTCTCGGCCACGCCGGCAAGCGTGCGCCGTCCGGCCCCGATGCTGGGCGAGCACGGCCGGGAGGTGCTGTCGGAGGTTGGTCTCAGCGACGCCGAGATCGACCGGTTGGCGCACGACGGAGCGCTGCACACAGGGGAGTAGCGGCGGTCGCTCCGACCCCGAACGGGCCTGGAGCCGGAACGTACAGTGACCGGATGGCCATCGACTTCACCCTCAGCCCCGAACTCGAGGAGATCCGCATCCGCGTGCGCGCCTTCGTCAACGACGTGGTGAAGCCGGGCGAGGAGGAGCTGGCGAAGCTTCGCGACGAGGACCGCTCGGAGTACATCAACGTGCTCGTCGGCATGCGCAAGAAGGCTGCGAAGTCGGGCCTGTGGATGCCGCACATGCCCAAGGAGTGGGGCGGCATGGGCCTCGGCCACGTGCAGCTCGCAATGGTGCAGGCCGAGGCGGCGAAGGCATCGATGGGTCCCTGGGTGCTCAACTGCCAGGCGCCCGACGAGGGCAACATGCACACCCTGCTGCACTGGGGCACGCCGGAGCAGAAGGAGAAGTACCTGCGACCGTTGTGCGACGGCAGCGCGATGAGCTGCTTCGCGATGACCGAGCCCGAGGTGGCCGGTAGCGACCCGACGCTCATCAAGACCACAGCAGTGCAGGACGGCGACGAGTGGGTGGCCAACGGTCACAAGTGGTTCATCAGCAACGCCCGTCGTGCGAAGTTCGCCATCCTCATCTGCCGCACGGAGGACAACCCCGACCTGCCGCAGGCGGCGAACACGGCGTTCATCGTCGACCTGCCGAGCGATGGTTGGAACCGGGTGCGCGAGATCGAGACGATGCACGGCGCGACCGGCCACAGCGAGATCGTCATCGACGACCTGCGCATCCCCGCTGCCAACATGTTGGGCGGTCGCGGGCAGGGCCACATGCTCGGTCAGTACCGCTTGGGGCCGGCCCGCCTGGCCCACTGCATGCGCTGGATCAGCCAGGCCGAGACGGCCCTCGACCTGATGGTGGGCCGGGCGCTCGAGCGCTACTCCCACGGCAGCGTGCTGGCCGAGAAGCAGGGCATCCAGTGGATGATCGCCGACAGCAGCATGGAGATCTACCAGTCGAAGCTGATGGTGCTGCACGCCGCGTACCTCATCGACTCCGGCGCCGACTTCAAGAGCGAGGTGAGCATGGCCAAGCACTTCGTGGCCAACATGCTCAACCGCGTCATCGACCGCAGCATCCAGGTGCACGGCGCACTCGGCTACAGCACCGACACACCGCTGGCGCACATGTACCAGCACGCACGCTGGGCGCGCTTCGCCGACGGCGCCGACGAGATCCACCAGATGCGCATCGCCCAGCGCACCATCGGCGCCTACCGCGATCACGGCACCACCCGCACCGCCACCGGCGACCTGCCCATCTGACCCCGCCGCCACCCGAGTGGGTCGTCGCCGCCCCGGGGTCCGAGTGAGCACTCGGGCGGGGCTCAGCCACTCGGGCGGGGCTCAGCCACTCGGAGCGGGGTCAGGGGGTGAGGGGGGAGTCGAGTCGGCGTTGCACGGCGGCCCGGATCTGATCGTTGAAGGTGCGCATGTGCGCCTCGATGAGGTGCGCGGCGCGGTCGGCGTCACCGTCGTGAAGCGCGGCGAGGATGTCGCGATGCTCGGCGATCATCAGGTGGAGGTCGGCCACGTCGCCGAGGTAGAGGTGCCACAGCCGATCGCTCTGCGCGTACAGCATGTCGAGCGTGTCGGTGAGGAAGCGGTTGTCGGCCGCCTCCCACACCAGCTCGCGACAGCGGCGGTCGATCTCGATCAGCTCGGCAGGGCTGCTGGTGGCTGTGGCACGCTCGAGCACGGACGCCATCTCACACCAGTGGTGCTCGGTGCCGCGAGCCGCGGCGAGGCGCATCGCGTAGGGCTCGAGGATGGCGCGCGTCTCGTAGAGCATGGTGAGCTCGCCCACGTCGATGCTGCTGACGAACATGCCGCGGCGGGGGAGCACGGTGACGAACTGGTCGCGTACCAGGCGCTGCAGCGCCTCCCTGATCGGGGTGCGGCCCAGACCCAGCGTGGTCTGCAGTTCGTCCTCGCGGATGACGGCTCCGGGCGCGAGGTCGAGCCGCACGATCATGCGGCGGATCTCCTCGTAGGCGCGGTCGCTGAGTGACATGGTGGCTGTGATATGGTAATGATATATCACCGGCTGGGCATCGGCCAGTCTCTGTCTCTGGGGAGAACGCAATGAGTGAAGTCCCGTCGACCTCGACATCGTTCCCGACACACGCGAAGGTCGTCGTCATCGGCGCCGGCATCGTGGGCAACTGCCTCGTCGGCCACCTCAGCCGCCTCGGCTGGACCGACATGGTGCTGCTCGACAAGGGTCCGCTGCCGAACCCGGGTGGTTCGACGGGCCATGCCTCGAACTTCATCTTCCCGACCGATCACAACAAGGAGATGGCGTTCCTCACCATCGACAGCCAGAACCAGTACGTCGACGCCGGGCTCAACAACACCTGCGGCGGCATCGAGGTGGCTCGTGAGCCGCAGCGCCTCGAGGAGTTCAAGCGCCGCATGACCTCGGCGAAGGCNNTTCATCAACGAGGAGATCCTCCTCGGCGGCTACTACACGCCCAGCGTCAGCGTGGTCGACTCGCTCGCCACCGGCACCATGATGCGCAACGAGGCGCTCGCCGGCGGTGCGCTGCAGGTGTTCGCCAACACCGAGGTGCTCGACCTCGAGACCACCGACGGCCCCGGCGGGCCGACCATCACCGCGGTCGTCACCGACAAGGGTCGCATCGAGGCCGAGCACGTCGTGGTGGCCTGCGGCGTGTGGAGCCCGCGCATCGCGCGCATGGCCGGGGCCAACATCCCGCTCACGCCCGCTGTGCACCAGATGGCCGACGTCGGCCCGATCGACATCCTGCAGCAGTCGGGCAAGGAGCTCGCCTACCCGATCATCCGCGACATGGACACGTTCTGCTACGAGCGCCAGTCGTCGGGCTCGATGGAAGTGGGCAGCTACGCCCACCGTCCCATCCTGATGCGCCCCGACGACATCCCGAGCATCCAGGCCTCGGCGCTCACGCCCACCGAGCTGCCGCTCACCTACGACGACTTCGACCCGCA